>NZ_JBFREQ010000140.1:0-311 GCF_052114385.1 Variovorax sp. M-6 | reverse complement strand
GCTCAGCCCTTCGCCTTGTGCTTGTCCGGCTTGTCCTTGTGCGCCTCGTTGCTGCCGTCGAGCACCAGCTGATGCGGATCGAGCTGGCGCTTCTGCAGGTCGCGCAGCAGGCCCGCATCGCTCAGGTCGATCTTGTGCGAGGACTCCCAGTCGCGTTGCGCTGTTTCCTCCAGCCGCTGCACCGTGCCCGGGTGGTCGGTCTCGATCGCCAGTTCGCGCCGGCCGTCGAAGCTGCCCGGCGCCAGGTTGATCGAGCCGACGATCGCGCGCTCGCCATCGGCCAGCATCATCTTGGCGTGCAGCTTCAGGTG
>NZ_JBFREQ010000139.1:0-311 GCF_052114385.1 Variovorax sp. M-6 | reverse complement strand
GTCCCCGTCAAGCGGGTCGTCGACTACAACGTCAAGGTGCGTGTCAAGTCTGACGGCACCGGCGTCGACATTGCCAACGTGAAGATGAGCATGAACCCCTTCGACGAGATCGCGGTCGAAGAGGCGGTGCGCCTGAAGGAAAAGGGCGTGGCCACCGAGATCATCGCGGTCTCGTGCGGCGACGCCAAGTGCCAGGAGACCCTGCGCACGGCGATGGCGATCGGCGCCGACCGCGCCATCCTGGTGGAGACCACCGAGGAGCTGCAGCCCCTGGCAGTGGCCAAGCTGCTGAAGGCGCTGGTCGACAAGGA
>NZ_JBFREQ010000138.1:0-315 GCF_052114385.1 Variovorax sp. M-6 | reverse complement strand
CTACTCGATCGCCTTGGCCATGTCCTCGACCACCTTCTTGGCATCGCCGAAGACCATCATGGTCTTGTCCATGTAGAACAGCTCGTTGTCCAGCCCGGCGTAGCCCGCGGCCATGCTGCGCTTGTTCACGATCACCGTCTTGGCCTTGTAGGCCTCCAGGATCGGCATGCCGTAGATCGGCGTGCCCTTCTGCAGCGCCGCCGGGTTCACCACGTCGTTGGCCCCCAGGATGATCGCCACGTCGGCCTGCGCGAACTCGCCGTTGATGTCCTCCATCTCGAACACCTGGTCGTAGGGCACCTCGGCCTCCGCCAG
>NZ_JBFREQ010000137.1:0-350 GCF_052114385.1 Variovorax sp. M-6 | reverse complement strand
GGGGATAACAGGCTGATACCGCCCAAGAGTTCATATCGACGGCGGTGTTTGGCACCTCGATGTCGGCTCATCACATCCTGGGGCTGAAGTAGGTCCCAAGGGTACGGCTGTTCGCCGTTTAAAGTGGTACGCGAGCTGGGTTTAGAACGTCGTGAGACAGTTCGGTCCCTATCTGCCGTGGGCGCTGGAGAATTGAGAGGGGTTGCTCCTAGTACGAGAGGACCGGAGTGAACGCACCGCTGGTGTTCGGGTTGTCATGCCAATGGCACTGCCCGGTAGCTAAGTGCGGAAAAGATAAGTGCTGAAAGCATCTAAGCACGAAACTTGCCCCGAGATGAGTTCTCCCTGAC
>NZ_JBFREQ010000136.1:0-370 GCF_052114385.1 Variovorax sp. M-6 | reverse complement strand
GGCCTGGCCGCGCGTGAACTTGTCGAACAGCGTCTGCTCGCGGCCCCGCAGCGCGGCAGGCAGGCCGGGGCCGTGGTCGCGCACCTGAAGCACCAGCGCATGCTCGGTGACGTGCGCGCCGACCACGATCGGCGCCGCCCCGTACTTGGCGGCGTTCTCCAGCAGGTTGACCAGCACGCGCTCGATCAGCACCGCGTCGAACTCGACCAGCGGCAGGTCGGGCGGCAGCGAAGTCTGCACCTGCATGTCCCCGAGCGCGGGCCGCGCCGCACGGATGGCCGAACCGACCACTTCCTCGACCGACTGCCAGTCGCGCCGCAGGTTGACGGCGCCGCCGGCGATGCCGCTCTCGAGCCGCGCCATGTCCAGC
>NZ_JBFREQ010000135.1:0-371 GCF_052114385.1 Variovorax sp. M-6 | reverse complement strand
GACAGGGTCAGCAGCGCGTCGGCGCCCGACAAGCATTTCAGGTCGTGGGCATCCAGCCCCGCGCGCTTAACCAGGTCCTCGACGCTCAAGAAGGCGCCGCCCGCTGCACGCGCTGTCACGATCCGCGCCGCCGCCTGCTCGCGCATCCCGACGATGCGCGACAAGCCCAGGCGCACCGCGCGCAGCGGGGTCGCGTAGGTGGCATCCCAGCGGGGCAGGGCGCTCGCCTGCGCGTCCTCCTCGAGCGTGCTGAACCAGTCGCTGATCGTGACGTCGACCGGCCGCACGACGACGCCATGCTCGCGCGCGTCCCGCACGAGCTGCGCGGGCGCATAGAAGCCCATCGGCTGGCTGTTCAGCTGGCTGTTCAG
>NZ_JBFREQ010000134.1:0-406 GCF_052114385.1 Variovorax sp. M-6 | reverse complement strand
ACGCGAGACCGCCCCCTCCCCCGAGCGCAACAAGCAGCCGATCCTCGAGGTACTTGCGCGCGTATTGCCGCCACGCGGCCTCGTGCTCGAGATCGGCAGCGGCACCGGGCAGCACGTGGCGCACTTCGCCAGGGCTTTGCCCGCCCTCACTTTCCAGCCCAGCGAGATGGACGTGGAGCGCCATGCYTCCATCGAGGCGTGGGTGGCCGAARGCAACCTGTCGAACGTAAAGCCGCCCCTCGCCATCGATGTCACGAAGCATCCGTGGCCCGTATCCGCGGCCGACGCGGTCGTGTGCATCAACGTGATTCACATCTCCCCGTGGGAGGCCACGCTCGCGTTGATGGCGGGCGTCGGCAGGATACTGCCCGCCGGTGGCGTGCTTGTGACCTACGGCCCGTACATG
>NZ_JBFREQ010000133.1:0-409 GCF_052114385.1 Variovorax sp. M-6 | reverse complement strand
CTGCAGCCACGAATAGGTCAGGCCATGAACGCCCTTGGCCTTGATGCCTCCGACTCAGGTGACTGGCGCATCGAAGGGGTTGTCGTTATCAAGACCTTTGGCGGCACGCTCAGCAACAACGCGAGGCTCCCCATCATGACCGAGCGCGTTTTCGCGCAGGGCATGCAGCACGCTTCCTCATTGCGGCAGTTCGCCGACTGGAGCCAATCGCTGTGCTGGCTTCCTCGGGAAGACGTGCATTTTCGCGTCGTCCCGCAGGAAATGCCTCTCAGCGCACTTGGCAAACGCCTGGTGGCCTTCGGCATCGAGAAACTGTGTCCCCTGAGAACCTATGTCGAATTCGTCGATCAATCGCTGGGRGCTTCTGGACATTGATCGCGCGGGGGCAGCCTCAACGGTCGGCCCCAGG
>NZ_JBFREQ010000132.1:0-412 GCF_052114385.1 Variovorax sp. M-6 | reverse complement strand
CGTCAGGGCTTCTTCGTGACGGTCTTTACCGCATCCTTGACATCGCCGACCTTCTTCTGAACTGCTCCTGCAACCTTGTCCGCGGAGCCTTCGGCTTGCAACCTTTCATTGCCGACGGCCTTGCCCACCGTCTCTTTGACGCTGCCCTTGGCCTTTTCGAGGGTGCCTTTGACTTGATCCTTGTTCATGTCGATTCCTTCCAKGTGAACGSTGAGAGGCGGGAGGCTGCGCGGGCGCGCTGCCGCCAACCAAGCAGCGATGGAATCGTGCATCGCGCGCGGTACTCGAGGCAGACGGTTTGGCGCATCCTGCTGTAGTACATGACGCCGCCGCAGGGTGCGCCCTGAGCGGGCGCCGGTGCGCCGGCAGTCGCACCGCTTGCGCGTTGGCAGCGTGCGACGAGGGATAGATC
>NZ_JBFREQ010000131.1:0-413 GCF_052114385.1 Variovorax sp. M-6 | reverse complement strand
CGCATCACGCCGGTGGCGGGGTCGTTCCACAGCACGCGCGCGAGGCGCTTGGCCGCGGCGTCGGTGCCGTCGGCCACGATCACCACGCCCGAATGCTGCGAGTAGCCCATGCCCACGCCGCCGCCATGGTGCAGGCTGACCCAGGTCGCGCCGCCTGCGGTGTTCAGCAGCGCGTTGAGCAGCGGCCAGTCGGACACCGCGTCGCTGCCGTCCTTCATGCTCTCCGTCTCCCGGTTCGGGCTCGCCACCGAGCCGGTGTCCAAGTGGTCGCGCCCGATCACGATCGGCCCCTTGAGCTCGCCCGACTTCACCATCTCGTTGAAGGCCAGCCCCGCCTTCTCGCGCTCGCCCAGCCCCAGCCAGCAGATGCGCGCCGGCAGCCCCTGGAACGCGATGCGCTCGCGCGCCATGTC
>NZ_JBFREQ010000130.1:0-423 GCF_052114385.1 Variovorax sp. M-6 | reverse complement strand
CCGGTGCAGGTGCTCGTAGATGCGCAGGCGCAGGTCGTTGGCGACCCACTGTCCGATGCTGGTGGTGTAGTAGTTGTCGATGTAGGTCGCGATGCCGCCGATGACCGCGATCAGGATGGTGGCGATGCCGGCAAACAGCGCGACGCCCAAGGTATGGCGGCCGATGCCGAACTGATGCGCCCATTCGAGCCACGGCGGCAGGTGGTGGGTGCCCAGCGCGTCGTCGAGCACCAGCTTGAGGGGCCAGGGCGCCGCCAGGCTCATGAGGATCTCGACCATCATCGCGGCGAAGACGATCACGAGCCAGGCCCGGTAGGGCCTGATCAGCCCGAGCACCAGGCGCGTCATGTCCCGGCTCTGCGTCTTGGCCATGTGCCTGGCCACGCGGGTTGCCGAGTCCTGCGTGAGGTCCGTCGCCGCTTC
>NZ_JBFREQ010000129.1:0-429 GCF_052114385.1 Variovorax sp. M-6 | reverse complement strand
GGCCGCATTGACCGCCGCAAAGGCCTCGGCCGCGATCACCGGGTCGAGCTTCCAGTTCGACAGCTCGACCTGGTGGCGCAACTGGAGCGGGTCGCCGCGGAACACCGCACGCAGCTTGCGAGGCAGCTTGTCGTCGGCGCCGATCCAGATCTGCATGAACATCTGGTCGCTGGCGATGGCCACCATCTCGGTGGTGGTGCCGCCGACGACCTTCGACGGGCCGATGTAGAAGGCCTTGSTGAGACCCTCGGTGAGCGCCTTGAAGGGGTCGCTGCCGACGAGGTCGGCAAAGGGGAAGTAGATCGCGGCGTTGTCGAAGGCCTGCTTGAGCATGGCGTCGATGGTGGGCGGGGCCGGTGCCACGGCAACCAGGTTCTCGGCTGGTGCGAAGGCGGTGATGGTCTTGCCGTCGTAGGAGAACTCCGAGGC
>NZ_JBFREQ010000128.1:0-431 GCF_052114385.1 Variovorax sp. M-6 | reverse complement strand
GCACAGCGCAATCCACGCCCAGCCCGCCGCCCGGCGCATGCCCCAGCGCGGCGCGAGCCACCAGCCCGCAAGGCCCAGCAGCAGCGCGAACACCAGCGTGTGCGTGAAGCCGCGGTGGCCCGCCATGCCGCCGTAGGCGATGCCGAGCTTGAAGGCCAGGCCGTCGAAGTCGGGCGCGAGGGACGCCAGCATGCCCGCGAGCAGCGCCGGCACCGGCACGCGCCGCGTGCCCAGCGCAATGGCTGCGCAGACAGGTACGGCGACGTGGGTGAAGACGGTGGGCATCGGGCGTGCTGTGGTGTATCAGGCCGGCTTCCTGGGCGGCATTTGCGCGACCCATTCGCGCGGCGCCATCGGGAAACCAAGGCGCTCGCGGCTGTCGTAGTAGCTCTGCGCCACGCTGCGCGCGAGGTTGCGGATGCGGCCGATGT
>NZ_JBFREQ010000127.1:0-433 GCF_052114385.1 Variovorax sp. M-6 | reverse complement strand
TCGACGGTCCGGGCCCGGTAGGCGCCGTAGCCCCCGCCCGCCACCAGGCCCAGGAGCACCCAGCCCATGCCGATCGCCTTGCCGCCCGACAGCTGCACGATCAGCGCGGCGGTGGTCAGGATGGCGATCGCCATGCCCACCATGCCGAACAGGTTGCCCCGGATCGAGGTGGTCGGGTGGGACAGGCCCTTCAGGGACTGGATGAAGCAGACGCTCGCGATGAGATACAGCAGCGTGACGACATTCATGCTCATGCTGCATTCCCCTTGCCGGCAGCCGGTGCGGCCTTCTTGTCCTTCTTCTTGAACATCTCCAGCATGCGCCGCGTCACCAGGAAGCCGCCGAAGACGTTGACCGCGGCCAGCGCCACCGCCAGCACGCCCATGGTCTTGCCCAGGCCGGTCTCGGTCAGCGCCGCCGCCAGCATCGCCCC
>NZ_JBFREQ010000126.1:0-434 GCF_052114385.1 Variovorax sp. M-6 | reverse complement strand
CGGTAACAGGGGTTCGAGTCCCCTAGGGGACGCCAGTTTTACAGAAGTGATGTTGCAAGATGTCACTCCGCCGCGAGGCGAAAAATCCGGGGCTATAGCTCAGCTGGGAGAGCGCTTGCATGGCATGCAAGAGGTCAACGGTTCGATCCCGTTTAGCTCCACCAATTTTACAGTTCAAGGTATGGCCACACCGGTCTTGAACCGATCAGCACTCAGCGYTGATCWGTTGTATAGAAGGGTTTGCGTCCCCTTCGTCTAGTGGCCTAGGACACCGCCCTTTCACGGCGGTAACAGGGGTTCGAGTCCCCTAGGGGACGCCAGTTTTACAGAAGTGATGTTGCAAGCAGGGGTTCGAGTCCCCTAGGGGACGCCAGTTTTACAGAAGTGATGTTGCAAGATGTCACTCCGCCGCGAGGCGAAAAATCCGGGGCTAT
>NZ_JBFREQ010000125.1:0-442 GCF_052114385.1 Variovorax sp. M-6 | reverse complement strand
ATGCTGGCGGCGGCGCTGACCGAGACCGGCCTGGGCAAGACCATGGGCGTGCTGGCGGTGGCGCTGGCCGCGGTCAACGTCTTCGGCGGCTTCCTGGTGACGCGGCGCATGCTGGAGATGTTCAAGAAGAAGGACAAGAAGGCTGCCCCTGCGGCCGGCAAGGCAGAGAAGGGGAATGCAGCATGAGCATGAATGTCGTCACGCTGCTGTATCTCATCGCGAGCGTCTGCTTCATCCAGTCCCTCAAGGGCCTGTCTCACCCGACCACCTCGATCCGGGGCAACCTCTTCGGCATGGTGGGCATGGCGATCGCCATCCTGACCACCGCCGCGCTGATCGTGCAGCTGTCGGGCGGCAAGGCGATCGGCATGGGCTGGGTGCTGTTGGGCCTGGTGGCGGGCGGGGGCTACGGCGCCTACCGGGCCAGGACCGTCGACGTCGA
>NZ_JBFREQ010000124.1:0-447 GCF_052114385.1 Variovorax sp. M-6 | reverse complement strand
GGTGAATCCAGGCAGGGCAACAGCGGCCACCCAGGCGCATTGAGGCGTTTGGGTGGCCGCTGTTCCGTTTGCACACCGGGTCCGGTCGCTGGGACCTTGACCGTACTAGACACGCAGATGCGCCGCTTCGAACGTCGTGGACCCCGGGCCCGGCGCGGGTAGCCTGTTGGGTGCTCCGAGTGCCCGATAGTCCCAGCCAGCGGCGCGGTATGCCACGGCGTCAAGCGCGTGCCGGCCGTCAACGATGTTGCGCAGCTGCACTAGCTCGCCCAGCGCAGCCGGGTCAGCGCGCCGGAAGATGTCCCATTCGGTCAGGACTGCCACGATTTCGGCCCCGGTCACGGCCTCCTCCAGCGAATTCGCGTAAGCGAGGTCCGGATAGCTCCGGCGGGCGTTCTCCATCGCCTTGGGGTCGAAGACCGTGACCCTGGCGCCGCTCTGGTGGAG
>NZ_JBFREQ010000123.1:0-467 GCF_052114385.1 Variovorax sp. M-6 | reverse complement strand
ATCCTGAGCTACATCATGTGCAAGGCGATGAACCGCTCGTTCTTCAACGTGATCCTGGGCGGCTTCGGCGGCGAGGCGGCCACGGCGGCCACCGGCGCCAAGGAGCAGCGCCCGGTCAAGAGCGGCAGCGCCGACGATGCGGCCTACATGCTGAGCAACGCCGAGACGGTGATCATCGTGCCGGGCTACGGGCTGGCGGTGGCGCGCGCCCAGCACGCGGTCAACGAGCTGGCCGAGAAGCTCACCCACAAAGGGGTGACGGTGAAGTACGCGATCCATCCGGTGGCCGGGCGCATGCCGGGGCACATGAACGTGCTGCTGGCGGAGGCCGAGGTGCCCTACGACCAGGTGTTCGAGATGGAGGACATCAACGGCGAGTTCGCGCAGGCCGACGTGGCGATCATCCTGGGGGCCAACGACGTGGTGAACCCGGCGGCGCTGCAGAAGGGCACGCCGATCTACGGCAT
>NZ_JBFREQ010000122.1:0-475 GCF_052114385.1 Variovorax sp. M-6 | reverse complement strand
ACGATCACCTTGGAGTCCTTCATGCCCGCCAGATGCTGGATCGCGCCCGAGATGCCGGCGGCGATGTACAGCTGCGGCGCCACGATCTTGCCGGTCTGGCCCACCTGCCAGTCGTTCGGCGCGTAGCCCGCGTCCACCGCCGCGCGGCTCGCGCCCAGGCCCGCGTTGAGCTTGTCGGCCAGCGGCGCCATCACTTCCTGGAACTTCTCGGCGCTGCCCAGCGCGCGGCCCCCCGAGACGATGATCTTGGCCGCGGTCAGCTCGGGGCGCTCGCTCTTGGTGACTTCGCGGCCGACGAAGCTGCTCTTGCCGGAGTCGGCCACGCCGTCCACGGTCTCGACCGCCGCGCTGCCGCCGGTGGCCGCCGCCGCATCGAAGCCCGTCGTGCGCACGGTCGCCACCTTGATCGCATCGCTGCTCTGCACGATGGCAATCGCATTGCCCGCGTAGATCGGACGCTCGAAGGTGTCGGGGC
>NZ_JBFREQ010000121.1:0-476 GCF_052114385.1 Variovorax sp. M-6 | reverse complement strand
GTTCACCGCTTCGCGGCTGGTTTCGCCCAGCGTACCGTCCTTCACGCCGCTCAGGGTGCGCGCGCCGGCCGTGCCAGTGAAGTCCACCGACGTGCCCGCCTTGTCGCCAGCCACCGTGATCGCCTTGGTCGTCGCGTCCTGCTTCACCAGGCCCACCGAACCGCTGTTCATGTTGTTGGTCAGGTCCRACACCGAGCCTTCGACGGTCGTGACACGGCCGTCGAGCTTGGCGATGGCCGTYGTGTTGCCGGCGATGTTGGTCGTGTTGGTCGCRATGTTGGCCGTGTTGGCCTTCACGTTCTCGTTGGTCGCATGCAGCTGCGAACCGTTCACCGCTTCGCGGCTGGTTTCGCCCAGCGTACCGTCCTTCACGCCGCTCAGGGTGCGCGCGCCGGCCGTGCCAGTGAAGTCCACCGACGTGCCCGCCTTGTCGCCAGCCACCGTGATCGCCTTGGTCGTCGCGTCCTGCTTCACCA
>NZ_JBFREQ010000120.1:0-494 GCF_052114385.1 Variovorax sp. M-6 | reverse complement strand
ATGATGTCGGTCACCCGCTTCACGCTGTCCACGATCTCCTCCATCGTCCGGCCCGCTTCCGCCACCTGCTTGCTGCCTTCCTCGACCTTGTCCACCGAGTCCCCGATCAGGGTCTTGATCTCCTTGGCCGCCGCCGCCGAGCGCTGCGCAAGGCTGCGCACTTCCGACGCCACCACCGCGAAGCCCCGACCCTGCTCGCCGGCCCGCGCGGCTTCCACCGCCGCGTTCAGCGCCAGGATGTTGGTCTGGAAGGCGATGCCGTCGATCACGCCGATGATGTCCACGATCTTGCGCGAGGACGCGTTGATCGAGCCCATGGTGCCGACCACCTGGCTCACCACGCTGCCGCCCCGGACCGCCACTTCGGAGGCCGACACCGCCAGCTGATTCGCCTGCCGCGCGTTGTCGGCGTTCTGCTTGACCGTGCTGGTGAGTTCTTCCATCGAGGCCGCCGTCTCCTCCAGCGAGCTCGCCTGCTCCTCGGTGCGCGACGA
>NZ_JBFREQ010000119.1:0-531 GCF_052114385.1 Variovorax sp. M-6 | reverse complement strand
AGCTCGCTGGAGCAGACCGCGGCCTCGATGGAAGAACTCACCAGCACGGYCAAGCAGAACGCCGACAACGCGCGCCAGGCCAACCAGCTCGCGGCCTCGGCCTCCGAAGTGGCGGTGCGGGGCGGCAGCGTGGTGAGCCAGGTGGTGGACACCATGGCGTCCATCAACGCTTCCTCCAAGAAGATCGTCGACATCATCGGCGTGATCGACGGCATCGCYTTCCAGACCAACATCCTGGCGCTGAAYGCGGCGGTGGAAGCCGCGCGGGCCGGCGAGCAGGGCAAGGGCTTTGCGGTCGTGGCCGCCGAAGTCCGCAATCTCGCGCAGCGCTCCGCCGGCGCGGCCAAGGAGATCAAGGGCCTGATCGATGACTCGGTGGGCAAGGTGGGCGCGGGCAGCGCGCTGGTGGCCGAAGCGGGCAAGACCATGGAAGAGATCGTCGGCAGCGTGAGGCGCGTGACCGACATCATGGGCGAGATCACGGCGGCGAGCCAGGAGCAGACCTCGGGGATCGAGCAGATCAACCAGGCG
>NZ_JBFREQ010000118.1:0-532 GCF_052114385.1 Variovorax sp. M-6 | reverse complement strand
GCCACGGAGGAGCGGATCCGGACGTCCGGCATGGCCTTCACGTTCCTGCGGGACAACTTCTACCTGGACTTCCTGCCGATGCTGGCCGGGGAGGACGGCGTGGTCCGGGGGCCCGCCGGGGACGGCGTCATGGCTGCCGTGGCCCGGGAAGACATTGCCCGGAGCGCAGTGGCGGTGCTGCGGGACCCCGCGGTGCATGCGGGCTTCACCTACAACCTCACCGGGCCGGAGGACATCTCGCTGGCCCGCGCGGCCGAAGTGCTTTCCAACGCCACGGGAAGGACCGTCACGTACCACAATGAAACGCTCGAGGAGGCGTACTCCTCGCGGGCTTCCTACGGCGCTCCGGCGTGGCAGGTCAAGGCCTGGGTGAGCACGTACACGGCGATCGCGAACCGGGAGCTGGCCGGGCCGACGTCGGATGTGCACGGCCTGACGGGGCAGGACCCCATCGGGCTCGCGGAGTTCGTGAAGCTGCCGCAGATTTAGCTGGCCGGCTCGCGCGGCTAATCAGGCGCTGACGGTCCTGGGA
>NZ_JBFREQ010000117.1:0-565 GCF_052114385.1 Variovorax sp. M-6 | reverse complement strand
AGCGTGGCCTGAGCCCTGGCCTTGAGCTCCAGCTTGCGGATCTTCTGGCTGCCCGTCAGCGGCCAGCTCGTCACGAACTCCACGTACCTCGGCACCTTGTAGCTCGCGATCGACGCCTTGCAGTACGCCTGCAGCTGCGACGCCTCCAGCGTCACCCCAGGACCGGCCTCGATGTACGCATACCCCACCTCCCCCAGCCGACGGTCCGCCACACCCACCACCACCGCCTCGCGCACCCCCGGGTAGCTCTTCAGGAACACCTCGATCTCCTGCGTCGCCACGTTGAAGCCCCCGGGCTTGATCATCTCCTTGACCCGCCCCCGGTAGATCAGGTAACCGTCCGCGTCCAGCTCCCCCAGGTCGCCGCTGTGCAGCCACCCCTCGGCATCGAACGCCTTCGCGTCTTCCTCCGGCCGCTTGTAGTAGCCCTTCATCAGCACGTAGCCCGCGATGCAGATCTCCCCCACCGTCCCGCTCGCCAGCGTCTCGTTGCTCTCCACGTCCGCGATCCGGATCGCAACGCCCTCCACCGGCCGGCCGTTCGTGCCCGAGCGCTTGGCCAGCG
>NZ_JBFREQ010000116.1:0-567 GCF_052114385.1 Variovorax sp. M-6 | reverse complement strand
CTTCAGCTGTGGATCGTGCAATGTACCCGCCAGCGGGCCTGCCGCTAGGGGCAGCGGGCAGTGATCCATTGCCGCCACTGGGCGGCCGCGGCGCCGCGCGCGGCGGCATCGGCGTCGTTCGGATCGTAGGCGCCGAGCGAGCGCCACAGGCTGGCCGGAGTGGTCAGTTTGACGGTTGGCTGCGCCAGCAAAGTCGACTCGATCAGTCAAGCGGAGAAGGTTGGTCGATACTGCCAAGGGCGTGGCCGCGACCTGCAAGCAGGGGCACGCGCAAAGGCGAGCGCCTCTGGAGGGCGAAACCTGGCTACGGGGAGCAGCCAGAGGAAATCGCCAGCAATGTTGTGGCTGAATGGCAGGAATCTGGCCAAGACCCGGACGTCGGCGGCTTATGGTTCGCGTTGCCTTGAGGGCCGGACTCGGCTGCGGATTCAACCGGTCGATGCAACGATCTGGCTGAACATCTCAGCCGGTGTTTGAAAGTCGAGAGTCTTCCTGGGGCGCTCGTTCAACCTGCGTGCCAATGCATTGAGCTTGGCCTGTGAGTAGGTCGAGACATCGATGCCCTTG
>NZ_JBFREQ010000115.1:0-631 GCF_052114385.1 Variovorax sp. M-6 | reverse complement strand
ATCGTGCATCGCGCGCGGTACTCGAGGCAGACGGTTTGGCGCATCCTGCTGTAGTACATGACGCCGCCGCAGGGTGCGCCCTGAGCGGGCGCCGGTGCGCCGGCAGTCGCACCGCTTGCGCGTTGGCAGCGTGCGACGAGGGATAGATCATGCTGATGATGTTGGCGCCCAGTAGAGTCTCCTGGTTGAAAGATTGGAATGCCCCGAGGCCGGGCGGGTCAAGGTGGAAGAGGCCGAGTGAACTGCGGAACGACACTGGACCTGCGCGAACGCGCCACTTGACTTTCGAGGGTGCCCGCCGCGCCGCCGCGCGCGCCTGGTGGTGGAGTGGCCCGGCTCGCCTGCAGCGGGCTGCTGCCGGGAGTACGCCGGGCGAGTGGGACGAGGCAGGGCCGGGGAGCGATCAGCGGGCCGGCACGCCCGCACGGCGCGCACGCCACGCCGGCAAGGGGGAAGGCAGAATGCGGCCAACAGCCGGTCCCGGCTGCGGATTCAACCGGTCGATGCAACACACTGATGACTGCCGTAGGCAGAAGGAGTGTTGCAGATGGCGTACCGGACACGAACCTACTACACAGACAGCCAGAAGGCATTGATGTGGGAGCGATGGAGGGAGGGATGGACCCTCCAT
>NZ_JBFREQ010000114.1:0-638 GCF_052114385.1 Variovorax sp. M-6 | reverse complement strand
ATTCAACCGGTCGATGCAACACACTGATGACTGCCGTAGGCAGAAGGAGTGTTGCAGATGGCTTACCGGACGCGAACCTACTACACAGACAGCCAGAAGGCATTGATGTGGGAGCGATGGAGGCAGGGATGGACCCTGCATCAGATTGCTCAACTGTTCAATCGGGCACACACGTCCGTACAAAAGATTTTGTCCCGTACGGGCGGCATTCGACCGCCGCAGCGAACTCGTTCCTCGAGGGCGCTGACGCTGGCCGAGCGCGAGGAGATCTCACGTGCCATGGCGGCTGGGTTCTCGATTCGCTCGATCGCGTTGATCCTCGGGCGAGCGCCATCCACCATCAGCCGCGAGATCAGGCGCAACGGTGGTCCGGGATGCTATCGAGCGACCCAGGCCGACCAGGCAGCCTGGGATCGGGCTCGTCGGCCCAAGCGCTGCAGGCTGGCTGAGAAGCGGGACCTGGCGCGCATCGTCACGGAGAAGCTCCGACTGCAATGGTCTCCGGAGCAGATTGCCGGTTGGCTCAAGCATACTTACCCGAGCGACGAGACCTCCCACGTGTCCCACGAGACCATCTACCGTAGCCTGTTCATTCAAGCCCGCGGGGCGTTGAAGAAGGAGCTGTTGCAGCATCTCAG
>NZ_JBFREQ010000113.1:0-640 GCF_052114385.1 Variovorax sp. M-6 | reverse complement strand
GAGATGCTGCAACAGCTCCTTCTTCAACGCCCCGCGGGCTTGAATGAACAGGCTACGGTAGATGGTCTCGTGGGACACGTGGGAGGTCTCGTCGCTCGGGTAAGTATGCTTGAGCCAACCGGCAATCTGCTCCGGAGACCATTGCAGCCGAAGCTTCTCCGTGACGATGCGCGCCAAGTCCCGGTTCTCAGCCAGCCTGCAACGCTTTGGTCGACGGGCCCGATCCCAGGCGGCCTGGTCGGCCTGGGTCGCTCGGTAGCATCCCAGACCACCGTTGCGCTTGATCTCCCGGCTGATGGTGGATGGCGCTCGCCCGAGGATCAACGCGATCGAGCGAATCGAGAAGCCAGCCGCCATGGCACGCGAGATCTCCTCGCGCTCGGCGAGTGTCAGCGCCATCGCGATGAACGGCTTCGCTCCGGTGGTCGAATGCCGCCCGTACGGGACAAAATCTTTTGTACGGACGTGTGTGCCCGATTGAACAGTTGGGCAATCTGATGCAGGGTCCATCCCTGCCTCCATCGCTCCCACATCAATGCCTTCTGGCTGTCTGTGTAGTAGGTTCGCGTCCGGTAAGCCATCTGCAACACTCCTTCTGCCTACGGCAGTCATCAGTGTGTTGCATCGACCGGTTGAATAT
>NZ_JBFREQ010000112.1:0-689 GCF_052114385.1 Variovorax sp. M-6 | reverse complement strand
CCGCCCAGGTGGTGGGCGTGGCCAAGGTGATCGTCGCCGACAGCCCGAGCCTGGCCGAGAACCTGGCGGAGAACGTCGCCGCCCAGGTGCTCGCGATCGCGAAGAACTACAGCCACATCCTGTTCCCGGCCACGGCCAACGGCAAGAACGTSGCGCCGCGCGTGGCCGCCTTGCTGGACGTGGCGCAGATCAGCGACATCACCAAGGTCGACAGCCCCGACACCTTCGAGCGTCCGATCTACGCGGGCAAYGCGATTGCCATCGTGCAGAGCAGCGATGCGATCAAGGTGGCGACYGTGCGCACGACGGGCTTCGATGCGGCGGCGGCCACCGGCGGCAGCGCCGCGGTCGAGACCGTGGACGGCGTGGCCGACTCCGGCAAGAGCAGCTTCGTCGGAAGGGAAGTCACCAAGAGCGAGCGCCCCGAACTGACCGCGGCCAAGATCATCGTCTCGGGCGGCCGCGCCTTGGGCAGCGCCGAGAAGTTCCAGGAAGTGATGGCGCCGCTGGCCGACAAGCTCAACGCGGGCCTGGGCGCCAGCCGCGCGGCGGTGGACGCGGGCTACGCGCCGAACGACTGGCAGGTGGGCCAGACCGGCAAGATCGTGGCGCCGCAGCTGTACATCGCCGCCGGCATCTCGGGCGCGATCCAGCATCTGGCGGGCATGAAGGACTCCAAGGTGATCGTT
>NZ_JBFREQ010000111.1:0-732 GCF_052114385.1 Variovorax sp. M-6 | reverse complement strand
GTCGCGGGCGAAACGACGTACTTGCCCATGGAAATGCCGATTTTTGGAATCYAATTCATTCGGAATCGCAGGCTTGAATCGACCTGCGTGAGCCAACTAGGAACTCGGTTGGCTGCAGCTCTACAACCAACAGGGCGACAACGGTCGCATGACGCAGCCTGCACGGGGCGGATTCAGCCCTCGAGCAGCCGTTGCGATTGGTTCACGAATCAAACGACGTGGCTGCAACAAGACCTATTATATCACTGATCTGCATATGAATGCCAATCATTATTCCGTTTGGTGCTGAAAGGGCGCCACTTCGGATGCGCCACGGCCTCCTCAGCAAGACGCTTTTGGCCGAAACGAGTAATAGGCCTGATGGTTTGCCGACAGCCGATTAGTGCGCACGCGCTTTCATCGGCTCGGCATCAATCTCAGCGGCGCCACGGCGATGACAGACGCTGGTTACCAGACGCTGGCGGAGTACCCCACCAAAGACGTTGACACGGGAAGCGCTCGCGCCACCGATGCTGCTTCAGGCAAGATGCGGTGCCGCTTACCCTGTGCAGCGCCTGCCAGAGAGCCTCCTCAGGTCTTCGCTTTCTTCTTCGGCGCTCTACTCGCGGCCTGCAAGGCCGCCGCCTGCGCGGCGTGCTTCTCGCCACGCGAGGGCCTGTGAGCCTTGCTAGCCCTGGCCTCCTTAGCCTCCTTGGGCTCCTTTTTTTCCTTGGGCTTCTCTTTGGCCTGCGA
>NZ_JBFREQ010000110.1:0-736 GCF_052114385.1 Variovorax sp. M-6 | reverse complement strand
TGCGGATTCAACCGGTCGATGCAACACATTCACTGAACATCTCAGCGGGTGTATGGAAGCCGAGCGTCTTGCGCGGCCTCTCGTTCAATTGTCTAGCGATCGCATTGAGTTGAAGCTGGGAGAACCCTGAGATGTCCATGCCCTTCGGCATGTACTGCCTGAGCAATCCATTCGTGTTCTCGTTGCTTCCGCGCTGCCATGGGTTCTGCGGATCGCAAAAGTACACCTGAATGTCGGTGGCCAACGTGAACTTCTTGTGRGCGTGCATCTCCGTGCCTCTGTCCCAGGTCAGTGACTTGTAGAGCTCCTGCGGCAGCTTGCGGGCGTTCTTGATGAGTGCGTTGACGACGGTCTGAGAGTCCTTGCCATCAAGCTTGACCAACATCACGTATCGCGTTTGGCGCTCAACCAGCGTGGCGATCTGGCTGTTGGCGCTTCCGAAGAGCAGGTCGCCTTCCCAGTGGCCGGGAACTGCTCGATCTTCAACCGTGGCTGGCCGCTCGCTGATGGAGATGGCGTCAACGATTCTTCCGTGGAYGTCTGTCTTCTGCGTGTACTGGCGTGAGCGGCGCATGCCCCGAGTACGCCTGAGATGCTGCAACAGCTCCTTCTTCAACGCCCCGCGGGCTTGAATGAACAGGCTACGGTAGATGGTCTCGTGGGACACGTGGGAGGTCTCGTCGCTCGGGTAAGTATGCTTGAGCCAACCGGCAATCTGCTCCGGAGACCATTGCAG
>NZ_JBFREQ010000109.1:0-739 GCF_052114385.1 Variovorax sp. M-6 | reverse complement strand
GGCCAAAGAGAAGCCCAAGGAAAAAAAGGAGCCCAAGGAGGCTAAGGAGGCCAGGGCTAGCAAGGCTCACAGGCCCTCGCGTGGCGAGAAGCACGCCGCGCAGGCGGCGGCCTTGCAGGCCGCGAGTAGAGCGCCGAAGAAGAAGGCGAAGACCTGAGGAGGCTCTTTGGCAGGCGCTGTACAGGGTAAGCGGGCACCGCATCCTGCCTGAAGCAGCATCGGTGGCGCGAGCGCTTCCCGTGTCATCGTCTTTGGTGGGTGTACTCCGCCAGCGCCTGGCGAGTCAACCCGCGTCTGTCATCGCCTTGGCGCCGCTGAGATTGATGCCGAGCCGATGAAAGCGCGTGCGCACTAATCGGCTGTCGGCAAACCATCAGGCCTATCACTCGTTTCGGCCAAAAGCGTCTTGCTGAGGAGGCCGTGGCACATCCGAAGTGGCGCCCTTTCAGCACCAAATGGAATAATGATTGGCAATTAAATGCCGATCAGTGATATAATAGGTCTTGTTGCAGCCACGTCGTTTGATTCGTGCACCTATCGCAGCGGCTGCTCCAGGGCTGAATCCGCCCCGTGCAGGCTGCGTTTTGCGACCGTTGTCGCCCTGTTGGTTGTAGAGCTGCAGCCAACCGAGTTCCTAGTTGGCTCACGCAGGTCGATTCAAGCCTGCGATTCCGAATGAATTAGATTCCAAAAATCGGCATTTCCATGGGCAAGTACGTCGTTTCGCCCGCGACGCGAC
>NZ_JBFREQ010000108.1:0-742 GCF_052114385.1 Variovorax sp. M-6 | reverse complement strand
GTCGCCTCGCTGCTGCTGGTCGGTGCGCGGGCGTCGATCCTGGTCGGCGTGATCGCCGTGGGCATCGGGCTGGTGGTCGGCACCGCGCTGGGCCTGCTCGCGGCGGCGCGGCGCGGCTGGGTCGAGGAAGCCATCATGCGCTTCGCCGACTTCTCGCTCGCCTTCCCGGCCATTCTCTCGGCCATCATGATGACGGCGGTGTTCGGCGCCGGCATCGTCAATGCGATCGTCGCCATCGGCATCTACAACATCCCGACCTTCGCGCGCATCACGCGCGCCTCGGCCAACGCCATCTGGTCGCGCGAGTACATCGCCGCCGCGCGCGCCTGCGGCAAGGGGCCGCTGGCSATCACGCTGCAGCACGTGCTGCCGAACATCTCGGCGGTGCTGATCGTGCAGATCACGATCCGCTTCGCGATCGCGATCCTGGCCGAGGCGGCGCTGTCGTAYCTCGGTCTSGGCACCCAGCCGCCGCAGCCCTCGTGGGGCCGCATGCTCAGCGAGGCGCAGACGCTGATGTTCCAGCAGCCGCTGCTGGCCGTCTTCCCCGGCATGGCGATCGCGTTCGCGGTGCTGGGCCTGAACCTGCTGGGCGACGGACTGCGCGACCTGCTCGATCCGCGCCTCGCACGCGCCCGCTGAAGCCCGCCATGCCACTTCTCGAAGTCAACGATCTCCGTGTGCAGCTGCAGACCCAGCGCGGCCCGGCCGAGGCCGTGCGCGGCATCTCCTTTTCGCTCGA
>NZ_JBFREQ010000107.1:0-754 GCF_052114385.1 Variovorax sp. M-6 | reverse complement strand
ACCGGTCCAATGTGGCGTTTCCGCAGTTGGGCTCCGAAGCGGCCCGCCAACCTGGAATCGAAGGCCAGGCTGGGCGGCAACTGCACGAGCAGGCAACGCAGTTTCGTTCCAAGCCCCTGCGCTTGCTCCAGAAACGCATCGAAGAGCGGCATTGCTGCTGCAGCCAGCCGAAGCTCATGCGTGATCGCCTTGGGGATCTTCACGCTGAATGCAAAGTCGGGCGGCGCGCTGGCGGCCCAGCGCTCGTACGTTTGCCGACGGTGCGGTTTGTAGAACGAGCTGTTGATCTCGACGGCGTTAAAGCGGGTGGCATAGCGGGCCAACTGCGATTCACCTTTGCCGAATTGACCCCGGAAGCCGCTAGGCAGACTCCAGCCTGCGCATCCGATGCGGATGACACGATTCACCCGCACGCTCGCCGGGGCTTGGACATGAACGTTCATGAGACACCCACCGTCGTCCCTTTTGGCAGGAATCCCAAGATCTTCATCTGACTTGCAAGCGCCTGCCGCAGGGTCACTGAACGGCATCGGGGCCGCAATATCCCCCGGTCGGCAGCGCCTGCCCCCGCCTTGCCTGACCGCTTTGCAGGATGCAACTAGCGGCGTCAGGGCTTCTTCGTGACGGTCTTTACCGCATCCTTGACATCGCCGACCTTCTTCTGAACTGCTCCTGCAACCTTGTCCGCGGAGCCTTCGGCTTGCAACCTTTCATTGCCGACGGCCTTGCCCACCGTCTCTTTGACGCTGCCCTT
>NZ_JBFREQ010000106.1:0-798 GCF_052114385.1 Variovorax sp. M-6 | reverse complement strand
ACAAGGCCAAGACGGTGATCGTGAACAAGCGCAGCATGGCCGCGGGCTACGCCGGGCTGGACAACGAGCTGTTCTACATGGACAAGACCATGATGGTCTTCGGCGATGCCAAGAAGGTGGTCGAGGACATGGCCAAGGCGATCGAGTAGCTCGGGGCGTCGCGCGGCGCTCTCGTTCCGTTGCCTTCTTCCGTTCAAGTGGTACTATCAGTAGTATGATGGTATAAAAATGCTTCGGCATGAAAGGCGACATCGCCTTCGTTCCGAAGCCGCAAGAAGCAGGAGTCAACATGGACGCTACGACCTTCATTCGAACCGAGGAAGCATGCGCATCGACCGGCATGGCCGGCTGCACCGCGAGCGAGATCCTGTGTGTCATGAGCGCGCGCCTGCTCAAGGACGGGCAGATCGTCTTTGCCGGCGTGGGCGTCCCGATCCTCGCCGCGACGCTGGCCCAGGGCCTGGGCTGCCCCGGCCTGACCATCCTGTTCGAAGGCGGCGTCATCGGTCCCAGGGTCGAGCCGGGCCGGCTGCCGCCCTCTACCGCCGAGCAGCGCTGCACCAAGGGCGCCAACATGGTGCTGAGCAGCACCGACGTGATGCTGCTGCTGCAGCGCGGCTACGTGGATGTCGGCTTCATGGGGGGCGCGCAGATCGACAAGTACGGCAACCTGAACTCTTCCTACATCGGCAACCCGGCGAACCCGAAGACGCGGCTGCCGGGCACCGGCGGCGGCAACGACATCTCGAGCCTGACGCACATGATCGTGGCGATGCGCCATGAGCGGCGCCGCTTCGT
>NZ_JBFREQ010000105.1:0-821 GCF_052114385.1 Variovorax sp. M-6 | reverse complement strand
CCCGCGAAGAGGGTAGCGGCTCGGGTGGCTACAGCGCGACTGGTTACAGTGCAGGCAAACGCTCGGACATTGGCTATGGCACTGGTGGCTACGGCGGTGGTCGTTACTGAGCCCAGTAACTTCCTCTGAAAAACCGGCTCTCCTGAGTCGGTTTTTTTTCGTCCCGTTCGCCGGGTGCTGACTCGTTAACTTTTCTGATCCCGCCTCGTCCGTCGCGTGCCGCGTTATAGGCGGCATCCCGGTTTTCATAGGCTTGGCGAGACATGCTCATATGATCTGCGGCGGACGCACGCACAGATATCGTTCTAGTTGAAGTGCAAGTGAGCAGGCCGACGCCCGACTAAAACGGCACCTGACCTTGGTTCGACGGACCGGCTCCGCATCTTCGCGAACAGGCTGTCCACTCGATGAGTTCTCATGGCACGCCGCCCACGCGGCTACCAAGCCGCAATGCATCGCCCACCGCCTCGCCCGCTGCGGTGTTGTCAAAAATGCACCAGCAGTGCCGGGCGTCTCTCGCGGCCTCAAGCAGTCGCAGCGCGAGCGATGCCAGCAGGGCGTCTTCGTACCGGGACCAGTACACCCGGGGTGAGCCGTGAAGCCGCAAATAAATGGTCTCTTGCCACCCACCCGGTGTGGCCCCTGCATCGTGGCGCACGGGATCGGCGAGTACGCGTGTGAACCTGAACTTCGCGAGCAGAACATCCGCTTCAGCAGAGAACCAACTCGCGTGGCGCGGCTCGACCGCGACCGGTCCAATGTGGCGTTTCCGCAGTTGGGCTCCGAAGCGGCCCGCCAACCTGGAATCGAAGGCCAGGCGC
>NZ_JBFREQ010000104.1:0-836 GCF_052114385.1 Variovorax sp. M-6 | reverse complement strand
TGCGACCGTTGTCGCCCTGTTGGTTGTAGAGCTGCAGCCAACCGAGTTCCTAGTTGGCTCACGCAGGTCGATTCAAGCCTGCGATTCCGAATGAATTAGATTCCAAAAATCGGCATTTCCATGGGCAAGTACGTCGTTTCGCCCGCGACACACCAGACCGACTGCGGCCGCTTTCGCGCCTCCTTCTCGGTCCATCGTTCCCAGGGTAACGGCAGCTACTGCCGAGTATTCCGTTTTGACAAAGCCTTTGCCTCGCGCGAAGCCGCCCGGCTCTTTGCAGTCACCCAGGGCTGGCTGCAAACGTGCATGCCGCATCCCCCCACGTGCTGATGATCTGCTGCGCAGATCCCATYCAACCCGTGCCAGTTGCTGCGGACTCCCGATCCGCACAMCCCTGTTCCAACGGCGCGACWTTCGTYGCGCACCTTCATTCCGAAAGGCTCTTTYCATGAGCGTCAAAATCTACGTGGGCAACCTYCCCTATTCCGTGACCGATTCCAGCCTGGAAGGCAACTTTGCCGAATTTGGCAGGGTCTCTTCGGCCAAGGTCATGATGGACCGTGAAACCGGCCGCTCCAAGGGCTTCGGCTTTGTGGAGATGGCTTCTGCTGAAGTCGCTCAAGCCGCCATCACCGGTCTGAACGGCATGTCCGTCGATGGACGCTCGATTGTCGTGAACCTGGCCCGCCCCCGCGAAGAGGGTAGCGGCTCGGGTGGCTACAGCGCGACTGGTTACAGTGCAGGCAAACGCTCGGACATTGGCTATGGCACTGGTGGCTACGGCGGTGGTCGTTACTGAGCCCAGTAACTTCCTCTGAAAAACCGGCTCTCCTGAG
>NZ_JBFREQ010000103.1:0-880 GCF_052114385.1 Variovorax sp. M-6 | reverse complement strand
ATCGCGGTCTCGTGCGGCGACGCCAAGTGCCAGGAGACCCTGCGCACGGCGATGGCGATCGGCGCCGACCGCGCCATCCTGGTGGAGACCACCGAGGAGCTGCAGCCCCTGGCAGTGGCCAAGCTGCTGAAGGCGCTGGTCGACAAGGAGCAGCCGCAATTGATCATCCTGGGCAAGCAGGCGATCGACGACGATGCCAACCAGACCGGCCAGATGCTGGCGGCGCTGGCCAATCTGCCGCAGGCCACCTTCGCCTCGAAGGTCGAAGTGGCGGGCGACAAGGTCAACGTGACGCGTGAAGTCGACGGCGGGCTGGAGACCATTTCCCTCTCGCTGCCGGCGGTCATCACCACCGACCTGCGCCTGAACGAGCCGCGCTACGTCACCTTGCCGAACATCATGAAGGCCAAGAAGAAGCAGCTCGACACGGTCAAGCCGGAAGACCTGGGCGTGGACGTCAAGCCGCGCCTGAAGACGCTGAAGGTCAGCGAGCCGCCGAAGCGCGGTGCCGGCATCAAGGTGCCCGACGTGGCGACGCTCGTCGAGAAGCTGAAGAACGAAGCCAAGGTGATCTGAGGAAGAACGACATGACCGTACTTGTTATTGCCGAACACGACCACGCCACGCTCAAGCCGGCGACCCTCAACACCGTGACCGCGGGCCTTGCCTGCGCCAGCGGCGATGTCCATGTGCTGGTGGCCGGCGCCAATGCGGCCGATGCCGCCAAGGCCGCCGCCCAGGTGGTGGGCGTGGCCAAGGTGATCGTCGCCGACAGCCCGAGCCTGGCCGAGAACCTGGCGGAGAACGTCGCCGCCCAGGTGCTCGCGATCGCGAAGAACTACAGCCACATCCTGTTCCCGGCCACGGCCAACGGCAAGAA
>NZ_JBFREQ010000102.1:0-935 GCF_052114385.1 Variovorax sp. M-6 | reverse complement strand
TTCTTGCCGTTGGCCGTGGCCGGGAACAGGATGTGGCTGTAGTTCTTCGCGATCGCGAGCACCTGGGCGGCGACGTTCTCCGCCAGGTTCTCGGCCAGGCTCGGGCTGTCGGCGACGATCACCTTGGCCACGCCCACCACCTGGGCGGCAGCCTTGGCGGCATCGGCCGCATTGGCGCCGGCCACCAGCACATGGACGTCGCCGCTGGCGCAGGCAAGGCCCGCGGTCACGGTGTTGAGGGTCGCCGGCTTGAGCGTGGCGTGGTCGTGTTCGGCAATTACAAGTACGGTCATGTCGTTCTTTCTAGTCAGTTGGGGACAGAGCTTGCGCTTTGCGCTGCGGTCTGTCCCGCAAGCTTTTCAGATTACCTTGGCTTCGTTCTTCAGCTTCTCGACCAGCGTCGCCACGTCGGGCACCTTGATGCCGGCACCGCGCTTCGGCGGCTCGCTGACCTTCAGCGTCTTCAGGCGCGGCTTCACATCCACGCCCAGGTCTTCCGGCTTGACCGTGTCCAGCTGCTTCTTCTTGGCCTTCATGATGTTGGGCAAGGTGACGTAGCGCGGCTCGTTCAGGCGCAGGTCGGTGGTGATCACCGCCGGCAGCGAGAGGGAAATGGTCTCCAGGCCGCCGTCGACTTCACGCGTCACGTTGACCTTGTCGCCCGCCACTTCGACCTTCGAGGCGAAGGTGGCCTGCGGCAGATTGGCCAGCGCCGCCAGCATCTGGCCGGTCTGGTTGGCGTCGTCGTCGATCGCCTGCTTGCCCAGAATGATGAGGCTCGGCTGTTCCTTGTCGACCAGCGCCTTCAGCAGCTTGGCCACTGCCAGGGGCTGCAGCTCCTCGGTGGTCTCCACCAGGATGGCGCGGTCGGCGCCGATCGCCATCGCCGTGCGCAGGGTCTCCTGGCACTTGGCGTCGCCGCACGAGACCGCGAT
>NZ_JBFREQ010000101.1:0-943 GCF_052114385.1 Variovorax sp. M-6 | reverse complement strand
ATGACCCAGACCAAGAAGTTCGCCAGCCAGGCCGATCTCGAAGAGAAGAAGATCACCTTCAGCCAGATTTCGGAGCATGCCTGGGCCTACACGGCCGAGGGCGACCCCAACACCGGCATCATCATCGGCGACGACTGCGTGCTGGTGGCCGACACCCAGGCCACGCCGGCGATGGCCGCCGACGTGGTGCGCCGCATCCGCGAAGTCACCGACAAGCCGATCAAGTACGTGGTGCTCACGCACTACCACGCGGTGCGCGTGCTGGGCGCCGCGGGCTACCAGCCCGAGCACATCATCGCCAGCCAGGACACGCGCGACCTGATCGTCGAGCGCGGCGAACAGGACAAGGCGAGCGAGATCGGCCGCTTCCCGCGCCTGTTCCAGAACGTCGAGACCGTGCCCCCGGGCATGACCTGGCCGACCATGACCTTCACCGGCAAGATGACGCTGTGGCTGGGCAAGCTCGAAGTGCAGCTGATCCAGCTCGGTCGCGGCCACACCAAGGGCGACACGGTGGTCTGGCTGCCGCAGGAGCGCACCTTGCTCAGCGGCGACCTGGTCGAGTTCGATGCCACCCCCTATGCCGGCGACGCCTACTTCCAGGACTGGCCCAAGACGCTGGACAACATTGCCGCGCTCAAGCCCGTCGCGCTGGTGCCGGGCCGCGGCGCCGCGCTGACCACGCCCGACGAAGTGGCCAAGGGCCTGGCCGGCACGCGCGACTTCATCGCCGACGTCTACGCGAGCGTGCAGGCGGGCGTGAARGCCGGGCGCGACCTCAACGCGGTCTACCAGGAGACCTACGCCAGGCTCAAGCCCAAGTACGGCCACTGGGTGATCTTCGACCACTGCATGCCCTTCGACGTCAGCCGTGCCTACGACGAGGCCTCGGGCCATGCCGACCCGCGCATCTGGACCGCCGAGCGCGACGTCGACATGTGGA
>NZ_JBFREQ010000100.1:0-949 GCF_052114385.1 Variovorax sp. M-6 | reverse complement strand
CGCTCTACTCGCGGCCTGCAAGGCCGCCGCCTGCGCGGCGTGCTTCTCGCCACGCGAGGGCCTGTGAGCCTTGCTAGCCCTGGCCTCCTTAGCCTCCTTGGGCTCCTTTTTTTCCTTGGGCTTCTCTTTGGCCTGCGAGTGGTGCGTCCGCACCAGCTTGTCGATCGCCTTCGCCCTCGGCAGCTGCGATTTCGCTTGGCGCTTCGCACGCTCCTCCTTCAGCAGACGGCGCTCCTCGGACAGCTTCTGTTCGGCTTCGGACGGCTCATGGTCCGCCCCCAGCGAGTGGACGCGGTCCATCGTCGCCTTGTGGAGCATCGCGCCGTTCCTCGCGATGCGGTGGGTCAGCGATGCGATGCGAATGGGCATGTTGCGATCCTCGTGGTGTGTGAAAAGATCAATGTAGACCGGCCTCCGCGTCCTGCCAATCGATTTGTGTGGCCTCGCCCCTGCGTCGCCAATACGCTTCTGGCGTTGTGCCGCGAATTCCAGCGAGACAAAAGCCAGTTCGATATTGCCGGCCACGGGCTGGATGACGCCAGTTCCCTGGCGAACATCACGCAATGGAGACCACCCCCCAGCGCCACCGAGGCCCCCGCCATCGCCGCGGTCGCAAGGCAGCCCAAGAGCTTCCACTTGCGCGGCTCCAGGCCCTTGCGCAGGTGGAAGTAACTGGCCACCGCCTCGGCGGCCGAGCTAGATGTCCTTCAACACCTCAGCGCCCGGTGCAGTCATGCTCGGCGAGAACTCGACGACTTCGGCGCGGGCGCATCCGCTCGTGACAAACGGGTCCTGCTCAAGGATGCCTTCCTCTCGGCCTTGCTGAACAGCCAGCCGATGGGCTTCTATGCGCCCGCGCAGCTCGTGCGGGACGCGCGCGAGCATGGCGTCGTCGTGCGGCCGGTCGACGTCACGATCAGCGACTGGTTCAGCACGCTCGAGGAGGACG
>NZ_JBFREQ010000099.1:0-1108 GCF_052114385.1 Variovorax sp. M-6 | reverse complement strand
TTCATGTTCGACCGACGCACCTTCGCAGCTTGCTGCGTGCTTGCCCTCCCGTATGGCGCCTGCCTTGCGCAGACCACGTTCGCAGCGGACCAGTACTACGACAACCGCTGGTACATCACGCCCTTCGGGTCGTACATCCATCCGGACGGCGACCGCAACGCCGACAACGGMTGGGGCGGTGGCGTCTCCATCGGCAAGCCGATCAGCCCGAGTTGGAACATCGAGCTGCGCGGCATGTACGAGGAGCTCGATGGCAAAGCTGGCAGTGGCTTTGGCGCCTTCAACAGCACTGACAAATTCAAGAACTGGAGCGGCACGCTCGACGCGCAGTGGTTCTTCCTGGGCCGCCAGGGGATCAACCGCTGGCAGTCGAACAGCGTGCACCCCTATCTGGTGGGTGGCATCGGTGCCATCGACAACAAGGTGGAGAGGGCGTTCGGTGTCAGCGACAGCCACACGAGTTTCATGGCCAACGCCGGCCTCGGCGTCGTCTGGCCGTTTTCCTCCTGGGGCCGCCTGGTGGCCGACGCACGCTACCGCTATGTCGACAACGCCAACAACACCAGGCTCGGAGGCCGCTCGAGCATGAACGACTGGCTGTTCTCGGTGGGCCTGCAGATTCCGTTCGGGGCGCCCCCACAGGTGGCGCAAGCAGCCCCGCCAGCGGCCATGCCGGCGGCAATGCCGCCGCCGCCGCCCCCGCCACCGCCGGCCGCGCGCAACTTYGARCTCAAGGCCGACGGCACGTTCGCGTTCGCCAAGTCGGACTTGACGCCTGCCGGCCGCACCCGCATCGACAACACGCTCCAGGAACTCAGATCCTCGGGCATCCGGTTGCGCTCGATCTCCATCGTCGGGCACACCGACCCGATAGGCAGCCTCGAGTTCAACCAGCGCCTGTCCGTGGCRMGGGCGAACTCCGTGCGCGACTACCTGGTCGCCCAAGGCGTGCCGGCCAACATCATCCAGACCGAAGGCCGCGGCCCGGCGGACCTCAAGATCACTGAGGCCGACTGCAGGGCCCAGGGCAAGGCCAGGAACCGCACCGCGCTCATTGCCTGCTTCGAGCCGAACCGCCGCGTGGAGATCCGCGCCGCGGGCGAGCAGG
>NZ_JBFREQ010000098.1:0-1200 GCF_052114385.1 Variovorax sp. M-6 | reverse complement strand
ATCAGATGTCGAGGATCTTCGCCACGACGCCCGAGCCCACGGTGCGGCCGCCTTCACGGATGGCGAAGCGCAGGCCTTCTTCCATCGCGATCGGGTTGATCAGCTTGACCGTGATCGACACGTTGTCGCCGGGCATGACCATTTCCTTGTCCTTCGGCAGCTCGATCGCGCCGGTGACGTCGGTCGTGCGGAAGTAGAACTGCGGACGGTAGTTGTTGAAGAACGGCGTGTGACGGCCGCCYTCGTCCTTCGACAGAACGTACACCTCGGCCGTGAAGTGCGTGTGCGGCTTGATCGAGCCGGGCTTGCACAGCACTTGGCCGCGCTCGACTTCTTCGCGCTTCGTGCCGCGCAGCAGCACGCCGACGTTGTCGCCCGCCTGGCCCTGGTCCAGCAGCTTGCGGAACATTTCCACGCCSGTGCAGGTGGTCTTSACCGTCGGGCGGATRCCCACGATTTCGATTTCTTCACCRACCTTGATCACGCCRCGCTCCACCGCGCCCGTCACCACCGTGCCGCGACCCGAGATCGAGAACACGTCTTCCACCGGCATCAGGAAGGCACCGTCCACGGCGCGCTCGGGCGTCGGGATGTAGGTGTCCAGCGCTTCGGCCAGCTTCATGATGGCTTGTTCGCCCAGGGGACCCTTGTCGCCTTCGAGAGCGAGCTTGGCCGAGCCATGGATGATCGGGGTGTCGTCGCCCGGGAATTCGTACTTGTCCAGCAGCTCGCGGACTTCCATTTCGACCAGCTCGAGCAGCTCGGCGTCGTCCACCATGTCGCACTTGTTCAGGAACACGATGATGTAGCCCACGCCCACCTGGCGCGCCAGCAGGATGTGCTCGCGGGTCTGGGGCATCGGGCCGTCGGCGGCCGAGCACACCAGGATCGCGCCGTCCATCTGGGCGGCGCCGGTGATCATGTTCTTCACGTAGTCGGCGTGRCCCGGGCAGTCGACGTGCGCGTAGTGGCGGTTGGCCGTCTCGTACTCGACGTGCGCCGTGTTGATCGTGATGCCGCGCGCCTTTTCTTCAGGAGCCGCGTCGATCTGGTCGTAGGCCTTCGCTTCGCCGCCGAACTTGGCCGACAGCACGGTGGCGATCGCCGCCGTCAGCGTCGTCTTGCCATGGTCCACGTGACCGATCGTGCCCACGTTGACGTGCGGCTTCGTGCGGGTGAATTTTCCTTTTGCCATTTTCT
>NZ_JBFREQ010000097.1:0-1217 GCF_052114385.1 Variovorax sp. M-6 | reverse complement strand
TTCGGCATGGTGGGCATGGCGATCGCCATCCTGACCACCGCCGCGCTGATCGTGCAGCTGTCGGGCGGCAAGGCGATCGGCATGGGCTGGGTGCTSYTGGGCCTGGTGGCGGGCGGGGGCTACGGCGCCTACCGGGCCMGGACCGTCGAGATGACGCAGATGCCCGAGCTGGTGGCCTTCTTCCACAGCATGATCGGCCTGGCGGCGGTGTTCATCGCGGTGGCCGCGGTGGTCGAGCCCTGGGCSTTCGGCATCACGGCGGCGCCGGTACAGGCACTGATCGGCGCCAACACGCCCGAGGGCGCCGTGATTCTCGACGGCTTCGTGCGCTACGCCATCCCCGCGGGCAACCGGCTGGAGCTGTTCCTGGGCGCGGCSATCGGCGCGATCACCTTCAGCGGCTCGGTGATCGCCTTCGGCAAGCTGTCGGGCAAGTACAAGTTCCGCCTGTTCCAGGGCGCGCCGGTGGCCTTCCGCGGCCAGCACMAGCTGAACCTGGTGCTGGGCCTGTTGACCATCGCGCTGGGCCTGGTGTTCGTGGCCACCGAGAGCTGGAGYGCCTTCCTCGCGATGCTGGTGCTGGCCTTCGTGATGGGCGTGCTGATCATCATCCCGATCGGCGGCGCGGACATGCCGGTGGTGGTGTCGATGCTCAACAGCTACTCGGGCTGGGCRGCCGCGGGCATCGGCTTCAGCCTGAACAACGCGATGCTGATCGTGGCGGGCTCGCTGGTGGGCAGCTCGGGCGCGATCCTGAGCTACATCATGTGCAAGGCGATGAACCGCTCGTTCTTCAACGTGATCCTGGGCGGCTTCGGCGGCGAGGCGGCCACGGCGGCCACCGGCGCCAAGGAGCAGCGCCCGGTCAAGAGCGGCAGCGCCGACGAYGCGGCCTACATGCTGAGCAACGCCGAGACGGTGATCATCGTGCCGGGCTACGGGCTGGCGGTGGCGCGGGCCCAGCACGCGGTCAACGAGCTGGCCGAGAAGCTCACCCACAAGGGGGTGACGGTGAAGTACGCGATCCATCCGGTGGCCGGGCGCATGCCGGGGCACATGAACGTGCTCCTGGCGGAGGCCGAGGTGCCCTACGACCAGGTGTTCGAGATGGAGGACATCAACGGCGAGTTCGCGCAGGCCGACGTGGCGATCATCCTGGGGGCCAACGACGTGGTGAACCCGGCGGCGCTGCAGAAGGGCACGCCGATCTACGGCAT
>NZ_JBFREQ010000096.1:0-1278 GCF_052114385.1 Variovorax sp. M-6 | reverse complement strand
GGCCTGGCCGCGCGTGAACTTGTCGAACAGCGTCTGCTCGCGGCCCCGCAGCGCGGCAGGCAGGCCGGGGCCGTGGTCGCGCACCTGAAGCACCAGCGCATGCTCGGTGACGTGCGCGCCGACCACGATCGGCGCCGCCCCGTACTTGGAGGCGTTCTCCAGCAGGTTGACCAGCACGCGCTCGATCAGCACCGCGTCGAACTCGACCAGCGGCAGGTCGGGCGGCAGCGAGGTCTGCACCTGCATGTCCCCGAGCGCGGGCCGCGCCGCRCGGATGGCCGARCCGRCCACTTCCTCGACCGACTGCCAGTCGCGCCGCAGGTTGACGGCGCCGCCGGCGATGCCGCTCTCGAGSCGCGCCATGTCCAGCAGGTTGCTCACCAGCGCATGGAGCTGGTGCGCCTGCGCGACGATCGCGCGCGCCACCGCATGCGCCCCGCCGGCGCCCTCGGGCAGCGCGTGCAGCGATTCGGCCAGCGCGATCAGCGCGGTCAGCGGCGTGCGCACGTCGTGCGAGATCGCGCCCAGCAGCGCATTGCGCAGGCGCTCGGACTCCATCTCGACCACCGCCTGCTGCGCCACYTCGACATAGTGCACCCGCTCCAGCGCGATGGCGATCTGCCGCGCCAGCGTGTCGAGCTGCTGCGCCTCTTCGGGAACCAGCAGCCAGCGCGCGTGCGCGGGCTCCAGCGCGAGCACGCCGCGCACCCGCATCGGCGCCTTCAGCGGCACGTAGTGCCAGGGCTGCGCCGCCAGCGTGGCGGTGGCGAGGCCGGCCGGCTGGCCCTGGCGGAAGCTCCAGTCGGCCACGCTGGGGTCGAAGCCCGGCGGCGCCGGCACGGGCATGACCAGCCGGTCGTTGGCGTGCGCCGCCAGCACCACCGCCTTGCCGCCGAAATGGCCCTGCACCGCGGCCGCGCCGAGGGCGACCACCTGCGCACTCTCGAGCGCGGCCGAGAGCTCGCGCGTGAGCTCGAACAGCGACTGCGCACGCCGCTCGCGGCGGGTCGACACGCCGGCCGCAAAGCGCAGTCCGGCCGTGAGCTGCCCGACCAGCAGGCCGACGCCGAGCATGACCGCGAAAGTCACGAGGTACTGCACGTCGCTGACCGCCAGCGACAGGCGCGGCGGCACGAAGAAGAAGTCGAAGGCGGCCACGTTGAGCATCGCGGCGAAGGCCGCCGGGCCGCGCCCGAAGCGCATCGCCACCCCGACCACGCCAAGCAGGAACAGCATCACGATGTTGACCAGCTCCAGCACGGCCGACAGCGGGGTGGC
>NZ_JBFREQ010000095.1:0-1365 GCF_052114385.1 Variovorax sp. M-6 | reverse complement strand
TGCGCCGAGAAATCCTCTCCGACCCCCGCCAGCGCACACCGCGCCTTCACGATGTCCCGCACCGCCGTCCCCGAGAGCCCGTCGGTGCCGAGTTTCCCGTTCTTGAGGATGCGCCGGAAGAGGGGCCCCGAGGTGATCCCGCTGGCCTTGAGCCAGGCGTCCAGGGCCACGGCGGCCGACCCGACCACCGGCTTCACGTCTTCCGGCCGGATCTTTCCGTTGTGGTTCGTCTTCGAACTCGCCAGCGTGTACAGGTAGGCGCCCGCGTCGCCGCGGTGCAGGTTCTCGAAGACTGCCTCTGAAACCTCCGAACGCCGGCGCCCGCCCGAGGCCCAGGCGAAGAGGAGGAGGGCGCGGTCCCGCTTTCCCTTCAGCGAGTCGTCGCAGGTTTCCAGCACCGCCTCCAGCGGCTCCTTGGTCAGCGCGCGCTGCTTGTGGGGCAGGGCGTTGCGCTTCGCGTAGGCCTTTCTTGTCTTGCTCAGCAGCGCCTTGACCGCCGGGTCCACGCACGGATTGGGCTGCTTGGAAAGGTGGTGCGCCATCGAGAGCACGGAGATCCGGTGCATCAGGGTGTTCAGGGCCGGGGCTCCGAGCTTGCCCTTGAAGCCGGCCTCGACCAGCGCCTCGTCGATCGCGGGCGGCAGCTGGTGCGTCAGCCCCCCTTTGTGGCCCGCCTGGGTCGAGCGCTCGGCATGGTCGACGATGAACTGGATCACCACGGGCACCGGCACCGGAAGCGCCATCTGGCGCCCGTACCGCGCGCCGAACCAGGCCGCCCAGTAGCGCATGGCGGCCCGATACGCGAGGCGCGTGTTGTCCGATTCGCCCTCGGCCATCAGGTCGTGCGCGGCCTCCTCGGCCATGTCCGAGAGTTGACTGGGATCGAGCAGCGCGTGGTCGCGCTTCAAGGGCATCAAGGCCTTGGACGACGGCGGTTTGCGAGCGGCATTCATGCGGCATCAACTTCTGCGACATCTTGCCGCAGAACCTCGCATGAGTTTCGAGGCACCGTGATTCTGATCTTTTTCATATGTCTTATGTATGATGTGCTACGTATATGGTACATCACTTCCGATAATGCTTTATTATCGMAAGTAAAAGACTGGAGGCAAAGCAGCCATGRCCCTGAAAMGTTCGAGCGACGACATTCACCCGATCCGCGGCGGCCGCGGAATCCAGGAGGCGCAGGTCTGGGAAGCCGCCGACGTGCTGTTGCAGGAAGGTCTGCGCCCGACCATCGAGCGCGTGCGCCAGAAGATCGGCAGCGGCTCGCCCAACACCGTGAGCCCCATGCTGGAGCGCTGGTTCGCCACGCTCGGCAAGCGCCTGGACAGCCATGGCGCCAACATGGCCGATGGCGAGGCG
>NZ_JBFREQ010000094.1:0-1469 GCF_052114385.1 Variovorax sp. M-6 | reverse complement strand
CCCGCGAAGAGGGTAGCGGCTCGGGTGGCTACAGCGCGACTGGTTACAGTGCAGGCAAACGCTCGGACATTGGCTATGGCACTGGTGGCTACGGCGGTGGTCGTTACTGAGCCCAGTAACTTCCTCTGAAAAACCGGCTCTCCTGAGGCGGTTTTTTTTCGTCTCGTTCGCCGGTGCTGACTCGTTAACTTTTCTGATCCCGCCTCGTCCGTCGCGTGCCGCGTTATAGGGGGCATCCCGCTTTGCATAGGCTTGGCGAGACATGCTCATATGATCTGCGGCTGACGCACGCACAGATATCGTTCTAGTGCAAGTGAGCAGGCCGACGCCCGACAAAAACGGCACCTGACTTTGGTTCGACGGACCGGCTCTGCATCCTCGCGAACCGGCTGTCCACTCGATGAGTTCTCATGGCACGCTGCCCACGCAGCTACCAAGCCGCAATGCATCGCCCACCGCCTCGCCCCCTGCGGTGTTGTCAAAAATGCACCAGCAGTGCCGGGCGTCTCTCGCGGCCTCAAGCAGTCGCAGCGCGAGCGATGCCAGCAGGGCGTCTTCGTACCGGGACCAGTACACCCGGGGTGAGCCGTGAAGCCTCAAACGAATGGTCTCTTGCCACCCACCCGGTGTGGCCCCTGCATCGTGGCGCACGGGATCGGCGAGTGCGCGTGTGAACCTGAACTTCGCGAGCAGAAGATCCGCTTCGGCAGAGAACCAACTCGCGTGGCGCGGCTCGACCGCGACCGGTCCAATGTGGCGTTTCCGCAGTTGGGCTCCGAAGCGGCCCGCCAACCTGGAATCGAAGGCCAGGCTGGGCGGCAACTGCACGAGCAGGCAACGCAGTTTCGTTCCAAGCCCCTGCGCTTGCTCCAGAAATGCATCGAAGAGCGGCATTGCTGCTGCAGCCAGCCGAAGCTCATGCGTGATCGCCTTGGGGATCTTCACGCTGAACGCAAAGTCGGGCGGCGCGCTGGCCGCCCAGCGCTCGTACGTTTGCCGACGGTGCGGTTTGTAGAACGAGCTGTTGATCTCGACGGCGTTGAAGCGGGTGGCATAGCGGGCCAACCGCGATTCACCTTTGCCGAATTGACCCCGGAAGGCGCTAGGCAGCCCCCAGCCTGCACATCCGATGCGGATGACACGATTCACCCCCACGCTCGCCGTGGCTTCGACATGAACGTTCATGAGACACCCACCGTCGTCCCTTTTGGCAGGAATCCCAGATCTTCATCGGACTTGCAAGCGCCCTGCCCAGGGTCACTGAACGGCATCGGGGCCGCAATATCCCCCGACCGCTTTGCAGGATGCAACTAGCGGCCGTCAGGGCTTCTTCGTGACGGTCTTTACCGCATCCTTGACATCGCCGACCTTCTTCTGAACTGCTCCTGCAACCTTGTCCGCGGAGCCTTCGGCTTGCAACCTTTCATTGCCGACGGCCTTGCCCACCGTCTCTTTGACGCTGCCCTTTT
>NZ_JBFREQ010000093.1:0-1490 GCF_052114385.1 Variovorax sp. M-6 | reverse complement strand
TCCACCACCTGGCTCACCACGCTGCCGCCCCGCACCGCCACTTCGGAGGCCGAGGCCGCGAGCTGGTTGGCCTGGCGCGCGTTGTCGGCGTTCTGCTTGACCGTGCTGGTGAGTTCTTCCATCGAGGCCGCGGTCTGCTCCAGCGAGCTCGCCTGTTCCTCGGTGCGCGACGACAGATCCTGATTGCCCGCTGCGATCTGGCCCGAAGCGGTGGCGATCGTGTCGCTCGAGGCCTTGATCTTTCCGACCACCTCGGTCAGTTCGAGCTGCATCAGGCGGATCGAATGCAACAGGCTGCCGGCACGGGCGGAGCCGGTGTCGACCTCCACCGCCAGATCGCCGCTCGCGAAGCGGCCGACCACCTCCGCCGCATAGGCGGGCTCGCCGCCCAACTGGCGCCCCAGCGAACGCGCGACCATCAACCCCATGCCCACGCTGGCCAGGAGGCCGACCGCGGCGATCACCAGCATCATCCAGCGCGAACTGCGATAGGTGTCGGCGGCCTGCTCCGCGCTGGCCTTGGCGAGCGCGTTGCTGTGCGCCACCATGGCTTCGAGCACTTCCTCGAGCGCGCGGGAGTCCTTCAGCAGCTGCGTGCTGTCGTCGCCCACCCGGCCGTCGAACTGCGAGCTGTCGAGCGATTGCTTGCCCACCAGGGCGACGAATTCCGCCATGCGCTGCTTCAGCGGCGCGATCAGGGTTTCGTACTGCCGATAGAGCTTGGTGCCGGCCTCGCTCTCCTCGAACAGCGGCTTGGCCTCCGCGGCCCGCGCTTCGAGGTCGTCAAGCGACTTGCGGACGGCGACGGACCCCGAGTTGCGCTCGCCGCGCGTGGACGCCGACAGCAGCGTCATCTGGGACCGGCTGGCGTAGAGCAGCGCGATGTTGGCATCCTGCAAGGCCTGCAGGGCGCTCAGTTCGTGGTGATAGAGCCTGTCGGTCGACGCGCTGATGCGCGCCATGTGGAAGATACCGAGCGCACTGACCACGGTGCCGAGGACCGCGACGACAAGAAAACTCAAGACCAGCTTGACCGTCACACGTAGCTGTTGAAACCACTGCATTCCTTCTCCTTCGATGGCGGCCCTGCGCGGGCCTGGTTTTTAGAACTCGGTCCAGTCTCCCGACGCCGCGAGCTTCGGCTCGGACCGGACCGCCTCCGCCGTCCGCTTCGGCGCCGATGACGGGGCGGCTGCGCCGGCCGGCTTGCGAGGCTGCACCTTGGCCTTCGATTTCGCCTGCGCGATCACGCGCGCGGCCTCGCCGTCGCTGGCCATCTTGAAGACGCTCACGGCCTGCACCAGGCTCGACGCCTGCTCCTGCAGCGAGCCCGCCGCCGCAGCAGCCTCCTCCACCAGCGCCGCGTTCTGCTGCGTCACCTGGTCCATCTGCGTGATCGCCTGGTTGATCTGCTCGATCCCCGAGGTCTGCTCCTGGCTCGCCGCCGTGATCTCGCCCATGATGTCGGTCACCCGCTTCACGCTGTCCAC
>NZ_JBFREQ010000092.1:0-1541 GCF_052114385.1 Variovorax sp. M-6 | reverse complement strand
GACCTCGGGGATCGAGCAGATCAACCAGGCGATCACGCAGATGGACCAGGTGACGCAGCAGAACGCGGCGCTGGTGGAGGAGGCTGCGGCGGCGGCGGGCTCGCTGCAGGAGCAGGCGTCGAGCCTCACGCAGGTCGTGAGCGTCTTCAAGCTCAACGCGGGCGCACAGGCCGCACCCGCGGTGTTCCATGCGGCCAGGGCGGCCGGTGCGGCCGTCAAACCGGCATCGAAGCCTCGCGCCAAGGCCGCGGCAGGCACGCGCGAGAAAAAAGAGACTCCATCGCCTCAACCGTCGGTGGCCGGCACCGGCGCGGGCGATTGGACCGAGTTCTAGAGCGCGCGCGACGCCCCGGAGCCTACCCGCCCGTTCGATCATTGAAAGAAGAGTGTCATGAGTTTGAGAGATCTGAAAATAGGTACGCGCCTGGGCGTCGGCTTTGCCGCCATGCTGGTGTTGATAGCCCTCATTTCCGCGACCGGAATGCTGCGCCTCGCCAATGTCGGCAACGCCACGCATCAGATGGTCGAAGGCCCGCTGGTCAAGGAGCGCCTGGTCGGCGAATGGGCCAAGCTGCTCGCGGCCAGCATCGTGCGCACCTTCGCGATCGTCAAGGCGACCGACAGCGCCACCGAAGCCCATTTCAAGAAGGAACTCGCCGCGGGCCAGGCGCTCATCAATCCCATCCAGAAACAGCTCGAGGGACTGCTGACCTCACCCGAGGAAAAGAAGCTCTATGCCGAAGTGGCCGATGCGCGGCGGACCGTGCTCGAGATGCTGGGCACCCTGAACAAGCTCAAGGCCGCCAATGACCTGGAGGGCGCCAACAAGCTGGCCGACAACCAGTTCGCGGCCGGACTCGCGATCTACGAAAAGGCAGTCGGCGCCCTGGCCACCCACGAGCACACCCAGATCGACGCCACGGCGAAGAGCATCGAGGAAGAGCACAACGCCGGCCGCACCGCCATGGCCGTGCTGGCCGCGGTGGCGCTGGTGGTGGGCGCTCTTCTGGCCTGGCGCTTGACGGTCGGTATCGTTCGGCCGCTGGGCCAGGCCGTGAAGGTGGCCGAGACGGTGGCGGCCGGTGACCTGAGCGCGCGCATCCAGGTGGAAAGCCGCGACGAGACGGGCCAGCTGATGCAGGCCCTCAAGCACATGAACGACAGCCTGTCGAAGGTGGTGGGCGAAGTGCGCACGGGCACCGACACCATCGCGACGGCCTCGGGCGAGATCGCCACCGGCAACCAGGACCTGTCGTCGCGCACCGAGGAGCAGGCGAGCTCGCTGGAAGAGACGGCGGCCTCGATGGAGGAACTGACCTCGACCGTGAAGCAGAACGCCGACAACGCGCGGCAGGCGAATCAACTGGCTGTGTCGGCCTCCGAAGTGGCGGTCCGGGGCGGCAGCGTGGTGAGCCAGGTGGTGGACACCATGGGCTCGATCAACGCGTCCTCGCGCAAGATCGTGGACATCATCGGCGTCATCGACGGCATCGCCTTCCAGACCAACATCCTGGCGCTTTCCAGACCAACATCCTGGCGCT
>NZ_JBFREQ010000091.1:0-1612 GCF_052114385.1 Variovorax sp. M-6 | reverse complement strand
AGCGCCAGGATGTTGGTCTGGAAGGCGATGCCGTCGATGACGCCGATGATGTCCACGATCTTGCGCGAGGACGCGTTGATCGAGCCCATGGTGTCCACCACCTGGCTCACCACGCTGCCGCCCCGGACCGCCACCTCGGAGGCCGACACCGCCAATTGATTCGCTTGCCGCGCGTTGTCGGCGTTCTGCTTCACGGTCGAGGTCAGCTCTTCCATCGAGGCCGCCGTCTCTTCCAGCGAGCTCGCCTGCTCCTCGGTGCGCGACGACAGGTCCTGGTTGCCCGTGGCGATCTGGCTCGACGCCGTCGCGATCGTGTCGGTGCCGCTGCGCACTTCGCCCACGATCTTCACCAGGCTGTCGTTCATGTCCTTGAGCGCCTGCATCAACTGGCCGGTCTCGTCTTTCGAGTGCACCTCGATGCGCGACGTGATGTCGCCCGCGGCCACTGTTTCGGCGACCTTGACCGCTTCGGCGATGGGGCCGGTGATCGAGCGCGTGGTGAACCAGGCGATGGCAGCCCCCAGCAGCACGGCGAAAACGCCGAGACCGAGCATCAGGGTGCGGGTGCGCTCGTAGTCGGCCGTCGCTTCCGCGCTCGCCTCTTCCGCACGTTTCGTCTGGTGGTCGACCATGTCGTCCAGCGCCGCCAGCGTGGCGCGCACGGCGGGTCCGACCTTCTTCACCAGGAGTTCGGTCGCTTCCTGGCTCTTGTTCTGCAGCCCGAGTTCAAGCAACTGGTTGTTCAGCGGCACCGCGACGGCGTGCATCTCCTCGATCTTGGCCAGCAAGGCCTTGCCGGCCCCCGTCGTGACCCGCTTGCTCAGCACCGCCTTGGCCTCGGCGAACCGTTCACGCGCGGCCGCGATCTTCTTCACTTGCTCGCGCATCGATGCTTCGTCGGTCATGAGCACGATCTCGCCGCCGTAGATGGAGACGTCGCGGATCGCGTCGAGCATCTTGTTCGCCATCGCCACCTTGACGTTGTTGTCGTGGACGATGCGTTCGAGGCGTTCCTGGATGCCGCCGAGAGAATTCAGCGCCAGCCCGGCCACGAGGGCCAGGAACAGGAGCACTGCGGCGAAGCCCAATCCCAGGCGGGTGCCGATCTTGAGGTTGGAAAGTGAGGTCATGGTGGTTGCGCCGGTGTAGGGCCTTCTTGAATGGGTTTAGAACTCGGTCCAGTCGCCCGCGCCCGCGCTGGCCGCGGCCGGCCGGGGTGCAGGCGCCGCCTTGGGACGAGGGGCCGGCGTGGATGCCTTGGCGCGTGCGCCGGGAGCAAGGGCCGCGACCGGCGTGGCGCGCACGGGGGCGCGGGTCGGTTCGTCCCCGGCGTCGTCGCCCAGCTTGAAGGTGCTGACGATCTGCGACAGATTGCCGGCTTGCTCCTGCAGGGATTGCGCGGCGGCCGAAGCTTCCTCCACCAGCGCCGCGTTCTGCTGCGTCACCTGGTCCATCTGCGTGACCGCCTGGTTGATCTGCTCGATCCCCGAGGTCTGCTCCTGGCTCGCCGCCGTGATCTCGCCCATGATGTCGGTCACGCGCCTCACGCTGCCGACGATCTCTTCCATGGTCTTGCCCGCTTCGGCCACCAGCGCGCTGCCCGCGCCCACCT
>NZ_JBFREQ010000090.1:0-1747 GCF_052114385.1 Variovorax sp. M-6 | reverse complement strand
GGGCCCGTTGCAGCCTTTCGTTCCTCGGCGCCGAACGGCAGCAATGCGCGTGGAAGCGGCCATTGACGCTGGCCGCGGGTGCCAGAGTGCTTTGCTCGAACGAGGAGGTTCCACGGCCCCGGAAACGAGCCCGCTCCCGCTACTTCGACGCGACGATCCCCGGTGGCTGCCACGTCCCCTCGCCTGCCGGCAGGATCGAAGGCGCCGTTGCCTTGGGGTAGTACAGGCGCATCACCAGGAAGAGGGTGTCGTTCGGCGCGGGCAACCAATTGGATTCCAACGCCCTGCCCGGCGAGTCCTTCTGGACGTAGAGGGTGAGCGACCCGTCCTTGTTCTTCTTCATGCCGGACAGCATCGGTGAGTTGACAAGGTAGCGGTTGATCGGGTTCTTGACCAGGAACTGGCTCTTGCCGTCATACATCGTCACCGACCAGAAGGCGTTCACCGGCGGAAGCTGCCCGGCGGGGAAAGTGATCGTGTAGTTGTGCTTGCTGCCGTCGAGCACTTCGCCCTTTGAGTCGGCCCGAGTAAASGGATACACCGCTTCCACGGCATCGTTCCCGTAGAGACCACCCTTGGCTGCAGCGGCACGCATCAGCCAATCGCCTTTGAAGAAATCCTGGTTGCCGAACAGCGCACCGATGTTCCAGCCGCTGACATTCTTGACGCCGCTGGCGAGGAACTTGTCCACCTTCTCCTCACCCTGCTTCACGCCCAGACCGACGGCCGCCTTGTGCTCCAGCGAAAGATCCTTGAATTCGAAGGTCTTGCCCGGGCCGATGCCGATGCGGGCGAGCCGGGCCCGGACATCCCTGTCTTCCGGCGTCGCGGGGACGAACCGGAGCGCGGCRTCGAGRTACTCGAAGTAGTTTTCCTTGATCCCTTTCGTGGTGGCGGGGAGGAAGCTGATCGCCGGCGCGGCCGGCGGAGCGGGTTGCTTCAGGAATGCGGACAGCGGCTGCGCCTTGTAGCCCGCCTGCAGYTTCTCCACGTTCGGCATGTCGCCGGCATTGAAGAGCTGRGTCCGGAAGGCACTGAGCGCGAAGGGCGTTGTCGAGGTGAATACCTTCTTGATGCCCGGGGGCGTCGCGCCTTTCCAGTCGGGGCCGACCACCATGTAGCTACCTGCCTCGGTCCCCGTGGCGCGAGTGCCGATGTAGCCRTAGTTGTAGGTGTTGCCGTCGATCAACTGCACCGAATAGTAGCGCCGCTTTTCCACCGCCGGCACCGAAATCACCATCGGTTCCGCGCGCAGGTCCAGCCAGAGAAATGAGTACGGAGTGTCGCTGTTGGGGGTGATGATGGCCGTGTCTTGGTAGGTGAAGACGCGAGACTCGTTCTTGATCTGGTTGAACGGCGCCTTGAATTGCGGGCCGCCCTTGTCCACGGCGTATTCGTACATCACGGCATAGTTCATGACGAGCGGCAGCCCGTAGATGAAAGCCTCCTCGGCGATGGCCTTGGTCTCGGCGATGCTGGGCGCGGCAATGCCCTTGGTGGCGTCGGCTTTTGCGGCCTGGGCCACGGGATCGTTCTTGCTGGCGCAGCCCGCAATCAAAGCCACCGCGGCAGTGGAGATCGCTGCCCACTTCACGAGCGAGGGAAGTTCCGCTTTCATATTTACCTTTAGTCCAAAGATCCTGATCCGTGCACGATTGCAGCGGCTCGCGCGATGATGACACCGACCCCAATGGGTTGGCTACTGCCCCAAAGGGCAGTGCCGATGCATCTTGGTCTGAGGTACTAC
>NZ_JBFREQ010000089.1:0-2074 GCF_052114385.1 Variovorax sp. M-6 | reverse complement strand
GTGGACATCATCGGCGTGATCGACGGCATCGCCTTCCAGACCAACATCCTGGCGCTGAACGCGGCGGTGGAAGCCGCGCGGGCCGGCGAGCAGGGTCGGGGCTTCGCGGTGGTGGCGTCGGAAGTGCGCAGCCTGGCGCAGCGCTCGGCGGCTGCGGCCAAGGAGATCAAGACCCTGATCGGGGACTCGGTGGACAAGGTCGAGGAAGGCAGCAAGCAGGTGGCGGAAGCGGGCCGGACGATGGAAGAGATCGTGGACAGCGTGAAGCGCGTGACCGACATCATGGGCGAGATCACGGCGGCGAGCCAGGAGCAGACCTCGGGGATCGAGCAGATCAACCAGGCGATCACGCAGATGGACCAGGTGACGCAGCAGAACGCGGCGCTGGTGGAGGAGGCTGCGGCCGCGGCCGGTTCGCTGCAGGAGCAGGCGTCGAGCCTGGTGCAGGCCGTGAGCGTCTTCAAGTTGGAGGCAGGCAGCGGCGGACGCAGTCACGCGGCGCCGGGTCGCCCTGCCGTGGCGGCCGCCGCACCGAGGACGAGTGCCAGGGCGCCGGTGAAGCGCCTCGAGAAAAAAGGCTCGGCCGCGCCGCAGCTTGCTTCGGCAAGTGGCGCCTCGGGCGATTGGACCGAATTCTGAGCCCAGGCTCCCCCAGCAACAAGTGACGGCGAGAGGCCGGCAAACCATCACACGGCCCAGAGCCACAAGGAAATTCCATGAAAGCGTTCTACAACCTCAGGATTGCGGCCAAGCTCCTGATTTCATTCATCGCCGTGCTGGCGCTGACGGTCTTCGTCGGGGTCTTCTCGGTCGTTCAGCTCGCGCAGGTCAACCAGATGTCGACCGACATCACGACCAACTGGATGCCCGCCACGCGCGCGGTCCTCGAAATGAAGGGCCTGATGTCGCGCTATCGGGCCCAGGAACTTCAGCACATCCTGTCCAACACGGACAGCGAGATGGCCGGCTATGAGAAGTCGATGGCCGACACCTGGATCGAACTGCAGAAGAGCCGCTCGCTCTACGAGAAGCTGATCTCCGAACCGGAGGAGAAGCAGATCTTCCCGGAATTCACCAAGGCACTGGGCCAGTACGCGCAGGAGCACGACAAGGTCATCGCCCTGTCCCGCGCGCAGAAGAACGAGGAGGCGACTGCCCAGATCCGCGGCGAGTCCCTGCGGGTGAACCGCGACCTGACGCAGATGCTCGACAAGCTGGGCGCGGTGAACGAGACCGGCGCCGCCAAGGCCAGTGACATGGCGGGTGCGGTCTATGCGGACGCCAGGATCTGGGTCATCGGCATCCTGCTGTGCAGCGTGGCGCTGGGCCTGGTGCTGGCACTGTGGATCGCACGCATCGTGGCGAAGCCGCTGTCCGAAGCGGTGAAGGTCGCCCAATCGGTGGCCGCCGGCGACCTGACCAGCCGCGTCGAGGCGCACACGACCGATGAGACCGGCCAGTTGATGCAGGCGCTCAAGGAGATGAATCACAGCCTGGTGAAGATCGTGGGCGAAGTGCGCAGCGGCACCGACACGATCGCGACGGCGTCGAGCCAGATCGCCACGGGCAACCAGGACCTGTCGTCGCGCACCGAGGAGCAGGCGAGCTCGCTGGAAGAGACGGCGGCCTCGATGGAGGAACTGACCTCGACCGTGAAGCAAAACGCCGACAACGCGCGGCAAGCGAATCAATTGGCGGTGTCGGCCTCCGAGGTGGCGGTCCGGGGCGGCAGCGTGGTGAGCCAGGTGGTGGACACCATGGGCTCGATCAAYGCGTCCTCGCGCAAGATCGTGGACATCATCGGCGTCATCGACGGCATCGCCTTCCAGACCAACATCCTGGCGCTGAACGCGGCGGTGGAAGCCGCGCGGGCCGGCGAGCAGGGCCGGGGCTTCGCGGTGGTGGCGTCGGAAGTGCGCAGCCTGGCGCAGCGCTCGGCGGCGGCGGCCAAGGAGATCAAGACCCTGATCGGGGACTCGGTGGACAAGGTCGAGGAAGGCAGCAAGCAGGTGGCGGAAGCGGGCCGGACGATGGAGGAGATCGTGGACAGCGTGAAGCGGGTGACCGACATCAT
>NZ_JBFREQ010000088.1:0-2160 GCF_052114385.1 Variovorax sp. M-6 | reverse complement strand
CCGGCGGCGCGGCCGTCGCCCTCGCCCTTGATCTTCTGGGCGTCGCGGTAGGCATTGGCAACGATCACCTCGCGCTGGCGGTCGGCGTCGGCGCGGATCTTCTCGCCCTCGGCGAAGCCGGTGGAACGCAGCTCGTTGGCCACCCGCTTGCGCTCGGCCTCCATGCGGCGGTAGACCGATTCGGTGATCGCTTCCACATAGTCGACCCGCGTGATGCGCACGTCGACGATGTCCACGCCCCACGGCTTGTTGGCCCCCTTCACCACCGCCAGCACCTCGCGCTGGACGTCGGCCATCAGCGCATCGCGGCGCGTCGAGATCAGGTCGCGCACGGTGCGCTTGTTGATGTTCTCCTGGAAGGCGTTGCGCACCACCCGGTTGAGCTGCACCGCGCCGGCGTTCTCGTCGAGGCCGACGTTGCGGATGTACTCCGACGGGTTGCTGATGCGCCAGCGCACGTACCAGTCGATCACCACGCGCTGCTTCTCGGCCGTGAGCATCGGCTCCGGGTCCAGGCTGGACAGCGTCAGCAGCCGCTTGTCGATGTACGAGACGTTCTGGAACGGCGGCGGCAGCTTGAAGTTCAGGCCCGGCTCGGTGATCACTTCCTTGATCTGGCCGAGCGCGTAGACGACGCCGAACTGGCGCTGGTCGACCACGAAGAGCGTCGAACTCAGCAGCGCGAGCGCCACCAGGACCGACGAGACGATGAATCCGATTCTGTTCATATGCTTTCAGTCCTCAGCGCACGTCGCGATCGCGCGAACGGCCATCGCGGGCGCGGGCATCGCCGGCGGACGGCGCCACCGGCGTCCCCGACGACTGCGGCGCGGCCGTGCCCGCGGCGGCGGGGCTGGCGGCATCGGCCGGCGCGCCGGCGCCGGTCTGCTGCATCAGCTTGTCGAGCGGCAGGTACAGCAGGTTCGAGTTCTGCTTGGAGTCGACCAGGATCTTGCTGGTGCTGCTGTAGATCTGCTGCATGGCGTCGGTGTACATGCGGTCGCGCGTGACCTGCGGCGCCTTCTGGTATTCGCTGAGCACGGAGCTGAAGCGCTGCGCGTCGCCCTGCGCCTGCGCGACGATCCGCGCCTTGTAGGCCTCCGACTCTTCCTTGAGCCGCGAGCCGGTGCCGGTGGCGCGCGGCACCACGTCGTTGGCGTAGGCCTGCGCCTCGTTCTTGATCCGCTCGCGCTCCTGGCCGGCCTTGAGCACGTCGTCGAACGCGGCCTGCACCTGCTCGGGCGGGCGCACGCCGCCCTGCTGCAGGTTGATCGCCACGATCTCGACGCCCAGGTTGTAGCGGTCCAGGATGGTCTGCATCAGCGTGCGCACGCGCGGCGCGATCTGGTCGCGCTCGTCGGCCAGCGCCGCATCCATGCGCATCTTGCCGACCACCTCGCGCACGGCGGTTTCGGCCACCTGCACCACGGTGTCTGAAGGCGCCTTGCTCTCGAACAGGAAGGCGCGCGCATCGTTGAGCCGGTACTGCACCGCGAACTTGATCTCCACGATGTTCTCGTCCTCGGTCAGCATGGCCGACTCGCGCAGGCCGGTCGAGCGCACGATGGTGTCGCGCCCGACGTCGACCGAGCGGATCTGCGAGGTCACGACGATCTCGTGGCGCTGGATCGGGTACGGCAGGCGCCAGTTGAAGCCGGCCCCCACGGTGGCCTTGTAGCGGCCGAACTGCGTGATCACGGCCTGCTGGCCTTCGTTGACGATGAAGAAGCCGGTGCCGAGCCAGATCAGGACCGCCACCACCGCAATCAGGCCGAGCCCGAAGCCCGCGTTCTTCATGTCGGGGCGAAGACCGCCGCCACCGCCGTTGCCGCCGTTGCCGCTCGGACGGTTGTCGCCTCCGCGCCCGCCGCCGAACAGGCCGCCGAGCTTGCGGTTGAAGTCGCGCCAGAGTTCGTCGAGGTCCGGCGGACCCTGGTTCGGGCCCTGCCCGCGCGGACGGTTGTTGTTGCCCGAGGGCGGCGGCGCCGGCGGCTCGCCATCGGGGCGATGGGCGGCGGGACGGTCACCGTTGGACGAGGAATCGTCGCCCCGGCCCCAGCGGCCGTCGTTCAGGTTGAACATGGCCGGAAACCGTCTCCACACTGGCTTTGAATTCATTCGGTTCTGTTCTTTGGTCAGTGAAGTGGGATTGTGCTCAAT
>NZ_JBFREQ010000087.1:0-2259 GCF_052114385.1 Variovorax sp. M-6 | reverse complement strand
GTGGACGCCGGACGACGTCGTCTTCGTCGATGCGATCCCGCTCGGCGCGACCGGGAAGATGCTCAAGAACCGCCTGCGCGAGACCTTCAAGGCGCACACCTTGCCCACCGCCTGAGACCAGACATGAAGTCCCTGATCCTGTTGTCGTTGAAAGCGGTCGTGGCGRCCGCTGTGCTGTTGGAAGGCCTGTCGCAAGCCGAAGCGCAGACCTCGTTGCCGTTTCCGCGTCCGCCGAGCGCCAGCGTGGCCGGGCCGTCGCTCGCGGAGTCCAGGCATGCGTGGCGCAAGGCGCCCGCGCGGCTCGCCGCGGACGCCCCCAACGTGCTGATCGTGATGCTCGATGAYGCGGGCTTCGCGCAGGCCGACACGGTCGGCGGCCCGATCCATACGCCGACGTTCTCCCGCATCGCGCAGACCGGCGTGACCTACAACGCCTTTCATACCGCGGCCATCTGCTCGGCTTCGCGCGCGTCRCTGCTGACCGGTCGCAACCAGCATCGCGTCGGCAACGGCGTGATCGCCGAGCTCGCCACGGATTGGGACGGCTATACCGGGGAGATCCCGAAGAGCTCCGCCACCATTGCCGAAGTGCTCCGCGACCATGGCTACGCGACCGCGGCCTTCGGCAAGTGGCACAACACGCCGCCGACCCAGACCACGGCGATGGGTCCTTTCGACCGCTGGCCCACGGGCCATGGCTTCGACTCCTTCTACGGGTTCATCGGCGGCGAGRCCTCGCAGTACGAACCRCGGCTGTACCGCAACACCACGCCGATCGAGCCGCCCCACGATCCGAAGTACCACCTGACCGAGGACCTGGCGCAGCARGCGATCGGGTGGCTGCAACAACGGCGTGCCAGCGCGCCGGACCGGCCCTTCTTCATGTACTGGGCGCCAGGTGCAGTGCATGGGCCGCACCACGTCTTCAAGGAGTGGTCCGACAAGTACAAGGGGCAGTTCGACGGCGGTTGGGACGTCTACCGCGAACRYGCCTTCGAGCGGCAGAAGCAACTGGGCTGGATCCCGAAGGACGCGCAACTCACGCCGCGCCCRGCCTCGCTCCCGGCATGGGACAGCCTCGACCCGAAGGAGAAGAAGTTCCAGGCGCGCCTGATGGAGGTGTATGCGGGATTCCTGGAGCACACCGACACGCAGGTCGGCAAGCTGGTCGATGAACTGGAGCGCGAGGGSCTGCGCGAGAACACGCTGATCTTCTATGTCTTCTCGGACAACGGCGCRTCGGCCGAAGGCATGCAGGGCTCGATCGCGGAGCTCAATGCGCAAAATGGCATCCCGGCSGGCGCCCRGCAGCACATGGCCGTGCTGGAGCGTGACTACGGGGGCCTTGATGCATTGGGCGGCCCGAAGCTCGACAGCATGTACCACGCAGCCTGGGCCTGGGCGGGCATGACGCCGTTCCAGGGCACGAAGCTGGTGGCCGGCTACTTCGGCGGCACGCGTGTGCCGCTCGCSGTGTCCTGGCCGAAGCGGATCAAGCCGGACACCCAGGTGCGCAACCAGTTCCACCACGTGAACGACATCGCCCCGACGATCTACGAAATCGCCGGCATCACCCCGCCGACGTCCGTCGACGGCGTGGCGCAAGACCCGATCGACGGCGTGAGCATGGCCGCTACCTTTTCCGATGCGAAGGCSCCGGCGCGCAAGCCGGCGCAGTACTTCGAGAATCTCGGCAGTCGCGGCCTCTACAAGGATGGGTGGATGGCGTCGGTTTGGGGTCCGCGGACGCCCTGGATCGCCGGCTTCGCCCAGTTCATGGGCTGGAACCCGAACAACGACACCTGGGCGCTGTACAAGCTCGACGGCGACTACTCGCAGGCGGTCGATGTGTCGGCTGCCAACCSGTCGCGGCTGGAGGAGATGAAGCGCGAGTTCGATGCGCAGGCCAGGGCCAACAAGGTCTATCCGCTGGGAGCCGGGCTGTACCCGYTCCTGGATCCGAAGGCGCRCGTCGAAGTGCCGTACTCGGAGTGGGACTTCACCGATCGAGTGACCCGCCTGCCCGAGKYCGCGGCGCCCAACCTGCGCTCGCGCAACAGCCTCGTCACGGTCGACGCGGTGCTTCCGGCCGACGCACGGGGCGTGCTCTACGCCCTGGGCGGTGTGGCCGGGGGCGTGACCCTGTACCTCGATCGCGGGCAGCTGGTCTACGAGTACAACGCGCTCGCGCTCAAGCGGAGCGTGGTCCGCTCGGCGGCTGCATTGCCGAAAGGCAAGGCCCGCATCGAAGTCGAGACG
>NZ_JBFREQ010000086.1:0-2471 GCF_052114385.1 Variovorax sp. M-6 | reverse complement strand
GTTTCCTCCAGCCGCTGCACCGTGCCCGGGTGGTCGGTCTCGATCGCCAGTTCGCGCCGGCCGTCGAAGCTGCCCGGCGCCAGGTTGATCGAGCCGACGATCGCGCGCTCGCCATCGGCCAGCATCATCTTGGCGTGCAGCTTCAGGTGCTTCATSGTRTGCACCTTGGCGCCGACGTCCTGCAGGATGCGCAGCCCGCCCACCCCTTCGATCAGCTTCTCGGCCTTGAGCGAATGCGGCGGCTTGGTCAGGATATGGACCTTGACGCCGCGGACCGCTGCCCGCACCAGGCGCTCGATGATCACCGTGTCCTGGTAGCGCTCGTTCTGCACCCACAGCGTGTGCCTGGCGCCGTCGATGAAGGCCGCCACGCGCTCGCGGCCGTTGTCGGGGCACCAGATCAGCCGCGACTCGGGGTGCGGCGTGAAGTCCTCRTGCGCCCAGTCGGCATCGAAGCAGGCCACCATCTCGCGCGTCTCCAGGTCGTGCGTCGTCACCACCGCGTAGTCGCGCGTCACGGTCAGGTCCTTGGGCTCCCAGTTCAGCGATTCGACGAAGCCGGCCTGGTCGTCCACCACCATCGACTTCTGATGCGTCAGGTCGAACTTCGGATTGCTGTCGCGCACCTCGATGCCGGCGTCGGTCAGTGTCTTGCGCGAGGCCTCGTTCTCGGCCTCGCCGGTGCGCCGCGCCGGGTTCAGCATCACCCGGACCTTGACGCCGCGCTGCTTGGCGGCGATCACCGCGTTGAGCAGCGTCTCGTCGGTGAACAGGAACATCCGGATGTTCAGCGCGGCCTTGGCCGCGTTGATCGCGTCCAGGATCGGCTTGGCGGTGTCGTCGGGCAGAACGATCAATCGGTGCGACATGATTTCCTCAGGCGGGCGCGGCCGCAGCGGCCGTGGGGTTTTCGTACTGGATGCGGTGCAGCTCGGCATAGACGCCGCCGAGCGCGACCAGCTCGTCGTTGGTGCCTTCCTCGACCACGATGCCGTCCTTCAGCACGATGATCTTGTCGGCGTWGCGCAAGGTGCTCAGGCGGTGCGCGATCATGATCACGGTGCGGCCCTGCATCAGCCGCTCCAGTCCCTCGATGACCAGRCGTTCGGACTCGGTGTCGAGCGCGGCGGTCGGCTCGTCGAGGATCATGATCGGGCTGTTGCGGATCACCGCGCGCGCGATGCCGATGCGCTGGCGCTGGCCRCCCGACAGCGTGTCGCCGCGYTCGCCGACCAGCGAGTCGTAGCCGYGCGGCATGCGGCTGATGAACTCGTCGGCATTSGCGAGCTTGGCCGCGGCCACGATCTCTTCCCTGCTGGCGCCGGGTTTGCCGTAGGCGATGTTCTCGCCGATGGTGCCGCGGAACAGCACCGTCTCCTGCAGCACGAAGCCGATCTGCGCGCGCAGCGGCGCCAGCTTCTGGCGGCTGATGTCGAGGCCGTCGATCAGCACCCGGCCGCCGGTGGGGTCGTAGAAGCGCGGCATCAGGCTCACCACCGTCGACTTGCCGCTGCCGGTCGGSCCCACGATGCCGACCACCTGGCCGGGYTTGATCGTGAAGCTGACGTCGCGCAGCACCGGCGCATCGTCGCCGTAGCCGAAGGCCACGTGCTCGAAGGTGATCTCGCCGCGGGCGCGCCCCGGGTCGGTGGCCTGCGGGTGCTCGCGGATGATGTCGTCGGCGCCCAGGATCTTCTGGATCCGCTCRAGKGCSACSGTGGTCTGCGCGATGGTGCTGGCCATGCCSGCGAGGTCCTTCACCGGCTTGAAGAACTTGGAGAGGTAGGCGAGGTACACGGTCAGCGCGCCGGCCGTCATGGTGCCGGCGATGATCAGCGCCGTGCCTTTCCACAGCACGATGCCGGTGCACAGCGCCACCACCACGGCGACCACCGGCGACAGCAGCGACTTGATCTTGCGCGCSCGCARCGCCGCTTCGGTGCTCGCGTGGCTGGCGGCCTCCATGTGCGTGACTTCGAGGTCCTGGCGKCCGAAGGCCTTGATCGCGCGCACCGAGCCCAGGCCTTCCTGGACCACGGCCACGATCTCGCTCTGGCGCACCCGGACTTCGCGCGTGACCTCCTTGACCGCCTTCTTGAAGCGGAACACGAACAGCAGCAGGAAGGGCATGACCGCGATCGCGATCAGCGTGAAGTCCCAGTCGAGCCAGACCATCAGGCCCAGCATGAAGACGATSGTGACGATGTCCACGATGATCCCGAGCGTCGACGAGGAGGCGAAGTTCTGCACCGTCGAGACGTCGCTGGTGATGGTCGACATCAGGGTGCCGGTCTTGGCGTTGTCGTAGAACGCCAGCGACAGCCGGTGCAGGTGCTCGTAGATGCGCAGGCGCAGGTCGTTGGCGACCCACTGTCCGATGCTGGTGGTGTAGTAGTTGTCGATGTAGGTCGCGATGCCGCCGATGACCGCGATCAGGATGGTGGCGATGCCGGCAAACAGCGCGACGCCCA
>NZ_JBFREQ010000085.1:0-2776 GCF_052114385.1 Variovorax sp. M-6 | reverse complement strand
ACTCCCGCGACGCGAGTTGTTCGCGCACGGCGGCGACGTGATTGCCGACCTTGGAAATGGTATCCCGCAGTTTCGCCTCAGTGCATCGAAGCTCCTTGCACCAGTACTGCAGCTCTAGGGAATCTTCCTCAAGGATCCGACCCGGATCCAGTGGCTGGAAATCTCTCAGGTCATCAGGCATACAGCCTCCTCAGGCAGTGTGGCCGGATCTTTATAGGCTTAAGCGAATCGATCTGCAAGGCGGCGGACAGCGCGAAATCCACCCGCCTGAGCGTCGGCTGCCAACCGTCACGAAGTTCCGCTCCGGGGCCCGAAGCTGACCTACAGCAGACACACGCTCACTGCCGGAAAGCGACCGATGGTCTCTCGCACGGGGACGGCTGAAGCATGGTGTGCTGTCTATCCCGCGACTGCTTCTACCTCGACAGTCGCCGGTACGCACTGTAGTGCCGAATCGCACCCTGGCTGTTGCCTAGCTCGTCGTAGAGCTGCCCACGTTGAAGTGCGCATCGGCGAGATTCGGATCGAGTTGCAGCGCCAGGTCGTAGCTCGCCAGGGCCTCCTCGAATCGATTCAGGTCCTCAAGTGCCACCGCGCGATTGAAGTAGAGGAGGGGCTCATCCGGGCGGTGCTCAATCCCCTTGGAGAACACCCGAACCGCCTTATCGCAATCGCCGCCGTCACAGAGGAGCGCGCCGAGGTTGAGGTATGCGTTCGTGTAGTGCGGTGCGACGGCGATGGCCTCCTCGTAGAGCCGCCGCGCTTCTTCGACGTCGACCGCCTCGAGGCACTCGGCACGCGTGAAGAGAACGTCTGGCGAAGGCGCCAGCGCCGCGGCGGGGGGGCGGCGTGCGGGGCCGGGGCGTCCACGGCTGTGCGCGACGTGGTGTCGCCGACGACCGAACGGTCGTAGCATCCGAACGTGAGCGCCACCGAAACCATCCCGTTCGTCTACGCGCCTGAGGACTTCGCGGTCAACGACGCGCGGATTCTGCGCGCCGTGCGGMCCCCCGGCGTCGAAGGAACGGCGGTCTTCGCAACCACGAACGGCGGCTTGACCCGGGTGGTGGTCACGATCACTGGCGAGCCAGAGCCATTGCGCATCGCGCGCGCCGGCCTGCCGTTGGAAGCCCAAGCCCTCGGCGGCGATCAACCGAAAGCGATCAGGCCCCGACCGAAGACGTGACCGTCAGTTCGAGATCTTGCTGGCGGCTTCGTGAAGCCCGCTGAGGATGGGTTCGGCCAAAGACTCCGGAAAGTCCTTCGGCAGTTGCGCTCGCACCTGGCGAATCACCTGTTGCGTGCGGTCCACCAGATCGTCGATCACGAAACCCGCGCCGCGCCCGTCTGGGGTGGTTACCCCGTGCCGCTCACCGACGGCCAGCCAATGCCGGCGCAGAATCTCGCGCACCTTCCAGTGCGCATTCTTGGAGCGGATCGCCATWGCCATCTTGGCCTTGAAAGGGGACAGCTTCCCCGGTCCATCGCCCAGGATGGGGTAGGCCGACAGCACGTCGTACAGCGGCGTGAGCTGGTATCGGCCCCCGGGCCGCAGAAACAGGCTGAAGTTCTTCGCATGCCCATCGGTGGCGCAGAGCATCCAGAAGAGCACTTGCGCCTGGAAAAAGGTCCGCTTGTCATCCTCGCGGGACATCGACCCCTCCAGCACCTCCATGATGCTGTCAATGCCCGGGCCGCCGTCCGCTTCGTACTTTGCGTGCGGCGACACGCCCTTGGCTTGGCACATGTCCTCCTGAGGAAGTCGGATGAGCCGCATGTCGCCCGCGGGGCTTTTCCACCAGCTGCGGTCGAAGCGCTCCACCGCCAGGACCTTCACGTCCTCGAACTCCAGCGGCTTGCAAGCGGCCACCGGAAGGCCGTAGGCCTTCAGGATCAATGAGCATAGCCACTCGTTTTCGACAGAGCCGCTCATGTCGTACTTCATGCCGCCAACCAGGCCCAGCGGGAGCTTGAAGATGTGCGTTGTCGGCGTGTCCCCGTGGGGCATGCACCATTTGCCATCGAAGCGCAGGAGTGCGGTYTTCTCCTGCGCGCCCGCGATCGARATGCGAAAGGTGTCGTCATCGTCGCCAAGACTCAGGAGCGCAGGCGACACGGTGTTGCGCAACACCTGCGCGACCATGCTCTCATCCAAGGGTGAGGCTTGCACTGGCCCCAGGCCTGCCGGGACTTCGCCGTCCGGAAGAATCTGCAACGCGCCCACACAGTCGCGTCCAATCTCGGCGAGTAGCGGGAAGGCCTCGGTCGACWTGGTCTGRTACCGCCTCGCGATCCGGGCTCGAATGTCGTCGCTGTCGGGCAGCAGATTCTCGAAGTAGGTTCGAACTCGTTCGCCGCGATGTGGCGCACCACCCGGCATGAAGGGAAGGGACAGTGACAAAGGGCGGCCCTGCTCTGCAACGGCCCAATCCGCGTCGTACTCCAGGACGTCGCCTGTCTGAGGATGGATGCGCCAGGTACCTACGCGGGCCCCGTTCATCCAGAGGCGGAGCGCTTGGGTATGAGAACGTCGACCCATGGGCTTACCAGATTGGAGTGGAGTCGCCGGCGCTGGCCGACTTGGGAGTTGCTGGTGCCTCGTCCTTGCGCAGCACCAACTCAACGCCCAAGATGCTCAGCAGCTTCATCAACCGGGCAGCGCTGACCTTCTCCGCGTTCCGCTCCAGTGCGGACATCGTCTGCTGGGTCACCCCCAGTCGAACGGCGGCCTCGGCTTGGGTGATGCCCGTTTGCTTACGAAACGCCTGGAGCAAGT
>NZ_JBFREQ010000084.1:0-2909 GCF_052114385.1 Variovorax sp. M-6 | reverse complement strand
CTGACGATCGCCGGCATGGGCGACGCGACCAGATTCAGGCCCGGCGATCCGGAGCTTCGCTTCACTTTCCGCTTCGATGCGCTGGAGCGCGCCGCGGAAGGCAAGAGGCCGGTGCAACGCGGCACCTGCACGCTGCCCGGCGGCCAGACGATCCGCTTCGTCGTCGACGACGAAAAGGGATCGACCTCGGCCGACGGCACCTACCGCGTGTTCGCGGGGCTGCGCTCGGATCCGTTCTACCTGGCCTGGATCGTGGCCGAGATGAAGAAGTTTCCCAACCTGCTTCAGCACGACAACGTGCTGAGCTTCCTGATCGAGTTCGACACGCGCCGCGTGCTCGATCCGGCCAAGGGCTCGCTGTTCGGGGTCGTAGCCGAGACCATCCCGATCCCGAAGCCTGGTGGCTTCATCGGCCACGACCCGCCGCGCATCGACTGGGTCGGCCGTCCGGAGCAGACCAACATGCGGCTGAACAACAACGGCATGGAAGGCAGCGACGACCTTCGCGACCTGTGGAACCAGCAGACGCCGTTCGCGATCTCCGATGTCGGCGACCGGCCGACCCCAGGGTCTGAAGGGTCGTGCACGCGCAACGCATTGAATCAACCAGCCGTCCTCAGAGCGGACGGTCATCAACTTCCGCTCGTGGCCGGCTCACGCCGTCGGGTCGGCTGTCGAAAGCCACCAGCCCTCGCCAACGCACCATGCCGTCCCGTCGGGCTGCACGCCCCGATGGAATGAGCGAACAACCTGCGGAGGCCTTGCCGCCAGGGCTTTCGAAAGGGTCCTCGACGCCTCGACGCTCCGCGCCCCGACACATGGGATGAAACGCGCCAAACTCAAACATGCGGCCGTGTATGCATCTTCCCGCCACCGGCAAATCATCAACATGAACCCCGCTCCAGTCTCTGTCGTCATCGGGAACACCAGGCGCCCGTCCACCGCCAACGCATCCAGCCAACTGCCTACAGGATGAGTCGCACCAGCATTCACGTAGATCACGTCGGCACATGGCAGGCTTCCTTTCGTTGCGTCCCTCGTCTCAACCACCACTCGGCCGAAAGGCGCCAGATTGATTCGTGCGAACTCGGCAAGGTCCGGCTCAACCTCGTACGCGGTGACCCTGCCCTCCGGTCCGACGAGTTCGGCAAGAATGGCCGAGTAGTAGCCGCTGCCTGCGCCGATGTGAAGGACCGATTCGCCTTGCTTCGGCGCGCATGCGGCGAGGCACCGAGCGTGCAAGCTGGGTTGGCCGTTGTTGATTCCGCGGTCTTGGGCTATTCCGATGAGGATGTCTTGGTATAGCCAGCGCGGGTCCGACGTCGCGGTTTGGATGTACGCATCGCCCGCCAACACATGCCAGGGTCCGCATCCCAGAAACCGCTCGCGTTCAACCGAGGCAAAAGCCGCCACTAGGCGCTTGTTCGAGCTGCCGCCGAGTCCAACAACCAGGCGCGCGTAGAAATCTCGATGCTGCTGGAGGGTCGTCACTGGGTCGGTCATGCTCGAATTCTGCCGCTTCGACGAAGGGCTGCTCCTGGCCGACTGTAGCCTGTCGGCTACCAGGCGCTCCGCGCCCAAAAGAGACATTCGTCGCGCTCCAACGCTGACCTTGGGTGACGGTCAGACAGTTCGTCGCGTCGCCCAATCACGCAGCCTTCGCATGAAACTCGGCTTGAGCTGAGGCCGTCTTCGACCAGGGTGCTGTGACGCGGGTGCGCTCGTAAAAATGCCATCGCTCACATGCCCTAATCCGGCCGGGCAATCCATTGAGCCAAGCGTCACAGTCGCGGAGAACGGCTGGCCCTGCTGCCACCCTTGGATGTTCAACATTCTTCCACCCTCGGTCAGGCCAGCGCTTGAAATACGCGCAAACAACGGCCCGTGATACGAGTAACTGCGGTCGGTCAGATACTGGAACACCACCACATCCGAGTCGTCCCAAAGAAGCAAGCACTTTTCTGCCTCATCGAACGCCACATGCCCACCCAAGAAATAGAAGTTCTCGACGCCTGCAATCGGCGGCTGCACTGTGAGTCGCTCTGGGAATACGCCCATGCGGTACTCGCGCAGCGGCGTCGCAGTCACGCTGCAGCGCCCATTAGTCGAAATCCATCCGCCGTTCATAGAGACGTCCAATTCTTCATTTCCCGCATATTGCTCGGAAGTCATCCTTGAGATTGGCTGTCCGCTGTTGGCCGCGACAAGTCGGAGATGTGACCGGGCCGGCGAAGTGAATTCAGGGTGCTGCCGTGCAACCTTCGGGTTTGAACACCCGCGTGGTCGAACCTGGGTACTTCTCGAGCTTGGCGGCCGACCGCGATGGGCGCGGGAGCAATTCTCCGCCGCAGTTGGGGCATGTCCCGGCGAGGCGTCTGCTGGCGCAATCGCTGCAGAACGTGCACTCGAAGGAACAGATTCGGGCATCGGCTGAATCCGGCGGCAAATCTCGGTCGCAGCACTCGCACCCAGGGCGCATTTGAAGCATAGCGAAACTCCAGAAAGCTTGGTCGTTGGAGCTTAAACGATGGCGAACTGGACGATGACGGCGAGCGTCGGCTCCTGGCCGCAACCCGGCCTAGCCTCCCGCTCTCAGTGCGAGGTCCTGACCAATCATCAGGCGGTGTCCGTCAGGTGTTGCGACCAGGAACTCGCGCATGCCATGCGGCTTGTCAGCGGGCGGCTGATGAATCAACGCGCCACGCTGGACAAGTTCTTGGTGGAGCGCGTCAACGCACTCATCAAGAACGCCCGCAAGCTGCCGCAGGAGCTCTACAAGTCACTGACCTGGGACAGAGGCACGGAGATGCACGCTCACAAGAAGTTCACGTTGGCCACCGACATTCAGGTGTACTTTTGCGATCCGCAGAACCCATGGCAGCGCGGAAGCAACGAGAACACGAATGGAT
>NZ_JBFREQ010000083.1:0-3018 GCF_052114385.1 Variovorax sp. M-6 | reverse complement strand
AGGTCGGCAAAGGGGAAGTAGATCGCGGCGTTGTCGAAGGCCTGCTTGAGCATGGCGTCGATGGTGGGCGGGGCCGGTGCCACGGCAACCAGGTTCTCGGCTGGTGCGAAGGCGGTGATGGTCTTGCCGTCGTAGGAGAACTCCGAGGCGGGTCCGTCACCGAGAGTGAGCACGCGCAGCCTGTCGGGGCGCTGCAGCAACACCTCTGAAATGGTTCCGTAGGCCAGCGCGGGGCCGACGCTGCTCGGGCTCTCGTAGGTGGTGACGGCTGTGAACGACATCGAATTGGCGGTCGTCAGAGCACCGCCCATCGCGCGCAGGAGGTCGATCGCCTTGGTTTCGAGTTCGGCCTGGGCTGACTTCGCGGCCGACCTGGCGGGCTTGGTGGGAGGAGGTTGCTGTGCGATGGCATCCGCCATCGGCGAGAGGCTCAGCGCGACCAGCAATGTGCAGGCGGAGCGTTGGAGTCGGATCATTGCTGATTTCCTTCATCGACGTGGATGGACACAGGCCCGAATCGCGGGCGCATGGATCTGCTCGCCGGACGGGCACTGCGCCTTGCGGTTCAATTCAGTGCCGAGGATAGTGACAATGGCGTCGACGCGCACCTTCCCCTTCGGGAAGTAGCCGGCGAGTCACCAGCCCACGTTTCTCGGCGGCGCAGTAAGCTCGCACGTTCGAGGCAGAACTGCCGCTCAGAGCCAAGTTCGTGGTTTGCCGAAACTGGGGAAAGCTGTGCCTGGCCGTGATCCACTTGCGTGGATCGGGCCCGATTCACTGAATGAAGAACCGTGAAACTGAGAAAATCACTCGATTGCCGAGCCCGGTTCCATGATCGTGGCCGACGCGATGGCGCCTGTGCCGGCGTCCGTTTCAGGCTGTCGGTCGGGCTGGAACTCGCCGCAGCATGAACGCGACCGAACCCATCGTCCACGTTGTCGACGACGACGTTTCGTTTCTCACCGCCACGTCCCGATTGCTGCTCGTCAGTGGGTTCACCGTGAAGACCTTCCTGTCTGCGAGTGAATTTCTTGCGCAGTGCGACAGCAACGCGCGCGGTTGCGTGGTGGCGGATCTGCAGATGCCCGGATTGAATGGGCTCGACCTGCAATCGGCGCTCGCACTGACGCGCAACCCGCTGCCGCTGCTCTTTCTTACCGGCCACGGCGATATTGCTTCGACGGTGCGCGCGATGCGCGGCGGTGCGGAGGACTTTCTGGAAAAGCGAGCCCCCAAGGAGGAACTGCTCGACGCGGTACGGCGCGCCCTGGCGCGAGACGGGCACGAGCGCCAGGCGAGGGCACGCCGAAGCGAGCTGGAGGAGCGCTTCGGCGCACTGACGGGGCGAGAGTTCGAGGTACTCTCCCACGTTCTGCGGGGCAGGCTCAACAAGCAGATTGCCGGCGATCTGGGAATCAACGAACGCACCGTGAAACTGCACCGCACGGCGATCATGATGAAACTGGGGGTAGGGTCCGTCGCGGCGCTGACCCGACTGTCGCAGGAGGCGGGTGTGTTGACGTCGGCCGCACCGACCTTCCCTAAGGGGAAGTAGACAAGGGGTTCGGAGGCGCCCAAAGTGCGCGTTGACCTCCGATGAGCACCATCACCCCCATCTATGTCGCTGTCGTCGATGACGACGAGAGCCTGTGCCGATCTCTTGGCAGACTGCTGCGCGCGTCGGGCATGCAGCCGATCACCTATGGCTCGGCAGAAGCGTTTCTCGCAGACACGAAGCACCCTCGGTTCGATTGCCTCGTTTTCGATGTCCAGCTCGGGGGGATGTCGGGCATCGAACTGGCCCAGCGCCTGGTTGCCGAAGGTGGACACGCGCCGTTCATTTTCATCACCGCGCACGACGACCGGGAGATGCGCGCCGCGGCGCAAGCCGTCGGCTGTGCGGCCTACTTTCGCAAGAACGATACCGGGGCCGACGTTCTCGAGGCCATCCGTCGAGCGGCTGGCTGAGCATGGATTTTCATCGTCTTCATTTTCGCGGCATCGCTGCAGCGCTTGCGCTCGCCCTCGCCATGTGCGCGCTGGCGCCGACGCCGGCTGCTGCACAGGCGTCGCAGGTCGACCCCGCTGCCGACAACTGGCGGTATGGCCTGTCGGTGTACGGCTATCTGCCGAGCCTGAGCGGCTCGACGAGCGCACCGGCGGGCGCAGGTGGAGCGTCCATCAACGTCAGCGCCGACAAGATCATCGACAAGCTGAAGTTCACATTCATGGGTTCGCTCGACGCGCACAACGGGAAGTGGGGCTTCTTCACCGATTTCATCTATCTCGACCTCGGCGGCAGCAAGGACCGCAGTCGTTACTTCACGATCGGGGACGTCGGGCTCGCGCCGAGCACCACGGCAGATCTGGGCCTGAACCTCAAGGGTTCGATCTGGACGTCGGCGGGCGAATACCGCGTGCTGTCCGATCCGGCGCTGACGCTGGACCTGCTCGCCGGGGCTCGCATGCTCAGCCTGCAGCAAACCCTGAGCTGGAGCATCACCGGCGACCTGGGGCCGGTCGCGACCGTCGCGCGTGTCGGCAGCGTCAAGCACAGTGAAACCGTGTGGGACGGCATCGTCGGCGTCAAGGGGCGGCTTGCCCTTGGCGAATCCGGGAAGTGGTCGGCTCCGTTCTACGTCGATGTCGGCACCGGCGAGTCCCGCCTGACCTGGCAAGTGGCCGGCGGCATCAGCTACGCGTACGCATGGGGTGAACTCAGCGCCATGTGGCGCTATCTCGCCTACGACATGAAGTCGGGCAAGACCATCAAGGATCTTGGATTCAGCGGACCGATGTTCGGCGCGACTTTTCGTTGGTGAATGGCCTCAACCATCTGGATACGCGCATGCCAAAAACAATTCCATCCGAAGCGGCGACGGACCTCACGCAGGACTCGGCAACCCGCGTGGCCAGGCACATGGCCAAGACGCAGAGCCGGGACATGACGCGCCTGGTGCTCGGGCTGATCAGGCCCTACCGGGCCTGGCTCGTGATCGTCTTCGCCGCGATGATGGT
>NZ_JBFREQ010000082.1:0-3113 GCF_052114385.1 Variovorax sp. M-6 | reverse complement strand
GTGGTGGCCTATGTCGTCGAAGCCTCGGTGAAGGACGGCACGCCCACATTGCACCAAGTGACGGCGGGCGTGCACTGCAACCTGGCGGTCAACCCGCAGAGCGTGGAAGCGCAAGTGCAGGGGGCGGCGGTGATGGGGCTGTCGATGTGTCTGCCGGGGGCTGCGATCACGCTGAAGGATGGGGTGGTGCAGCAAAGCAACTTCGGGGACTTCGTCGTGCCGCGCATCACCGACATGCCGCAGATCGCCGTGCACATCGTGCCCAGCGCCGACGCGCCTACCGGCATGGGCGAGCCGGGGTTGCCGCCGCTGGCGCCGGCGTTTGCGAATGCGGTGGCGGCGATCACGGGCAAGCCGGTGCGGGCGTTGCCGTTCAAGCTGGCTTGAGTGCGCCTTGGCGCGATGAAGCTGAGATCGAAGCCTATGCGAGGGGCGTGAGGCCGGACGGCCCCATTCCTTGCGCGACAGTTTGACGGCCGGCGGCTTCGGCCACCTAGTGCTTGAAGCCAGGGATTGGGACCGGGTTGCAATCGGGCAGCTTCAGCGCGTCGTAGTCGAGATGGAACTGCAGAAAGACGTAGTCCCCATCTGTCGGAAAGACGCTCGACGCTGTTTTCAGATCCAGATTCTTGGGCTGAAGTCGCTTGTATGCCCGAGTCACATTTGCGGCACGAAGTCTTGCCAGTCTCTTGGCCTCGGAAAGTGGTCTGGCTTTCACGTTGATTGAAGCTGTGCCTTCGATGGATACCTCGATGTACTTGGCGTAGGTCGAGTTTGCTCTATCTATGAACACAGCCAACTTCGCCACTTGATCCGGTTCAAGGTCGACAGAACTTTCGGCGAAGGACAGTCTTTCCACCATGAGAGGTTTGCAAGCCAAGGCAGTGCCGCACCCCATCAGCAGCGCGATGACGGACAGTAGGCTATTCAATGAGGATTTCATGGGTGCCGGAGACAAGTAGGGCGAAGTGCGCCCAAGTGAGAGCTTCCTGCGTCAGCGCGCCGAGCCGAGGTCCGGTAGTGCTCAACGCGGGAGACACGGGGTCGGAACTGGGTTCGGGAAGGTTCAGTCCCCTCAGACCAGTTGCGCGCTAGGGACAGCACGACTGAGTTTTTGTGCAGGTTGGTTGAATGCCTATCGCTACCACATCAACCGTATCTTGGAAGGTCGGAGAGGCGGTGCTCGATTCAGTTATCGACGTGCGAATGGGGGAGTGAGCTGGATCGCCTTGATCAATCAGACGAACGATATTTGAGGCGCGCTCTCGAGCAAGATGCATGCTTCGCGCGTTTCCTCTTTCCGCCTTCACGAATATCCACAAGTAGTCGATCCCTAGTGACGCGTTCTCTCCGATTTTCCAGATCGAGTACCACTCCACGAGGGAGCGAATTTGTGCAACCTCCAATGTTGAGCTGCCAGGGTTCAGGTGAACTTCATGCTCAAGGTCGCCGGGCCTGCACGCTAGAGCCAATGAGGTTGCCAGCAGGCATGACAGGCTGATGATGGTTTTCTTGATGATCATTCTTCTACCCCGACTATGTAGGAGGCAATGCTGTCTGCGTTGGACAGAAGGGCGACGCGGTTCTCGATGAACTTCGCTTGCGCGAGTGATTGCCTGCTGGTGTACCAGGTGTCGTGCGAGCTGAAGGTGTCGTCGAAGTGTGTGACTTCGTGGACCAAGGTTAGGAGCTGGGTGTCGCCGGGGAGAACCGTCTGAGTGCCGAATTTCACAATGTTCTGCTCCAAGCCGCAAAACTTGGGGGCAATCGCAATAGTGCGCGTTGCCAGATCCGGCTTGCAAACCGCGGCGACTGTGCCTCCATCAGCGTTGCTTGGGAACGTGCAACCAAGGTGTTTTGAATGGCCGGCTGAATACCTCACGAAGTTCTCGGCCTTGAGCCCTCTAAGGACACGCTCACAGGCACCGATTCCCTTGCGGAGGTATGCACGAACGTCTTCGCCTGAGTGACCGAACCACTTCTTCACGCGGACTTGCGCGTGTGAATCCCAGCGATCGAGTTCAGAGAGCCGTTGCGAGATCAGCGCGACTGCATCGTCACGCGTCTTCAGAATCCTGTCGCAGAACTCCCGGTTGGTCATATTCGGACAGATGTTCTCCGTCTGCTCCGCCTCGGGTGGGTACGTCACCTCCGAATCGACCAGCCTCTTGCTTGCGGCCATTGTGGACCTGTCCGCGCTCAGCCACCCCGGCACGAGCATATGGGGCTCCAGATCGCCAGCGCCACCACCCATGTCGTCGACCCACGAGGTGTGCACCAGCGTCGCGATGAGCGGCGGGGGCACGGGGCAATGGCAAATCACCACATCGCCCTCCAATGCCACTTCCGAGATGAACTCCATGCGGCGGGGCCCGCCTGCCTTCGCGATGATGCCCACGCTGTTGCAGCCCTCGCAGTAGGCGCGCCCACCGATCAGGGCGACCTGGTGGCCATGAAGGGTGTACTCGCGGCTGCTGTAGGGCAGCACGGCGCCGCCCGGCGCCGGTGGGTCGCCGACGACGACCATCTTTCTCATCATTGCTTGTCTCCCTGTTTTACAGGCGTCGAAAGCAGTCGATCTTTCGAACTGCGCGCGCCTGGGCGGCAGATGATCAACCTCCGATGCGCGGCATTGGCGTGGCCTCAGGAAGTTCACGCGTTTCCCACGCGAGCTCAGGCGTTTTCGTGTTGGTAGACGCGAGGTTTCTCGATGAACAAGATAAGCATCAGCGAGGCCGCAGCCGGACGGGTATTGCTGCCGCCAATTCCGCCTTCGTCATGGAGACGCTGCTAGACGAGATCGCCCGCACGACGAAGCAGGACCCGGTCGCCTACCGCCTGAAGCTCATCGGCGACCAGCACCCGCGCCACAGAGCGGCGCTGCAGCTCGCCGTGGACAACTCCGGCTACGGCAAGAAGAAGCTCGAAGCGGGCCGGGCCTGGGGCGTGGCGGTGCACGAGTCTTTCGACTCGGTGGTGGCCTATGTCGTCGAAGCCTCGGTGAAGGACGGCACGCCCACATTGCACCAAGTGACGGCGGGCGTGCACTGCAACCTGGCGGTCAACCCGCAGAGCGTGGAAGCGCAAGTGCAGGGGGCGGCGGTGATGGGGCT
>NZ_JBFREQ010000081.1:0-3144 GCF_052114385.1 Variovorax sp. M-6 | reverse complement strand
GCCAGGCTCGGCCTTGCCGCTGAAGGTCGGGCGGTTGTCGTCGGTGGTCTCGCCGCTGACCAGCGGGCCCTGCTTGGCACCCACGTCGTCCTTCACCTCCAGGCCGCTCACCGCATCCGGCGCCTTCGTGTCGACCACGAAGTTCCAGACGCCGGTCGCATCGCTGGTCTGGCCCACCGGGTTGGTCGCCGTCGCCGTCAGGTTGTGCGCGCCGTCGGCCAGGTTCACGCCAGGCGTGAAGCTCCACTTGCCGCTCGGATCCGCCTTCACCTCGCCCAGCAGCGTCGCGCCGTCATAGATCTTGACGGTGTTGCCCGCTTGCGCCGTACCGAAGAGGGTCGGCGTCGCGTCGTTGGTCACTTCGCCCTTTTGCAGCATGTGCACCACACCCACGTCGTCCTGGATGTTGTCGATCACAGGCACCGCCGGCGGCGTGATGCTCACCGTGATCGCATAGCCGTCGCTCGGCGCGGTCTTGTTCCCCGCAGGATCCATCTCCACCGCCGTGAACTCGTTGAGGCCGGAAGCCAGCGGCGACTGCACCTGCAGCGACCACTTGCCGTCCGCACCCACCGTCACGCGGCCCAGCTCACGGCTGCCCGACACGTCCTTCACCGTCACGATGATGGTGTCGCCCGCCGTGCCCGTGCCATGGATCAACGGTCGGCTGTCGTCCGTCGTCTCGCCAGACGCCACGTTGCCCGTCACCAGACCAATGTCGTCTTCCACGCCCGTGATCGCCAGATCCTTCGCCTCCGGCGGCGTGTAGTCGGTCGTCAGCGTGAACTTGTCCGAGGGGGCGCTGGTGTTGCCTGCCGCATCGGTCGCCGTCACCGTGAACTCGTGCTTGCCTTCGTTCAGGCCGGTCGTCGGCGTGTAGCTCCAGTCACCGTTCGCATTGGCCTTCACGCTGCCCAGCAGCTTGTCGCCGTCGTACACCGTCACCGTGCTGCCCGCTTCGGCCTTGCCCGACAGCGTCGGCGACGGGTCGTCCGTCGTCGCTCCGTTGGCCAGCGCACCCTGCACTTCGCCCACATCGTCCGTCACCGCGCCAATCGTCGGCGCCACTGGCGCCACCGTGTCCACGCGGAAGTTGAAGGGCGAGGTCGCATCGCTGACGTTGCCCGCCTTGTCGGTCGCGGTGGCCGTGATGCTGTGCACTCCCTGGCCCAGGTCACCCGGGGGCGTGAAGCTCCACGTGCCGTCAAGCTTGACCGTCGTGGTGCCGAGCACGGTCGTGCCGTCCATCACCGTGATGGTGCTGCCGGCCTTGCCCGTGCCCTTGATCTCCGGGCGTGTGTCGTCCGTCACGCCGTTGGGCGCAATGTTGCCCGTGATCGCGCCCTGGTCGTCCACCAGCGAGCCGATCGACACTTCAACCTTCGAGGTGTCCACCGTCACGGTCACCGGCGTGCTCGATGCACTCTCGTTGCCCGCGGGGTCGGTCACCTTGGTCGTGAAGCTGTGCGGGCCGTCATCCAGCGCCTTGCCCGGCGTGAAGCTCCAGTTGCCCTCGCCGTCAACGTCCGCCTCGCCCAGCTTGGCCGCACCGTCGTACACCGACACCTTGCTGCCAGGCTCGGCCTTGCCGCTGAAGGTCGGGCGGTTGTCGTCGGTGGTCTCACCGTTGGACAGCGGGCCCTGCTTGGCACCCACGTCGTCCCTCACCTCCAAGCCGCTCACCGCGTCCGGCGCCTTCGTGTCGACCACGAAGTTCCAGATCCCGGTCGCATCGCTGGTCTGGCCCACCGGGTTGGTCGCCGTCGCCGTGATGTTGTGCGCGCCGTCCGCCAGCGCATCGGTCGTGAATGACCACTTGCCGCTGCCGTCCGCCTGCACGCTGCCCAGCAGCGTGCTGCCGTCGTAGATCTTGATGACGGTGCCCGGCTCCGACGTGCCGATGATGGTCGGCGTGTCGTCGTCAGTCACCTCGCCCTTCTGCAGGTTGTGCACCACGCCCTTGTCGTCGAGGACGTTGTCGATCACAGGCACCGCCGGCGGCGTGATGCTCACCGTGATCGAATAGCCATCGCTCGGCGCGGTCTTGTTCCCCGCAGGGTCGACCTCGATCGCCGTGAACTCGTTGGAGCCGGAAGCCAGCGGCGCATTCACCTGCAGCGACCACTTGCCATCCGCACCCACCGTCGCGCGGCCCAGCTCGCGGCTGCCCACTCCGTCCTTCACCATCACGATGATGGTGTCGCCCGCCGTGCCCGTGCCATGGATCAACGGTCGGCTGTCATCCGTCGTCGCGCCAGACGCCACGTTGCCCGTCACCAGGCCCACGTCGTCCTCCACGCCAGTGATCGCCAGCTTGCTCGCGTCCGGCGGCGTGTAGTCGGTCGTCAGCGTGAACTTGTCCGACTCCGCACTGGTGCTGCCCGCCGCGTCCGTCGCCTTCACCGTGAACTCGTGCTTGCCTTCGTTCAGCGGCGTGGTCGGCGTATAGCTCCAGTCACCGTTCGCGTCAGCCTTCACGCTGCCCAGCAGCTTGCCGCCGTCGTACACCGTCACCGTGCTGCCCGCCTCGGCCTTGCCAGACAGCGTCGGCGACGGGTCGTCCGTCGTCCCGCCATTCGCCAGCGCACCTTGCACTTCACCCACGTCGTCCGTCACCGCGCCGATCGTCGGCGCCATTGGCGCCACCGTGTCCACGCGGAAGTTGAACGGCGAGGTCGCATCGCTCACGTTGCCCGCCTTGTCGGTCGCGGTGGCCGTGATGCTGTGCGAACCCTGGCCCAGGTCGACCGTGGGCGTGAAGCTCCACGTGCCGTTGGGCTGCACCGTCGTCGTCCCCAGCACGTTCGTGCCGTCGTACACCGTGATGGTGCTGCCGGCCTTGCCCGTGCCCTGGATCTCCGGACGCGTGTCGTCCGTCACGCCGTTCGGCGCAATGTTGCCCGTGATCGCGCCTTGGTCGTCCACCAGCGCGCCGATCGACACTTCAACCTTCGAGGTGTCCACCGTCACGGTCACCGGCGTGCTCGATGCGCTCTCGTTGCCCGCGGGGTCGGTCACCTTGGTCGTGAAGCTGTGCGGGCCGTCATCCAGCGCCTTGCCCGGCGTGAAGCTCCAGTTGCCGTTGCCGTCAACGTCCACTTCGCCCAGCTTGGCCGCGCCGTCGTACACCGACACCTTGCTGCC
>NZ_JBFREQ010000080.1:0-3309 GCF_052114385.1 Variovorax sp. M-6 | reverse complement strand
ACCATCATCGCGGCGAAGACGATCACGAGCCAGGCCCGGTAGGGCCTGATCAGCCCGAGCACCAGGCGCGTCATGTCCCGGCTCTGCGTCTTGGCCATGTGCCTGGCCACGCGGGTTGCCGAGTCCTGCGTGAGGTCCGTCGCCGCTTCAGTGGGGAGGGGTGTTGACATGCCAAGGACGGGCTAGACGTGGCTGGTCAGGGGCGACCGGCCGCCGTGATGATGATCTCGACGCGGCGGTTCTTCGCCCTGCCTCGCGGCGTGTCGTTGCTCGCCACCGGGCGGGCGTCTCCGAAGCCCTGCGCCGAGATCGAGTTCTGCGGCACACCCTTCGACGTGAGGTAGCGCACGACATCGTCGGCTCGTGCCGAGGAGAGTTCGAGATTGGACGGGAAACGCCCCCTCAACTCGGGACCGATCGGCACGTTGTCGGTAAATCCCTGGACCACGATCTGCTGGCCCGGCAAGTTGCTGAGGGTTGGCGCGATCTTGCCGAGCGCCTGCTCACCATTGGGGCTCAGCCTCCAGCCCCCTTCGGGGAAGAGGATTTCGTTGACCATGGTCACCTTGAGTTGGTTCTGGAGCTGGGTGATCTGCGCCTGGTCGCTGCTCAACTCGCTGGTCAGCTGCTTGTTGAGCGTTGCGTAGGTGTCGGCCTTCTGCACTTCGGTGTTGTAGGTCTGCTTGGTGACGCAGCCCGCGGCCAGCACCGTGGCGCACACGGCCAGAATGAACTTGGATGATTTCATGACTATCTTCTCGCTGTTGAACAAATGCAATGTGTTGACACCGCCAGCTTCAATGCCGGCGGTTCGGGAATCGCCCCAGGGTCGCCCACACTTCCATGGCGCTCCGACTTCCGGTTCCGTCGCCGTCGATCGTCGGGAACGCTTGGATCGCCATAGGAATCTTCAAAACTTGAATCCGGCACCGAAGTAGATGCCGCCCATGGCCACCTTGTTGAGCAACGCGTCGTCGCGCTTGTAGTCGAGGTAGCGATAGCCGAACTTGAGCGAAGTGGTGGGCGAGTACTGGTAGCTCGCGCCGGCGATGGCCTGCCAGCTCGAAGTCGAGCTGCCTTCTCCCACATCCAGGTAGCCCATCAGCGACCACCTGTCGCCGAGCGGGACGGTAGCGCGCACGCCGAGGATTCCGTTGGTCGAGCTCGCGCTCTCCGCGATATGCCGCCCTAAGCCGCGCGGGCTTGGCGCGATGTCGACGTTGGTGCTGGCATCGACATAGCGAACGCCGCCTAGCACATCGACCGCCACCGGCCCCTCGGCCACGCGATAGAAGCCGGCCAGCGTGGCGATGGTCTGCTCGGACTTGACGTTGTATCCGCCCAGCAGGCCGCCTGCGAGCTGATTGCCGACGCCCAGCTTCACGTACTGCACGTCGAGCAGCCCGCCCCACGGCCCCTTGCGTGCTTCGAAGGTACCCATGGCGCCAGCATCCAGCGCCTCCAGGAGGCCCTTGGAGCTCACCGAAAGCGTGTCGCCGGGCAGCGGCCCCAGTTTCAGATCCGACCGGATACCGGCCAGCCACAGATAGGGAATGAACTCGAACTGCCAATCGTTGACAGAAGGCTGCGTGGTCTGCGCTGCGGCAGGCAGGCAGCCCAGTGCGGCAGCGAAGGACAAGAATGTGGATGTGAATCTCTTCATTGCGGCGATTGCGCTCGCAGTTCCGCAAAGCGTCGGGCGAACGCCGATGACCATTTGTTGAAGGCATCTTGCGCATAGCTCCAACTGGTGAACGAGCTCACGTAGCCGTTCATCCAGGCTTCGGCCGCGGTGGTCGCGCCCTTGTTCAGATCGGCCGCGTACTTGAGGCCGATCTGCGTGTCGGCGCATTCGGCCAGCACGGCACCCGTGGCGCCATCACGGAATTGCGCTTCGAGCCCGGTCTTGCCCAGGTACGGTGTCGAGCCCACCGGGCGGCCGGTGGCCGCGCCCGAGCCCATCTCGGCGACGAAGCCGTAGGGCACCGCGGTTCCCGCCATGCTGGCCAGTGTGTTGGTCGGCACCAGCGAGGTCAACGCCAGCCTGACTCGCAGCACGCCAGGGCCGGGGGTGCTGACCAGTTGCACCTCGGGCGTCAGGTTCTTGACCAGCGCACTGTGGAAGTAGTCGAGCAGCGCCTTGAGGTCGGTCGGATCGATTGGGCTCTGCTCGTTGGCCGGCGTGACGTAGACCTGGATGCGCTCGATCAGAATCTTGTCGTAGCGCTTCCAGTCAATGCCGGCCTGTCGCCAGCAGAGGAATCCGCCATTGTTGGGCTGCACCTTCAGCTTGCCGGGTTCCGTCAGGAAGCCGACGTTGGAGACCTTGGCGACGTTGTTGTCGGAGGCGGTGATGCCGGCATTCCCCGAGCCTGGCGCCGCACAGCCGGAAATGAGGCTCACAGCCAGCGCAAGGCAGAGCAGGGCAGGTGGGGTGAACTTGCTGGGTTTCATGCAATGTCCTCGAGGCGGTGGTAGTTCATCAATAAGGCAACGGTGCGGGCACGACGGTGTAGTACACGCCGTTGGCGCCGTAGGACGGCCGGAACCAAGTACTGCCAACCTGGTAGTAGGTGACGCCGGCCTGGGTCACGATCGACGCGCCAGGCGGCACCGTTGCGTAGTTGACGCCCACCGAATACACCGGCCGCGTTGCACTGGCGATCGCGGCGCCGGCTGCCAAGCCGACGACCGCACCCGCGGCGACCGCGCCGGCGCAGTCGTAGCATCCGCCGTGGTAGTAGGGCACCGCCACTGGCACGTGGTAGGGCGCATAGCCCCCGTAGCCGTAGGCCGGCGGGTGGTAGGTGCTGAAGCCGCCGCCGGTGGTGTGCACTGCGCCGTAGCCCGCGACCCCTTCGCTGTGGCCGCCATTGGCGTTGGTATGGCTCCAGCCGCCGAAGGCATTGGCGGACGTCGAGCCGCCCCAGCGATTGTCATGCGTGGCACTGCCGAAGCCGCCGTAGGAGTGGCCGCCGAAGCGGTTGGCGCTGGCCCAGGCGGCCGCCGGTTCGTGGATGCCGGCCGACATGAGCAAAGCGACCAGCGCGGGAAAAAGGACCTTGGTGTTCGTCATGGTTCGTTCTCCTTACTTCGTCTTGGTCGTCTTCTTCGCTGCCGCCGATGGCTTCGGTGCGGCGAAGCCGATCTTCTTCGCATTGGCCGCATTGACCGCCGCAAAGGCCTCGGCCGCGATCACCGGGTCGAGCTTCCAGTTCGACAGCTCGACCTGGTGGCGCAACTGGAGCGGGTCGCCGCGGAACACCGCACGCAGCTTGCGAGGCAGCTTGTCGTCGGCGCCGATCCAGA
>NZ_JBFREQ010000079.1:0-3601 GCF_052114385.1 Variovorax sp. M-6 | reverse complement strand
AGCCAGGAGCAGACCTCGGGGATCGAGCAGATCAACCAGGCGATCACGCAGATGGACCAGGTGACGCAGCAGAACGCGGCGCTGGTGGAGGAGGCTGCGGCGGCGGCGGGCTCGCTGCAGGAGCAGGCGTCGAGCCTGGTGCAGGCCGTGAGCGTCTTCAAGATGGGGGCAGGCAGCGGCGAACGCAGCGAGCCTGCATTCGGACGCCCCCTCGCGGGCGGTTGAACGGAATTTCGAAGCCAGCCCTTCAGGACTGGCGACCTGCTGCCGATAACACGGAGAGAGTCATTTCCCGACCACGCAGCTCGTGAGCATGTGCAGGCTCGAATTCGAATCCGGACGCGGTGCATCCGCACGCGCGTCGAACCCATTGGAAAGCGCTGAAGCGTATGCGTGTCAATCTACCCGTCAACGACCAGGAATATCTGCTGCCCAAGGGCGCCGCACTGGTGTCCCGCACCGACCTCAAGGGGCGTATCACCTACGTCAACCCGATCTTCGTGGAGGTCAGCGGCTACGCCCTCGATGAACTCATCGGCAAGGCCCACAACATCGTGCGCCATCCCGACATGCCGCCGGAGGCCTTCTCCGACATGTGGGAAACGCTGGGGCGCGGCCTGCCCTGGACGGGCCTGGTCAAGAACCGCCGCAAGAACGGCGATTTCTACTGGGTCCAGGCGAATGTGACGCCGATCCACCGCGAGGGCGTGACCGAGGGCTACATGTCGGTGCGCCGGGAACCCGATCGTGCCGAGGTCGACCAGGCCGGCCGGATCTATCGCCGCATCCTCGACGGCCGGGCGTCGGGCCTGCGGATTCGCCAGGGGGAGGTGGTCTCGCGCGGCCTGTCGGATCCGATCGGCAGTCTGCGCCGCATTCCGATCCGGCACCGGGTTTCCGTGGTGGCCGCCGGCGCCGCGGTGCTCTCGCTGGGCATCGGTGCAGTGGCCTGGTCGGCGGTCGCGCCGCTCGCGGCGGCGTCGAACGCGCCCGGCTGGCTGCCGAAGCTGATCGCGGGCGCATCGCTGGGTTCCGCGCTGGCCTGGATCGGCCTGGGCCATTTCCTTGCGCGCACGGTGTTCCGGCCGCTGGATCAGGCCGTGTGCGTTGCGCAGGCCATCGCGGGCGGCGCATTGGCCGAGTTCCAGATCCGTCCCACGGACGAGACCAAGGGCTTGCTGCGGGCGCTGAACCAGATGAGCGCGAACCTGTTCGCGATCGTCGCGGACGTCGGGGCCAGCGTGGCCGGCGTGATGACCACTTCGGGCCAGATCGCGGCCGGCAACCAGGATCTGTCGTCGCGTACCGAGGAGCAGGCCAGCTCGCTGGAACAGACCGCGGCCTCGATGGAAGAACTCACCAGCACGGTCAAGCAGAACGCCGACAACGCGCGCCAGGCCGACGAGCTCGCGGCCTCTGCGTCGGAGGTGGCGGTGAAGGGCGGGGAGGTGGTGAGCCAGGTGGTCGACACCATGGCCTCGATCAACGCGTCCTCGCGCAGGATCGTCGACATCATCGGCGTSATCGACGGCATCGCYTTCCAGACCAACATCCTGGCGCTGAACGCGGCGGTGGAAGCCGCGCGGGCCGGCGAGCAGGGCCGGGGCTTCGCGGTGGTGGCGGCGGAGGTGCGCAATCTCGCGCAGCGCTCCGCCGGCGCGGCCAAGGAGATCAAGGGCCTGATCGAYGACTCGGTGGGCAAGGTGGGCGCGGGCAGCGCGCTGGTGGCCGAAGCGGGCAAGACCATGGAAGAGATCGTCGGCAGCGTGAAGCGCGTGACCGACATCATGGGCGAGATCACGACGGCGAGCCGGGAGCAGACCTCGGGGATCGAGCAGATCAACCAGGCGATCACGCAGATGGACCAGGTGACGCAGCAGAACGCGGCGCTGGTGGAAGAGGCCGCGGCTGCCGCGCAGTCGCTGCAGGCGCAGGCCGGCGGCCTGGTCGACGCAGTCAGCGTTTTCAGGATGGATGCCGGGGGCAGCAGCCGCGGCAAAAGCAAGTTTCAACTCATGGAGTCAACGAAATGAACGCAGATCAAGGCAAGCAGTCCTCCCAGGAAGCAGCCGCTCCGGCCGCGCGCGCGGCCAGGCCGCTGGAGTTTCTTTCCTTCACGCTGGGCGAGGAGGAGTACGGCATCGACATCCAGCGGGTGCAGGAGCTGCGCGGCTACGACGCGGTGACGCGGATCGCGAACGCGCCGGAGTACATCAAGGGGGTGGTGAACCTGCGCGGGATCATCGTTCCGATCATCGACATGCGGATCAAGTTCGCGCTGGGGACGCCGAGCTACGACCAGTTCACGGTGGTGATCGTGCTGAACATCGGGGGCCGTGTGGTGGGGATGGTGGTGGACAGCGTGTCGGACGTGATCACGCTGTCGCCGGAGCAGATCAAGCCGGCGCCGGCGATGGGGTCGGTGCTGGACACGGACTACCTGATCGGCCTGGGGACGCTGGACGAGCGGATGCTGATCCTGGTGGACATCGACCGGCTCATGTCCAGCGAGGAAATGGGCCTGGTCGAGGCCGCAGCGGCCTGAGAAAAGCGAACTTCCAACTTCGAGCCCCATCATGAATCTCCTGTCCAACGTCCGCATCGGAACCCGCCTCGCCATCGGCTTCGCCGTCGTCCTGGGGCTGACGATCGTCTCGACCACGATCGCGCTGGTCAGTGCGCGAAACAACGCGGAAGCCACCCGCCACATGATGCAGAGCCCGCTGGCCAAGGAGCGGCTCATCGCCGACTGGTACGTGCTGACCTATTCGGCCATCGCGCGCACTTCGATGATCGCCAAGACCACCGACGAGACGCTGCCCGTCACCTTCGCCGAGGTGATCTCCGACAGCGTCAAGAAGGGCAGCGAGACCATGGCGAAGGTCGAGGCGCTGCTGGTGACCGATATCGAGAAGTCGACTTTCAAGTCGATCGTCGAGCTGCGTGCGAAGTACCAGGCCGCCAAGGACCTGGTGGGCAAGGCGAAGGCGAGCGGCAACGCGGAGGAGACGGAGCGCGTCTTCAAGACGTCGTTCCTTCCGGCGGCGAAGGCCTACGAAAGCCGCGTGCTCGAATTGCTCTCGCTGGAACGGCAGGCGATCGACGACATGAGTCGCGCGATCGATGCGACCAACGAACGCGGTTTCGTCCTGCGGCTTCTCCTGGGCATCCTGACGGTGATCGTCGGCAGCGTGTTCGCGTGGCTCATCTCGCGCAGCATCACGAGGCCGCTGGGCAAGGCGGTCCGGGTCGCGGAGTCGGTGGCGGCCGGTGACCTGAGCACGCGCATCCAGGTGGAGAGCCGCGACGAGACGGGCCAGCTGATGCAGGCGCTCAAGCACATGAACGAGAGCCTGTCGAAGGTGGTGGGCGAAGTGCGCACGGGCACCGACACCATCGCGACGGCCTCGGGCGAGATCGCCACCGGCAACCAGGACTTATCGTCGCGCACCGAGGAGCAGGCGAGCTCGCTGGAGGAGACGGCGGCCTCGATGGAAGAACTCACCAGCACGGTCAAGCAGAACGCCGACAACGCGCGGCAGGCGAATCAGCTGGCGGTGTCGGCCTCCGAAGTGGCGGTCCGGGGCGGGGTCCGGGGCGG
>NZ_JBFREQ010000078.1:0-4502 GCF_052114385.1 Variovorax sp. M-6 | reverse complement strand
CGTCCTCCTCGAGCGTGCTGAACCAGTCGCTGATCGTGACGTCGACCGGCCGCACGACGACGCCATGCTCGCGCGCGTCCCGCACGAGCTGCGCGGGCGCATAGAAGCCCATCGGCTGGCTGTTCAGCAAGGCCGAGAGGAAGGCATCCGGATAGTGCCGCTTGAGATAGCAGGACACGTAGACCAGCAGTGCAAAACTCGCCGCATGGCTCTCGGGAAAGCCATAGGAGCTGAAGCCCTCGACCTGCTTGGCAATCTGTCCCGCGAACTCGGCGGTGTAGCCTTTCTGGGTCATCCGATCGACCAGCCGACGCTGATGGACCTCCAAGCCGCCGCGCTTCCTCCATGCGCCCATCGCGCGGCGCAACTGGTCGGCCTCGCCGGCCGTGAAATCGGCCGCGAGCATCGCGATCTGCATCACCTGCTCCTGGAAGATCGGCACGCCCAGGGTGCGCTCGGTCGCCTGCTTGATCTCGTCGCTGGGATAGGTCACGGCTTCCTCGCCCGCGCGGCGTCGCAGGTACGGATGCACCATCCCGCCCTGGATCGGCCCCGGCCGCACGATCGCCACCTGGATGACCAGGTCGTAAAAGCACCTCGGCCGCATGCGCGGCAGCATCGTCATCTGCGCGCGGCTTTCGATTTGGAACACGCCGACCGTGTCGGCCTTGCAAATCATGTCGTAGGTGGCCGGGTCCTCCGCCGGCACCTCCTGCATGCCGAAGGGCTGCCCGAGCTTCATCGCCACGAGGTCGAGCGTGCGATGAATCGCGGTCAGCATGCCCAGCGCGAGCACGTCGACCTTGATCAGGCCCAGCGCATCGAGGTCGTTCTTGTCCCACTGCACGACGCTGCGGTTCTCCATCGAGGCGTTCTCCACTGGCACCAAGCGGCTGAGCTTGTCGCGCGCGATCACGAAGCCGCCCGGGTGTTGACTCAAGTGCCTCGGAAAGTCGCGGAGCTCGTAGGCGAGTTGCAGCCACTTCTGCACCCGCTGATCCGTCGGGTCAAGTTCGTTCTCGAACAGGCACGCCTCGCTGATCCACTGCTGGTCGGTGCCGTAGGCGGTCTTCGCGAGCCGATCCACCACCTCGAGCGCAAAGCCCAACGCCTTTCCGACATCGCGGATCGCCGACTTGCTGCGGTAGGCGATGACGACGCCCGTCAGCGCCGCGCGGTCGCGCCCGTACTTCCGGTAGATGTACTGAATCACCTCCTCACGTCGCTGGTGCTCGAAGTCGATGTCGATGTCGGGCGGCTCTTTGCGCTCCACGCTGATAAATCGCTCGAAGAGCACGTTCATGCGCTCCGGATCCACCTCGGTCACGTGAAGGCAGTAGCAGATCGCCGAGTTGGCCGCCGAGCCGCGCCCCTGGCACAGAATGCCGCGATCGCGCGCCCAGCGCACGATGTCCTCGACCGTCAGGAAGTAGGCCTCGTACTCGAGCTGCCGGATGATCGCCAGCTCGTGCTCGATCTGGGCGCGCACCTTGTCGGGCAGCATCGAAGGGAAGCGCTTGGCCGCGCCGGCGTAGGTCAATTTGCGGAGGTAGGAGGCCGCGGTCTCGCCGGGCGGCACGATTTCCTCGGGGTACTCGTAGCGCAACTCTTCCAGGCTGAACGTGCATCGGCGCGCGACCTCGATCGTCTCGCGCATCCACACATCGGGAAAGGCCTGGCGCAAGAAGGCGCGCCCGCGCAGGTAGGCCTGGGCATTCGGCTGGAGGTCGAAGCCGCATTGGCTGACCGGGCGGCCCACGCGGACGGCGGTGACCACATCCTGCAGCGGCTTGCGCATGCGGGTGTGCATCACGGGGCTGGCGGTGGCCACGATTCGGAGCGTCGTCAGGTCAGCCACCTGTTCAATGATCCAGCAGCGCAGCTCGTCGTCGTTGTTCATCGGCCGCGGCTCCAGCAGCCAGGCGCGGCCGTCGAACCAGGTCTTGAGCCACATGGCTTTCGCGAACAGGGTCTCGACTGTCTCGTCCGGATCCGGAAGCAGCAGGGCGATGCAGCCGGGGAGGCCCGCCAGGTGCGGTGCCTTGGCGGTCTTGCCCTCGAAGTCCATGACCTGGGCGAGGTATTGGCCCTTCTCGGCGCGGCGGCGGGCCAGCGTGATCGCCTCGCACAGGTTGCCGTAACCGCGCCGGTCCTGCGCGAGAAAGACGATCCGCGCGTACGGCTGACCGCCGGCGGTGGTCAGCAGGATCTCGCTGCCGACGATGAAATGGATGCCGCACTCGCGGGCCGCGAGGTGCGCGCGCACGACGCCGGAAACCGAGCATTCGTCTGTCAGGGCGATCGCGGTGTAGAGCTTGGCGGCTGCGCGTTCGACGAGTTCCTCGGGTTCGGAAGCGCCGACCAGGAAGGTGTAGTTGGAGCGGCAGTAGAGTTCTGCGTAGGGCGGTGGGATGTCGGACATACTGTACAAAGATACAGTATTTAACTGGGGAATCGTAGGCAAAAAGACTGGTTAGACGTACAGTTCACTTGTGGACCCCGTTGCCACCGACATCTGGATCGCCGCCTGTGCGCACGAGCTGCACCGGCGCTGGCGCACGGTCGATCCGGAGCAGCTCGACGAGCTGGCGAGCGATCTCTGGAGGGACGAGCGACTGCGCGCCCTGCCGCCGGCGACGGCCGCGGTCGAGTGGCTGGCCCCGGTTGCCTACGAGCCGGGCTCCAGCAAAATGCGCTGATGTGCAGCCACTACCAGGCCGAGAAGCGCCGCAAGCAAATCGAGAAACACTTCGGCATCCACCTGCCGCCGAGCTGGGAGCCGCCGCCCGGCGGCCTGCACATCTACCCGACGCAGATGGCGCCCTTCATCCGTCGGCCGCCCGAGCGCGAGTCGGGCGATGAAGCGGTGCCAAACTTCGAGGTCGTCGAGGGGCACTTCGGCCTGTTGCCCGGCTTCGCCAGGGACGCCAAGTACGGCCTCAAGACGTACAACGCGCGCACAGAGACGGTCCGCGAGCTGGCAAGCTTCAGGAACGCCTGGGCCAAGCCGCGCCACTGCATCGTGCCTTGCGAGGCGATCTATGAGCCGGACTGGCGCACGGGCAAGTTCATCCCGACGCGCTTCACCGCGGCCAACGACGAGACGCTCGGCGTGGCCGGGCTCTGGTCGCCCTGGAAGAACCCGGAAACAGCCCGGTGGGAGCTCAGCTTCACAATGCTCACCGTCAACGCCGACGACCATCCCCTGTTCAAACAGATGCATCGGCCCGACCTGAAGCGTCCACCGGAAAAGCAGGACAAGCGCATGGTCGTGATCCTCCCGGAGGCGCAGTACGGCGAATGGTTGGACGCGCCGGCCGAGTGCTCGATGGACTTCATGAGGCAGTTTCCGGCGGAGCGGCTGGCCATGACGGCGCAACCGGTGCCACTGAAATCGCCGAAAGCAATCACGTCGCGAGCTGACGAACCGCCGCTGTTATGAAGCAAGCGGAACTGGTCGCCGGATGAGCACAGTTCACGGAGGCGCCAATCCTTCACGTCGAAGAGCGAGGTCCCCATGTTCATCATCACCTTGACGTACATCCGTCCGCTCGAGGAGCTTGATGCGCTTATGGCGAAGCACGTTACCTGGTTGAAGAAGCACTACAACAGCGGTCTCTTCATCGCGTCAGGGCGGCAGGTGCCGCGCAAGGGCGGCGTGATCCTCGCTCGCTCAGGCGACCGCCGCGCACTCGAAGCCATCCTTGAGCAGGACCCGTTTGTCAAGAGCGGATGCGCCCGCGCCGAAGTCGTCGAGTTCTCGCCGAGCATGACTGCACCGGGCGCTGAGGTGTTGAAGGACATATAGCTCGGCCGCCGAGGCGGTGGCCAGTTACTTCCACCTGCACAAGGGCCTGGAGCCGCGCAAGTGGAAGCTCTTGGCCTGCCTTGCGACCGCGGCGATGGCGGGGGCCTCGGCGGCGCTGGCGGTGGTCTCCATTGCGTGATGTTCGCCAGGGAACTGGCGTCATCCAGCCCGTGGCCGGCAACATCGAACTGGCTTTTATCTCGCTGGAACTCGCGGCACAACGCCGGAAGCGGATTGGCGACGCAGGGGCGAGGCCGCACAAATCGATTGGCAGGACGCGGAGGTCGGTCTACATTGATCTTTCACACACCACGAGGATCGCAACATGCCCATTCGCATCGCATCGCTGACCCACCGCATCGCGAGGAACGGCGCGATGCTCCACAAGGCGACGATGGACCGTGTCCACTCGCTGGGGGCGGACCATGAGCCGTCCGAAGCCGAACAGAAGCTGTCCGAGGAGCGCCGTCTGCTGAAGGAGGAGCGTGCGAAGCGCCAAGCGAAATCGCAGCTGCCGAGGGCGAAGGCGATCGACAAGCTGGTGAGGACGCACCACTCGCAGGCCAAAGAGAAGCCCAAGGAAAAAAAGGAGCCCAAGGAGGCTAAGGAGGCCAGGGCTAGCAAGGCTCACAGGCCCTCGCGTGGCGAGAAGCACGCCGCGCAGGCGGCGGCCTTGCAGGCCGCGAGTAGAGCG
>NZ_JBFREQ010000077.1:0-5181 GCF_052114385.1 Variovorax sp. M-6 | reverse complement strand
CCGCCACCGCCGGGGCCACCGCCACCACCGGGGCCACCGCCACCACCGGGGCCACCGCCACCACCGGGGCCACCGCCACCGCCACCGCCGGGGCCACCGCCACCGCCGGAGCCACCGCCACCGCCTGGGCCACCGCCACCACCGGGGCCACCACCACCCGGGCCACCACCACCGCCACCGCCGGGGCCGCCGCCACCACCGGGGCCACCACCACCGCCACCGCCACCGCCACCGCCGGGGCCGCCGCCACCACCGGCGCCAGCACTGCCTCCCGCGCCACCACCAGAACCGCTTCCGGCACCACCGGCGGCACCTGTTCCTGCGGCGCCTGCGGCAGCACCACCTACGCCTGTACCACCACCAGACCCATTGCCGGCGCTGGGGCTGCTGCCGCTGCCACCCGGATCGGCTGCGCTGCTGGCGATCGCGAAACCGCCGACCAGGATCGTGCTCTTGGACGCCGCATTTCCGCCGATCGGTGCGCCCGAAGCCGCCGCAGCAGATGAATTCGCCGCTTGCGCCCCCGGCGGAGCGCTGACACAGATTGTCTCGCCGAAGGGGTTGTACCGATCGCAACGTGTCGTGCCGCCTACCGCGCGAACCGTGCCGATTTGAACCGGCGCGGTCGGGCGCACCACCGGTGCAGGGCTGTCGATGCGCGGCTCTTCCGTTCGGATCGAGTGCCGGACATCAGCGACGAGGGGCTCCATTGCCTTCTGGCGGCTGACTGTGACAGCGCGCGGCGCGCTGACAATCCTCGCCGTGCTCCTGTCGCGCTGCAGCGTACCGGCGCGTGCCCGTTGCGGCTCTGCCTGCACTTGCCGGGTCGACGCCTGATGAGGCTGTGCGTCCGGAGGTCGCGACGTCTCGGCTTGTGGTTCACTGAAAGGCTGTTCTGCCTGCGGTGGCTGCTCTTCCGACGCCGCGACCTTCACGTCGGCGGGCGCGGGCGCGACGGCCGGCGTTTCAGGCGGCGGCGGCTCCAGCGGAGGGGCCGGCTCGACCTGCTGATCGGCTGCAACTGCGACCGGTGCGGCCGGTGTTTGCGAATCCATCACCGGCTCCGGAAGCAACACAGCCGGCAACTCGGCCTGTCGCCAATGGCTCGCTGCCACCTCGCGAGGCGGAGCCGGGCTTCGCTCGACCGTGCGGTTCCAGTACCAGAATACGAAGGCGGCGATCGACAGGAGGACGGCCATCAGCAACAGCACGACGGGCACGTCGAGCCCACCGGGAACAACCGGCTGCCTGGCAAATTCCCTCTTCTCGAGTGTGCGCGATACCGTGCGCAGATCGTTTCCCACCGCCGCCGGCATGCGTGCGGTCACGGGCAGCGAAATCTTGGGCACCCTCGCGGCCCGCGGTGCCCTTTCTTCAGGCAAGGACCCCTCGGCGACATTCGCCGCCGTGCGAATTCCGCTGAACCTGCCGGCGCAGCCTCGGCAGTACCTCGCGCGGTCTCTGTTGGCCGTGTGGCACGATTCGCAGAACTTCGTCATGGCGATGACAGCGAGGCCGGCGACTCACGGAATGGGTATGGATGCGGTGAGCACCACGAGCAGATTGATCACCACCGCGAAGGCCGTGAAGTCGATCATGGACGCCCGACCCGGCATCTCCCGCGAGCGCCACGGAAGCACCGCATCGCGCATGCTCGGGCCATGCGCGTCGTCCTTGATGGCCGCATAGAACGCCGGCAGTTTGTGCGAGCAGCATTTGCAGTAGCGCGCGGACCCGATGTTGATGGTGTTGCACGCATCACAGATTTCGGCAGACGGGGTGCCCACCTGCAGCCTCGCCAGATCGACGAGATTTCCGAATGCGAGAACTCGCGGCGCTGAGGGCGCCGTTTCCTTGCTTCGCATCGTGGGTCTCGACATCGCACTCCCCCAAGTAGAAAAGACATGTGAAACTGTCACATCAATAGAACTCTTGTCTTATAGTGACCACGGCATGCATGTAAGACAGGGGCTGAAGTCGCTGTCCCATTGGTAACCGGTGGTAATGCCACCGTTATCAACAAGGAGTTCTCGGTGAACGGGACCTTGCGAGTACTGGTTGAGATACGGCTGCGGCGTTCAGAAAGCGTTCAGGGTGCGACCTCGGACGAACGACTCGGCTTGTGGATTCCCGACATCCCACCCAACGGCGCGAAGCTGGCCCAGGTCGCAGAGTTCGCCCACAAACTCCATGGCAACGAAACGCACTGGATCGAAGAACGCCAAGCATGACCGGGGCCGGCGGAGCCTTCGGCAAAGCCTGGCGAAGGGCAGGGAAGGCCAGTTGGCGTGGGTCATCGGAGCTTGCGCCCGCGTGCTGCGCCCGCTGGTGCGGCTCGCGCTTGCCTTTGGCGTCAAGCACGCGCACCTCGAGGAATTGCTCCGTGACATACTGGTCGACGAGGCACGTCGCGCGTGGGGCGAGAAGGGCACGGAACCCAACATCAGCCAGTTGTCGGTGACCACCGGACTGAACCGCAAGGTCGTGACCACGATGGTGCGCGAAGAGGCGGCTTCATTGCCCCAAACGGAGATGTCGGCGGAAGCCAAGACCTTGACGTTTTGGCTCCAGATGTTCTCGGACAACCCGGCCCACCGCTCGCTGCCCGTCGTGTCCGCAGACGAATCGGTGCCGTCCTTCGAAGCCGTCGCGCGACGCGCCAGCCGAGGCAACGTGCACCACCGGGCCATCCTCGACGAACTGGTGCGCCTCCACATGGCGACCGAGCACGATGGCAACACTGAACTTGCGGTAGCCGGTTTCGTGCCGGCGAGCGACTTGAAAGGGATGCTTTCGTTCCTGGGCGACAACTCCCGTGACCACCTTCTGGCGAGCGTGTCGAATACCATCGGGGAGCGGCCTCCCATGCTCGAGCGATCGGTGTTCGCGGCCGGCCTGTCGCTCGAGGAATGCGAGCGCATTCACCAGCTCGCGCGTCAACGCTGGGATGGCCTTCATCATGAGCTCACGCGCGAGATGAGGCGTGCCTACGAGGCCGCGGACCAGACGGCGTCGGGTCGCATCCGGGTGGGAATCTACACCTACTACGAAGATGCCGCGGTCGAGAAGGCGCCCCCGCCCGCGGCACCCCCAAAATCATCGGGAGAGAACGCATGACCACAAACCTGCTGCGCATTGTCCTTCTCCCGCTGTGGATCGCCTTGCTCCTTTCTTGTGGAGGCGGCGGTGGCAGAGGCGGTGCAATGGCACCTGTCGGTGCACCCGCATCGGGGACTTCCGGCGTCGCGAGCCCTATCGGCTCGGTCGGGCTTGCCCGCGATCCGAGTGAGAGCGGCGCAGGCAACGGCATCGGCGGCATTGCGGCCAGCGACGGAAGTTCGACGACGGCCTCCATCGGCGATGACGGATCAGGGGTCGGCTCCGGCGGCACCGGCGTGAGCACCGCCGATGCGACTGGCGTCGGCGCGGTCGATGGCGCGGGAAGCATCATTGTCAATGGCCTGCGCTACGACACGACGACCGCCGTCGGAAATATCCAGGACGCGCCGACGGGGTTGCAACTGGGCATGACCGTGAAGGTCACCGGGCCTGTCAATGCCGGCTTTACGAGCGGCATCGCCCGGCGAGTCGACTCCGCCGCCGACGTCCGAGGTCCCGTGGGAGCGATCGACCTGTCGCAGAACAGTTTCGTCATCCTCGGGACGACGGTAACGACCGACGAGGCCACGGTCTGGGCGGACGCATCCGGTCTCGCGGCCATCGCGGCCGGACGCACATTGCAGGTCTGGGGATTGCCGGCTGCACCTGGGGTGCTGCGAGCGACGCGCGTCGAACAGCGTGATCCGTCCTCGGCGATTCTCACCGGAACGGTGCAGAACCTCGACGCGGCGGCGCATACCTTCGCGCTCGGCGGCCTGGTTGTCGACTACGGCAGTGCAGTCCTCAGTGGAAGCCTGGATGGCCGATCGCTCGCCAACGGAACCATCGTACGCGTGCGAGCGGACACCGTCTCTTCTGGCGGACTTGCCGCCACGCTCGTGCAGTGGTGGTATCCCTTGCCGACGACGGATGCCACGACAGCGCAATTCGCGGGCATCGTCACGGACTATGCGGGACTGAGTTCGCTGCGTGTGCTCGGCTTCGCCGTCGACGCATCCTCGGTGCAAGTCACGGGTGGGCCGGCCGGCGCCTTGGGCAACGGCGTGAAGGTGGAAGTCGGCGGAGTGGTGTCGCGCGGCGTCCTCAAGGCCAACAAGCTCAAGATCCGGCACGTACCGGGCACTGGCGGCCCGGCCTCCTTCGACCTGATCGGCAGCGTGGGTGCCTTCCACTCACCTTCCGATTTTCGAGTGAGAGGGCAGCCGGTGGACGCAGGCGGCCCCGGCGTCATGTTCACCAACGGCAGCGCGGCGAACCTGCGCGATGGCGTGAAGGTGAACATTCATGGTACCCAGGTCACCAACGGGGTGCTGACGGCACAAACCGTCACCTTCGAATGATCATCTCGCCCCGGACAGGGAAAAAACTGAACGCAACCTCGGCGGACACGGCGCCGAAGCAAAGCAATCAGCGGCGCTTCGTAGCCGTGCTGGGAATATCGTGGCTGAGTTCGTCGCTGGCGCGACATCGTGCCGCGCCTCTGAAGGCGGTCAAACTGGACACTGGCGACTTCGCAGTGTCCACTGCATTCTCCGAAGTCAAAGGCTTCTAAGTCGAGCACCAGCGAGGCTTCGTCGATTGGCAGACGGCGTGAAAAAGATGGGAATCGTGATTTGCGATCCGGCGCACGCGCTTCTAGATGTTGACGAAGTCCGAGTCGCCATTGAGGCGTTTCGTGTGCCATTCGTCGATAAAGGCGCGCGATCGGTCGGACAGAGAGGCAATCGCGCTCGCTCCGTCCTCATGCTTGCCTGCCAGGGCTATCCGGCATCTGTGGCCGTCCTTCCAATGAAGATCCGCGTGCCCGGAGATGATCCCATCGAGCGTCGAACCGTCCAACTCGACGGTCACCTTCCAACCGTCGTACTCGAACCGATGAACTGCAGAGTTGATCATTGCCAGAACCTCCAAGTCGCTCCCTCGCTTCTCGGTGAATATCAGTTCATGCGCTCCAGCAACAGAGGGGCCACGGCGCGCAGGAACTCAAGTTCAGCCGGCGTGACGTCGCGGTGTTCGACGTCGAAGTGGCACAAGTTCCCGGCAATCGGCCCGGACAGAGGG
>NZ_JBFREQ010000076.1:0-5195 GCF_052114385.1 Variovorax sp. M-6 | reverse complement strand
TCGGGCGCGATCCAGCATCTGGCGGGCATGAAGGACTCCAAGGTGATCGTGGCGATCAACAAGGACGAGGAGGCGCCGATCTTCTCGGTGGCCGACTACGGCCTCGTGGCCGACCTGTTCACGGCCGTGCCGGAACTGGTCAAGGCGCTGTAGGCGCTCTCGCAGAAGGACGCACCATGAAGACCCGCATCACCGAACTGCTCGGCATCCGCTACCCCATCATCCAGGGCGGCATGCAATGGGTGGGCCTGGCGGAACTGGCCTCGGCGGTCTCCAACGCCGGGGGCCTCGGCATCCTGACCGCGCTCACGCAGCAGACGCCCGACGCGCTGCGGCGCGAGATCGAGCGCACGCGCGCCATGACCGACCGCCCCTTCGGCGTGAACCTCACGATCCTGCCCGCGATGAAGCCGCCGCCCTACGCCGAATACGTGCAGGCCATCCTCGACAGCGGCATCAAGATCGTGGAGACCGCGGGCAACAGCCCCCGGGACTTCATCGACCAGTTCAAGGCCCATGGCGTGAAGGTCGTGCACAAGTGCACCTCCGTGCGCCACGCGCTGTCGGCGGAGCGCAATGGCGTCGACGCGGTCTCGGTCGACGGCTTCGAGTGCGCGGGCCATCCTGGCGAGGACGACGTGCCGGGGCTGGTGCTGCTGCCGATCGCGGCGCGCGCGCTCAAGATTCCGATCATCGCCTCCGGCGGCATCGCCGACGGGCGCGGCATGGCCGCCGCGCTGGCGCTCGGCGCCGAGGGCATCAACATGGGCACGCGCTTCTGCGTGACGCAGGAAGCGCCCATCCACTACAACATCAAGCAGGCGCTGGTCGCGGCGTCCGAGCGCGACACCAAGCTGATGTTCCGCACGATGAAGAACACCGCGCGCGTGTTCAGGAACGCGATTTCGGAAGAGGTCGTGGCGACCGAGAACCGCCCGGGCGGCTGCCAGTTCGAGGACATCCGCCCCCTGGTGGCGGGCGTGCGCGGGCGCGCCGCGCTGGAATCCGGCGAAGTCAACGGCGGCGTGGTCTCGGCGGGCCAGTGCATCGGCCTGATCGACGACGTGCCGACCTGCGCCGACCTGCTCGACCGCATGGTCCGCGAGTGCCGCGAGCACCTCGACCGTTCGCGCGCCTACTTCGACTGAGGCCAGGGCCGGGGGCGCGGGGCCCGGCAGCTAAGGAAACCCCCGATAGCGAAATGGTCATGGATCGCTAGGATCCATGGCTGCTTCCCTGTCGAGGTGTACGGATCGCGTCCCGGCGTCCGCCCGGTGACACGACGTGGCCTCACCCTCCTGCTTCCCCCGATGACCTCTCCCTCCGAGTCCGGCCCCGTGCTGGACGCCGCCAGTCCCCTCCCCCCTGAAATCGAAGCCGCCGACGAACCGACCCGCGTCCCGCTCGCGATCGAGGACTGGGCCACCGTGCTCATCATGGGCCTCCTGGCCTGCATCACCTTCGCCAACGTGCTGGTGCGCTATTTCACCGACTCCTCCTTTGCCTGGACCGAGGAGTTCTCGGTCTTCCTCATGATCCTGCTGGCGCTGGTGGCGGGCTCCGCCGCGGTGGCGCGGGACCGCCACATCCGGATCGAGTACTTCGCCGAGAGCGGCAGCACGGCGCGGCGCAAGCGCCTGGCGCAGTTCGGTGCGCTCATGGTCGGTCTGCTGTTCCTGCTGATCGGCGCGCTCAGCATGCGCATGGTCTGGGACGACTACCGCTTCGAGGAAACCTCGCCCGGCATCGGCGTGCCGCAGTGGTGGTATTCGATCTGGCTTCCGGTCGTCTCCTTCGCGATCGCGCTGCGCGCCCTGGGCCTGTTCCTCCGTCGTGGTCGCAAGACCAACTACGGGGGCTCGGACCGATGATTCCCACGCTCCTGTTCGTCGCCTTCGTGGTGATGATGCTGGTCGGCGTGCCGATCGGCGCCGCGCTGGGCCTCGCCGGCGCGGCCTGCATCGCGCTCGCCAACAGCGACGCGCAGTGGTTCGGCCTGCTGGCCGTGCCGCAGAACTTCTATGCCGGCCTCGGCAAGTACCCGCTGCTCGCGATCCCGATGTTCGTGCTGGTCGGCTCGATCTTCGACCGCTCGGGCGTGGCGCTCAGGCTGGTCAACTTCGCGATCGCGATCGTCGGCCGCGGCCCCGGCATGCTGCCGCTGGTGGCGATCGTGGTGGCGATGTTCCTCGGCGGCATCTCGGGCTCGGGCCCGGCCAACGCCGCCGCCGTGGGCGCGGTGATGATCACCGCGATGTCGCGCGCGGGCTACCCGGCCGCCTACTCGGCCAGCGTGGTCGGCGCGGCGGCGGCCACCGACATCCTGATCCCGCCCTCGGTCGCCTTCATCGTCTACTCGGTGCTGGTGCCCGGTGCTTCCGTGCCGGCGCTGTTCGCCGCCGGCATGATCCCCGGCATCCTGGCCGGCGTGGCGCTGATCGTCCCGGCCGTGTGGCTGGCGCGCAAGAACAAGATGGGCGCGCTCGAATCCAGCCTGCCGCGCCCGGCCTTCTGGAAGAGCTTTCGCGACGCCATCTGGGGCCTGGCGGCGCCGGTGCTGATCCTCGGCGGCATGCGCGCCGGCCTGTTCACGCCGACCGAGGCGGCGGTGGTGGCGGTGTTCTACGGCCTGTTCGTCGGCATGGCGATCCACCGCACGATCAAGGTCCGCGACCTGTTCGTGATCCTGCGCGAATCGGGCGAGCTCTCGGCCGTGATCCTGCTGGTGGTGTCGCTGGCGGGCATCTTCGCCTACTCGCTCTCGACGCTCGGCGTGATCGATCCGGTCACGCGCGCGATCGTCAACTCGGGCCTGGGCGAATACGGCGTGCTGTCGCTGCTGATCCTCCTGCTGATCACGGTCGGCATGTTCCTCGACGGCGTCTCGATCTTCCTGATCTTCGTGCCGCTCTTGTGGCCGATCGTGCAGCACTACAAGTGGGACCCGGTCTGGTTCGGCGTCATCCTCACGCTCAAGGTTGCGCTCGGCCAGTTCACGCCGCCGCTGGCCGTCAACCTGATGGTGTCCTGCCGCATCGCCAATGTGCGCATGGAAGAGACCGTGCGCTGGGTCGGCTGGATGCTGTTCGCGATGTTCCTCGTGATGGTGGCGGTGATCGCCTGGCCGGAACTGGCGCTCTGGCTCCCACGCAAACTCGGCTACTGATTCTTCGATTTATTCCCAAGGAGACTGATCCATGAAATTCCGTCGTTCCCTGCTCGGCCTCCTGGCCGTCGCCGCCGCCTTGGGCGGCTTCTCGGTGGCCGCGCAAGCGCAGAGCTACAAGGCCGAATACAAGATGTCGCTGGTGCTGGGCCCGCCCACGCCGTGGGGCGAAGCCGGCCGGATCTGGGCCGACCTGGTGAAGGAGCGCACCCAGGGCCGCATCAACATCAAGCTGTACCCGGGCGTGTCGCTGATCCAGGGCGACCAGACGCGCGAGTTCAGCGCGCTGCGCCAGGGCGTGATCGACATGGCGGTCGGCTCGACCATCAACTGGTCGCCGCAGGTGAAGCAGCTGAACCTGTTCTCGCTGCCCTTCCTGATGCCCGACTATGCGGCGGTCGACGCACTGACCCAGGGCACGGTCGGCAAGGAAATCTTCCAGACCCTGGACAAGGCCGGCGTGGTGCCGCTCGCCTGGGGCGAGAACGGCTACCGCGAGATCACCAACTCCAAGCGCGCGATCAAGTCGCCCGAGGACTTGAAGGGCATGAAGATCCGCGTCGTCGGCTCGCCGATCTTCTCCGACATGTTCAGCACCCTGGGCGCCAACCCGACCCAGATGAGCTGGGCCGATGCGCAGCCCGCGCTCGCCAGCGGCGCGGTCGACGGCCAGGAGAACCCGCTGTTCCTGTTCACCGTGCTCAAGATGCACACCGTGGGCCAGAAGTTCGTCACCACCTGGGGCTACATGGCCGACCCGCTGGTGTTCGTGGTCAACAAGGAAGTCTGGGGCTCGTGGACCCCGGCCGACCAGGCGATCGTGCGCCAGGCCGCGGTCGACGCCGGCAAGCAGAACATCGCACTGGCCCGCAAGGGCCTGGTCGAGGCCGACAAGCCGGTGCTCAAGGACATCGCCGCGATGGGCGTGACCGTGACGCAACTGACCCCGGCCGAGCGCGAAGCCTTCGTCAAGGCCACCCGCCCGGTATACGCCAAGTGGACGCCGACGATCGGCAAGGAACTGGTCACGCAGGCCGAGCAGGCAATCGCGGCGCGGAAAAAGTAGCTCGCCCCCAGGTTGGGCTCACTGCGTGTAGCCCGCCCACCCCCTACCGGGGGCGCAGTCAGCGGCCCGGCGAAGCCGGTTCCGCGACTGCCCACGAACAGGCGCGCTGCGCGCAGCCGTAGATAGACCACAGCCGATTGCTTGGCCGGCGCAGCCCGGCCTGTTGGTGAAACACCGCGGAACCGGCTTCGCCGGGCCGCTGGTGTTGCCCCCGGTAGGGGGTGGGCGCCCGGACACGAAGTGCCGGGCAACCTGGGGGCGAGCCTAGTGCGCCAGGATCTTGTTCAAGAAATCCTTCGTCCGCGGCTGCCGGTTCTCCGGGTGGTTGAAGAACTCGTCCTTCGAGCAGTCCTCCAGGATGCGCCCGCCGACGTCGATGAAGATCACCCGGCTCGCCACCTTGCGCGCGAAGCCCATCTCGTGCGTGACCACCATCATGGTCATGCCTTCCTTGGCCAGCAGCACCATCACGTCGAGCACCTCGCCCACCATCTCGGGGTCCAGCGCCGAGGTCGGCTCGTCGAACAGCATCACGATCGGATCCATGCTCAGCGCGCGCGCGATCGCCACCCGCTGCTGCTGGCCGCCCGACAGTTGTCCCGGGAACTTGTCCTTGTGCGCCATCAGGCCCACCCGGTCGAGCATCTTCAGGCCGCGCGTCTTGGCTTCGTCGGCACTGCGCCCCAACACCTTGATCTGCGCGATCGTGAGGTTCTCGGTCACCGACAGGTGCGGGAACAGCTCGAAGTGCTGGAACACCATGCCCACCTTGGAGCGCAGCTTGGGCAGGTTGGTCTTGGGGTCGTGCAGCGGGATGCCGTTGACCGTGATCTCGCCCTTCTGGAAGGGCTCCAGCGCGTTCACGGTCTTGATCAGCGTCGACTTGCCCGAGCCGGAGGGCCCGCAGACCACGACCACGTCGCCCTTGGCGATGTCGACCGAGCAGTCGTTGAGCACCTGCAC
>NZ_JBFREQ010000075.1:0-5635 GCF_052114385.1 Variovorax sp. M-6 | reverse complement strand
AACGACAACAGGATCAGGGACTTCATGTCTGGTCTCAGGCGGTGGGCAAGGTGTGCGCCTTGAAGGTCTCGCGCAGGCGGTTCTTGAGCATCTTCCCGGTCGCGCCGAGCGGGATCGCATCGACGAAGACGACGTCGTCCGGCGTCCACGACAATCGCCGTGCACGAGCGGTGGTGCCCGGCAAGGATCGAGGTGCTGATGAGTTCGTCAAACATGGGGGTTTCTTCCGCGATGCCGGAAGAGGCAGGTGCGTGCGGATGGAGTACATGGATGATCGAAAAAGTAAGTGATTTCGGCAAAGTCCCTTGCCGACACTTGCTTGTCAATTTCCGACAAGCTAGTGAATACCCGCCCCTGCACGGAGACCTGCGATGACCGCTGCACCCAAGCGCGCGCCGGTGCGCTACTTTTCGCTGATGCTGGGATTTCTGGCGGCGCAGGGTGTGGATACGACCCGTCTGCTGGAGATGGCGCGGATCGAATCGAGCCGTTTCGAGCGCAGCGACGGCATGCTGCTGCCGATGGAGGTGGAATCCTTGATCATCGCGGCGTACCGCCTCACCGGCCGCACCGACCTGGGCTTCGAGGTCGGCCGCCTGATCAAGCTCAATTCGCACGACCTCCTCGGCTACGCGATGCTCAGCTGCGAGGACCTCGACCGCATGCTGCGACTCACGAGCCGCTACTGCCACTTCATCACCGAGATGTTCACAATGAGGTATCGACGCTGGCCGGAGCGTGGCGAAGCCGTGTTCGCCCCGGTGGTCGCCATGCCGGTGCAAACCATGCGCTTCTCCTTGGACGTCATCGCGCTCTCGGTCCAGAACCAGCTCGAGATGCTGTTCGGCCCGGAGATGACGCCCTACGACATTCGCATGGGAATGCCGGCCCCGGAGCACCATGCGCGCTACGCCGCCCTGGGCGCGGCGCGTTTCCATTTCGATGACAGAGCCCTGCCCGGCATCACGCTGTCGCTGGACCGCGCGCTGCTCGACCGGCCGTTTCCGATGGCCTCGCCGCAGGTGGTCAAGCAGGTCGAGGAGCACATGCAGTCATTGCAGCGGCGACCGGCTCCGGACGCGGGCTGGGGCGACTATGTGGCCATGTTGCTGCGCGAATCGACGGGACAAGTCACGCTCGACGGCATCGCTCAGCGGATGAACATTTCCGCACGCACCATCGATCGCAACCTGAAGAAGGAGCACCTGAACTTCCGCGATTTGTCGCAGCAGGTGCGCTTCGAACGCGCACGCGAGCTGCTCGGGGAGCGGGGCGCGACGGTGGCACGGGTCGCCGAGCAGCTTGGCTTCAGCGATGCGGCGAACTTCAGTCGTGCGTTCCGGCGCCACGCCGGTGTGACGCCGGGTGAGTTTCAGCAGCAGGCGGGTTCCGGGGCGGGGCCATAGCGTCCGGCGCTCGGCGGCCGGACGACGCACTCCCTCGCGCAAGACGCGGCGCGCCTCGCCTTGCCTCTATGGCGTCCGCAATCAGGCGACTTTCACGACTGCAGGCGGTTTCCACATGCCGTTGATGATCGAAGGCCCGTTGTCCTTCGGCCAGTACATACGCATCATCGGAATGAATTCACCCTTCGGCGCGGGGAGCCAGTTGGCTTCCTTGTCGACGCCTGGCGAGTCATTCTGGAAATAGAGCGTCGTCGATCCGTCAGCGTTCTGCTTCAGGTCGTTGCGCGGGCTGACCGTGAATTTGTTCAGCGCGTTGGGGACGAACCACCAGCCCTTGTCGATCTCATACATCGTGATCGACCAGAAGCCATTGACGGGCGGCATCTGGCCCTTGGGGAAAGTCACGGTGTACTTGTTAGTGCCGGTCAGCTTTTCACCCTTGGAATCGACTTCCGTGTAGGGATAGACGGCATCCTTTTCCTGGTTCGCGGGCCACCCCAACGCTGCGACGGTGGCGCGCTTGAGGTAGTCATGAGGCCCGTAGCTGCCAAGCCCCTTGGAAACCACCCAACCGTTCACGACCGAACCGAGGCTCTTGGCGTTGCCCTCGATCTTTTTCAGAGCGGTCTGCGGGAGGTCCTTCAGCGCGGCCTGCACGGCGGGATCGAGCTTGCTCATCTCGAATGGTTTGCCAGGAACGATGCCCAGCTTCGCCATGCGCGCGAGGATCGGCCCGTCCGCCTTCGCTGGCGGTGCATCGCCGCCCATCAGCTTCGCCATGAGGCTGAAATAGCCTTCGGTACCCATGTCGAGAATGACCTTTTGCGGGGAATCGGTCATGCTGAAGCCCGGGTTAGGGTTCACGGCCGGCGTCACCGGGGTGTAGGGCTTGCCCCAAGCGGAGAGCGGCGTGATCTTGTACTGCGCTTGCAGCGCGTTGACCGTCTTGTAGTCTGCATCGGTGCCGTTGGCGTAGGTGCGTCCCAGGATGACCATGTACCGGGTTGCCGACGGGAAGTGGTTCATCCCTGCCGGTACCTTGCCCTTCCAGCCAGGGCCGGTGAACAGATAGTTCGCAGCCTTTCCATCAGCGGTGCGCTTGCTCGGCGAGGCCGTGGAGTCCGACATCCACAGATCGACCACCTCGAACAGATAGAAGCGATCTCCCATCGCGGGATGACTGAAGACTTGAGGCTCGGACAGATCGAGCCATGCAACGGAGTAGAGCGTATCGGCGTTGGGCGCCGACACGAGCCGAAAGTCGGCCGGCGGATAGCGCTCGACGTTTCCGAATTGACCGGTCGGTGCTTTCATGCTGTCTTGCTTGGGCACATTGCTTCCCTGCACGCGGGTCACTTCGGTCGTGATGAGCGAGTAGCCGTAGATGTAGGCGTCCTCGGCGATCTTCTGGGCCTCTGCTGGCGACAGGGCCTTCGCAGATGCAGGAAGGGAAATGCCTGCGCCAGCCGTGCCGGTAGCCAGCGCCAGGTGAATGAAGGTTCGCCTGCTCGTTGTCATTTTTGGCCTCTCTGAAAGTTAAGTGAGTTCATTCACGTCCGGCGTGCTGGACCTGCCAGGTGTTCCACTCCGCGAGGATGATTGCCACGGAAACACCCGTCACTTGTCCCAAGGGGCAGCCGTCCTTGCCCGAAAGGGCAACTGCAAGGGACATCGTGTTCCTGATAGCGCCATGACGCCTACAAGTCAGCTTCCAGACAGGTCAGGCCGCCTGAAGTGAAACCTCTTCGAAGGTTCGCAGCGGCTTGATGAACGGCTCCACCAGCTTGCCGGCTTGCTCGAGACATTGGCAACGCAGATCGGGCGGCCGGAAAGCCGACATTGCCACTAAGAGTCGGAACCAACTTGCGCGACGCGGCGATGTGCGGAGCGAATGACGAGGCTTCCACTTCAGCGTAGCCCCGAACTTCCGACGGCAAAGCACCCGCCCTGCGGATTTTCACGATTCCGGAGTGCCGCGCCATCCGAACGCCCACGCGGGAACACGTACGTGGCGTAGGTGGGCGCCGGGATAGGCCCTGATCCGCTCGAACATCGAAAATGGCCTGCAAGCGTCGATAGCCACGGTGTTTCAGTTCCTGGAGACTTCCATGAAGCGCTACATGCGGCCTCACGGGGCCAGAGCCCTCGCCTTGAAAGCGCTTCCATGCGCGTTGCTGCTCGCGGCGGTGCTCATGGCGGACACTGCGGCGCAGCCGGCGACGAGCCCGCCCGGGGCTGTGGTCTTCCTCGACCAGGGCTGGACACCCGCCGAACGGGCGTGGTATTACCAGGTCTCGCAAGGCTCGGCGGCGTTGCCCTACGACCTGTTCATGAATCTCGAGGTGGCGGGCAGCCAAGAGCTCTTCCGCTCCGATGCGAACAGCGAACGCTACGGGCTGGTCCCTCAGCCTGCTGATCCGAAAGAAAATCCCGATGGGCTGCCGATCGGACTGAGCAAAGCATTGATCAAGAAGCCTGGCGGAGGAGTCCAGGCATACGCTGGCTTTACCTGCGCCGCCTGCCACAACGCGCAAGTGATCTACCAGGGCAAGCGCATCCGCATCGACGGCGGCGCAAGCAGCACCTTCGACCTGATGGGCTACGTCTTGGCCGCCGATGACGCCTTGCAAGCCACATTGGCGGACCGACAGAAGTTCGATCGCCTGGCTGCGCGTCTTGGCGCGATGAGCGCGGAGGCCAAGAGCGAGTTGGGGAAGCGCTTCGAAAGCGAAGCTGCGACCATTCACGAATACCGTACGCGCACGCTCGTGACACCCACCGTCTGGGGGGCCTCGAGAATCGATGCGATCGCCTCGATTGTCAATCGTGTGGTATCCATCGAGCCGCAAATTCCCCAGAACTCGTCCACACCGTTCGCGCCGAGCAAGGCGCCCTTCCTGTGGAACTCGCCCCAGGGCACTTGGACTCAGTGGCGGGGCGTGCAGCAGGATCCGATCCTCCGCAACCTCACGGAAGTCATGGGTGTGTTCATGCCTTTTGACCTGCATTCCAAGACGCCGCAGGAAGGGCTATTCAGTTCGAGCGCGGATTTGCTGAGCTTGCAGAAGATCGAGAATCAGCTGACGCGGCTGGCGCCGCCGAAGTGGCCTGAAGAGATCCTCGGTCGGATCGACCGTCAGAAGGCCGGCGCGGGCAAAGCGCTGTTCGCGACCCATTGTGCAAGCTGCCACAACGCCTGGCCCTATACGTGGACTGCACCGAACAAGTACGGCAAACGCTTTCTCGAGGTTGGCCTTGTGCCGTACAAGTACGTGGGCACCGACCCGGCACAATTCGAGGTCGTTCGTCCATTCGCGATCACCGGCCATCTCGCACCCTATCTGCCCCCTCCCTTCAAGGACAAAGAAATCCTCCCGACGGGCGCGCTGTACGTGATCATGCAAAGGGCAGTTGCGGAGCGGGCGCTCTCTGAGCTGAAGCTGGACGAAGAGCAATCTGCCAACATTCATGGCTACCGCGAATATCCGCTGCCGCGTCCGCTGGAGGGCGTTTACAAGGCCGCGCCGCGCGATGGCGTGTGGGCGACGCCGCCCTTTATGCACAACGGTTCGGTTCCCAACCTCTACGAGATGCTGATCCCGGCCAGCGAGCGCACCAAGAAGTTCTATGTCGGCCGCGAGTTCGATCCGGTGAAGGTGGGCCTGGACACCAGCGGCAAGAGCGGCACCTTCCTGCTCGACACTTCGCTGCGCGGCAATTCAAATGCCGGCCATTCGTTCGAGAAAGGTCCACTCGGCAACGGGATCATCGGTCCGCTGCTGACCGAGAAGCAGCGCTGGGAGTTGGTCGAGTATCTGAAGTCAATTCCCGAGGAACCGGGCCGGGTGACGCCTTTTGGCGGGCCGGCGAATGCGGTCACAGGCACGAGCAAGTGGTCTCGCTACTGACGCAGGCCGAGCCATGTCCGACCATGTCGACGGCCCGCGCCAGATCGGAGACCCCTCCGCCGATCTGACCGACCTCTTTGCCTTCATCAGTCCGGCGGACTCGAACCRCACCGTGCTGGCGGCCAACGTGTTTCCGTCCGCCGGCACGCTCGCGATGTTCTCGAACGCGATCGACCACGCCATCGTGGTGCGCCGCCTGACGATCGCCGGCATGGGCGACGCGACCAGATTCAGGCCCGGCGATCCGGAGCTTCGCTTCACTTTCCGCTTCGATGCGCTGGAGCGCGCCGCGGAAGGCAAGAGGCCGGTGCAACGCGGCAC
>NZ_JBFREQ010000074.1:0-6345 GCF_052114385.1 Variovorax sp. M-6 | reverse complement strand
AAGACGCGGCTGCCGGGCACCGGCGGCGGCAACGACATCTCGAGCCTGACGCACATGATCGTGGCGATGCGCCATGAGCGGCGCCGCTTCGTGGACAAGGTCGACTTCGTCACCAGCCCGGGCTTCCTCGATGGCGGCAGCAGCCGCCGGGACCGGGGCCTGCTGGCCGGCGGCATGTTCCGCGTCGTGACCGACCTGGGCATCTTCGGCTTCGACGACAAGACCCGGCACATGAAGATCGTCGCGCTGCATCCGGGCGTCACGCTGGAGCAGGTGCAGGACAACACCGGCTTCGAATTGCTGCACGACAAGCACATCGCGACCACCGAGGTCCCGAGCGCGGCCGAACTCGCGGCCCTGCGCAAGCTGGACCCGGACCGGCTCTACATCGCATGACGCGGGTCGAGCCCCCCCATTTCGACGATCGAATCACAGGAGAACATTGATGGCAACCTTGCACGGACAGTTTGGCATTGCAGCGCGTAATTTCACGGCCTTTCCGGAAATCCCGAACGCGGAGGCGCTGGTGCAGTACGGCGTGCGCATGGAGGAACTCGGCTTCGACTCGATCTGGGTCTGGGACCACATCCTGCTGGGCGTCGATCCGCACTTCCCGATCATCGATTCGCTCACGCTGCTGACGGCCATTGCCGCGCGCACCAAGAAGATCAAGCTGTCGACCGGGATCCTGGTGCTGCCGCTGCGCAATCCGGTGGTGCTGGCCAAGCAGCTGTCGAGCATCGACCAGCTGTCCAACGGCCGCCTGCTGATGGCCATGGCCGCCGGCTGGTACAAGCGCGAGTTCGACGCCGTCGGGGTGGCCTACGAGGAGCGCGGCAAGATCATGGACGACAACCTCCAGATCCTCAAGCGCTTCTGGACCGAGGATGTGGTCTCCGGAGACTGGACGCACCACAAGATCCCGGCCGGCGTGATGTTCCCGAAGCCGGTGCAGAATCCCTGCCCGATCCTGATCGGGGGCTATGCCGACCGCGTGCTCAAGCGCGCCGCGGTGGACGGCGATGGCTGGCTCACCTATTTCTACAAGCCGGCGGCCTTCGTCGAGTCCTGGGCGAAGGTCTGCAACTACGCCACCGAAGCCGGGAAGGATCCGTCCACGCTGATGAACGGCAACCAGTTGCCTATCATGGTGGGCGCCTCGCGCGAAGCCGTGCAGGGCAAGATGCTGGAGTGGCTGAACGTCGACTTCGACATCGCGCAGGGCAGCCAGTCGACGATGGACAGCGCCATCATGGGCAACGTCGACGAGTGCGTGGCCCAGCTCAAGGAGCACATCGACGTCGGCGTCCAGAAGCTGGTCTTCGTTCCGTACAAGTACGAGATGGACCAGATCGAGATCATCGCCAAGGAGATCGTTCCGCGCCTGCGGGCCTACGTGGCCGAGAAGAAGCGCTGAAGCCGGCGATGGCAGCCATTCTCGACCAGCCGGCCGCGTCTCGCGCGCCGGGGCCGGCCCCTGGGCGGACGGCATGGGCCGAAGCGCAGCATGCCCGCGGCAGGCTGACCGCCGGCGAACGCGTCGAGTTGCTGCTCGACGAGGGTTCGTCGACCGAACTGGGTGCCCGCCTGGGCGGCGACGACGCCTGCAGCGGCGACGGCGTGGTCACCGTGCGCGGCACCATCGGCGGCCGCGCCGTGTGCGTGTTTGCCAAGGACATGTCGGTGAGCCACGGCACACTGGCCGAGGTGCATGCACGCAAGATCTGCAGGCTGCAGGAACTCGCGCTGGAAAGCCGGGTGCCGATCATCGGCATCTTCGACACGGCCGGCCTGCGCCTCGAAAGCGGCATGGCCGCAATGGCGGGCCATGGCGCGATCGTGCGCAACGCCGCCGCCGCCTCCGGCGTCGTGCCGCAGATCTCGCTGATCGTCGGCGGCTGTCCCGGCGCCGATGCCCTGCTGCCGCCGCTGTCCGACTTCGTCTTCATGGCCAACGGCGACAGCAGCCTGTTCCTCAGCGCGCCGGAGGTGGTCCAGCGGGTGACGGGCGAAGAGGTGAGCGCCGAGCAACTCGGGGGCGCGGGCGTGCACAGCAAGACCTCGTCGCTGGCGGATGGGGCGTTCGACAACGAAGTGCTGGCGATCCGTCAATTGCGCCGCTTGTTCGGCTTCCTGCCGCTGCACAACCGCGGCGGGCCGACGCAGCGGCGCAGCCTGGACGACGCGGGCCGCGAGGCGCCTGCGCTGGACACGCTGGTTCCGCCAGCCGATGCCGATGCCTACGACGTCAAGGAGCTCATCGCGCAGGTGAGCGACGATGCGGACTTCTTCGAGTTGCAATCTGCCTTTGCGCCGAATGCGGTCATCGGTTTCGCGCGCGTCGACGGCCGCACGGTCGGCGTGGTGGCCAACCAGTCGTCGGTACTGGCCGGCGTGCTCGACGGCGACGCGGCACGCAAGATGGCGCGCTTCGTGCGCTTCTGCGACGCCTTCGGGATCGCGGTGCTGACTTTCGTGGATACGCCGGGCTTCCTGCCTGGCGTCGCGCAAGAACACGGCGGCGTTGCCCGGCACGTGGGCAAGCTGCTGTGCGCCTACGCGCAGGCGACAGTGCCGCTGGTCACGGTGGTGCTGCGCAAGGCCTTCGGTGGCGCGGGCGGCGCGATGGGGGCGCGCGCGCTCGGCGCCGACCTGGTCTATGCGTGGCCCGACGCGCAGATCGGACTCCTGAACGCCCAGGGCGCGGTGGCACTGGGCGACGATCCGCAAGCTGCGCGGCAGCGCCTCACGGCCGACGCTGCCTGGCACCGCGGCGACATCGACGATGTCATCGTTGCGCGCCAGACCCGCCGGCACCTCGTGCGGGCGCTCGAACTCCTGGCGCACAAGTCGCGTGTGCAGCCCTGGCGCAAGCACGCCAACCTACCCCTCTAGCCCCATGTTCTCCAAGATTCTGATCGCCAATCGCGGCGAGATCGCCTGCCGGATCATCAAGACCGCACGCCGCATGGGCATCCGGACGGTGGCGGTGTATTCCGATGCCGACGTTCGGGCGCTGCACGTGCGGATGGCCGACGAGGCCGTCCACATCGGACCGGCGCCGGCGGTCGATTCCTATCTGGTGATCGACAAGATCATCGAGGCCTGCCGCCGCACGGGGGCCGATGCGGTGCATCCGGGCTATGGCTTCCTCTCGGAGCGCGCGGCCTTCGCCACGGCGCTGAAGGCGGCCGGCATCGTGTTCATCGGGCCGAACCCGGGCGCGATGGAGGCGATGGGCGACAAGATCGAATCCAAGAAGCGCGCCAGCGCGGCACGGGTCTCGACGGTGCCGGGCTACCTGGGCGTGATCTCGGACCCGGCCCATGCGGTGCAGATCGCCGACGAGATCGGCTATCCGGTGATGATCAAGGCCTCGGCCGGCGGTGGCGGCAAGGGAATGCGCATCGCGGCATCGGCCGCCGAAGTGGCCGAGGGCTATGCACGCGCCAAGTCCGAGGCGGCATCGTCCTTCGGGGACGACCGCGTGTTCGTCGAGAAATTCATCGTCGATCCGCGCCACATCGAGATCCAGGTCCTGGGCGACAAGCATGGCAACGTGGTCTATCTCGGCGAGCGCGAATGCTCCATTCAACGCCGCAACCAGAAGGTGATCGAGGAAGCGCCGTCGCCGCTGCTCGACGAGGCCACGCGCCGGCGCATGGGCGAGCAGGCCGTGGCGCTGGCGCGCGCCGTGAACTACGACTCGGCGGGCACGGTCGAGTTCGTCTGCGGTCAGGACAAGTCCTTCTACTTCCTGGAGATGAACACCCGGCTGCAGGTCGAGCATCCGGTGACGGAGCTGATCACGGGCATCGACCTGGTCGAGCAGATGATCCACGTGGCCGCCGGCGGCAAGCTGGCGTTCGCGCAGGAAGACATCCGGCTGAAGGGCTGGGCGGTCGAAAGCCGCGTCTATGCCGAGGACCCGACGCGCAACTTCATGCCGGCCACCGGGCGGCTGACCACCTACCGCCCGCCCGCCGAGGGCCAGCACGATGGCGTCACGGTGCGCAACGACACCGGCGTGTACGAGGGCGGCGAGATCTCGATCCACTACGACCCGATGATCGCCAAGCTGGTGACGCACGCGCCCACGCGGGCCGAGGCGATCGACCAGCAGGCGCTCGCGCTCGATGCCTTTGCCATCGAAGGCATCCGGCACAACATTGCGTTCCTGTCGGCGCTGATGCGCCATCCGCGCTGGCGCGCCGGCAAGCTGTCGACGGCATTCATCGCCGACGAGTTCAAGGGCGGCTTCGTGTGGCCGCAGCCGGAAGGACTCGCTGCGCAGCGAATGGCAGCGGTCGCCGCCTCGATGGACGCGCTGGCCGATGAAGGGCGCGCGGCGGTCGGGCGTCGTGTCGTGCGGCTGGGATCTGCCTCGCACCGGGTCACGGTCACGGGCCAGCGCGGCCGCTGGCGCATCGGCTTCGACGATCTGTTCGGGGTCGTGCGCGAGGTGATCTCGGATTGGGTGCCGGGGCAACCGGTCTGGCAGGGCACGATCGACGGCGAGGCGGTGGCGATGCAGTTTCGCCGCACCGGCGACGGTGCCACGCTGGCCCATGCCGGCACGCAGGCCGAGGTCTGCGTGCTGTCGGGTCGCGAGGCCGAGCTGCTGGCGTGGATGCCGCAGCGTCAACAGGTGGCGGCCGGGTCTCAACTGCGCAGTCCGATGCCGGCAAAGGTCATCGCGATCTCCGCGGAAGTGGGCCAGACCGTGGCTGCCGGCGATCCCTTGTGCGTCGTCGAGGCCATGAAGATGGAGATCACGCTCGGCGCCGAGCGCGCCGGTGTGGTGTCGAAGGTCCACGCAGGCCGCGGTGATGCGCTCGCGCTTGACGCGGTGATCATCGAATTCGAATGAATTTCTGAAGGCGGTCTGTATGAAGATTGGCGTTCCGGCTGAAACATTGCCAGGCGAAACCCGAGTTGCCGTGACCCCGGAGACCGCGAAGAAGCTCGTGGCGCAGGGCCATGTGGTTCGTGTGCAGAGCGGGGCCGGGGTGGCCGCGAGCGTGACCGATGCGGCGTACCAGGCTGCGGGGGCCGAGATCGCGGATGCGGCGGGGGCCTTCGGGGCCGAGATCGTGCTGAAGGTGCGCAGCCCCGACGAGCGCGAGTGTGCGCTGATGAAGCCGGGCACGGTGGTCATCGGCATGCTSAACCCCTTCGACGGCGCCGGGCTCGAGCGCCTGGCGAGCGCCGGGCTGACGGCCTTCGCGCTGGAGGCCGCGCCGCGCACCACGCGCGCGCAGAGCATGGACGTGCTGAGCTCGCAGGCCAACATCGCCGGCTACAAGGCCGTGATGATCGCGGCCGACCAGTACCAGCGCTTCTTYCCGATGCTGATGACCGCCGCGGGCACCGTGAAGGCGGCCCGCGTCGTGATCCTGGGCGTCGGCGTGGCCGGCCTGCAGGCGATCGCCACCGCCAAGCGCCTGGGCGCGGTGATCGAGGCGTCSGACGTGCGCCCGAGCGTGAAGGAGCAGATCGAGTCGCTGGGCGGCAAGTTCATCGAGGTGTCCTACGACACCGACGAGGAGAAGGAAGCCGCCGTCGGCGTCGGCGGCTACGCCCGGCCGATGCCCGCGAGCTGGCTGGCGCGCCAGCAGGTGGAGGTYGCCAAGCGCGTGGCGCTGGCCGACATCGTGATCAGCACCGCGCTGATCCCGGGGCGCGCGGCGCCCACGCTSATCACCGAGGACATGGTCCGCTCGATGAAGCCGGGYTCGGTGATCGTGGACATCGCCGCGGGCAAGGGTGCGGACGGGGTGGGCGGCAACTGCCCGCTGTCCGARGCCGACAAGACCGTCRTCARGCACGGCGTGACSATCGTGGGCGAAACCAACCTGGCCGCGCGGGTGGCGGCGGACGCGTCGGCGCTGTATGCGCGCAACGTGCTCGACTTCCTGAAGCTGATCGTGGCCAAGGAGGGCACGCTCAAGATCGACCTGGAGGACGACATCGTGGCGGCCTGCCGGATGGCGCAAGACGGCCAGGTCACCAAGAAGTAAGCAATAAGCGAACCCCCGGAGGAGAAGACATGGATCCCGTTTCCCATACCGTCATCAACCTGATCATCTTCGTGCTGGCGATCTACGTCGGCTACCACGTGGTGTGGACCGTCACGCCGGCSYTGCACACGCCGCTGATGGCGGTCACCAACGCGATCTCGGCGATCGTGATCGTGGGGGCGATGCTGGCGGCGGCGCTGACCGAGACCGGCCTGGGCAAGACCATGGGCGTGCTGGCGGTGGCGCTGGCCGCGGTCAACGTCTTCGGCGGCTTCCTGGTGACGCGGCGCATGCTGGAGATGTTCAAGAAGAAGGACAAGAAGGC
>NZ_JBFREQ010000073.1:0-6792 GCF_052114385.1 Variovorax sp. M-6 | reverse complement strand
CTTGGCGAAGCCGTGCTTGCCGAGCACGTCCTGGTCCTGGCCGCGGAACTTGTAGTCGGTGGTCAGCGAGATGTTGCCCGTGAGATTCGGCGCGGGTGCTGCCGCGGCGTCGGTCGCGGCTGCGGCCTGCGCGCTGGCGAGCATCGGCAAGGCGGCCAGAGTCGTCAGGGAAAGCATTTTTGCGATGGCGTATTTCATGTTCGAAGCTGTTTGAAGGTGAGCGACGAGCGTACGGACGGCTCCGTAAAAGCGACGTAAAAAACCGGCGCCTGTGCATAAAAGTTTCGAACATCGAGGGCGGCGTTTACGCTTTCTTTACGCCCCTCGGCGCACTCTATTCCCCGTTTTTACGCACCCGTCCGGACACTTGCTGCATCGTTTTCTTGATGCAGGAGTGATGAATGGACCTCGTATGGATTGCCGCCATTGCGGCGATGTGGGTCGTGATGGCGGAAACCGTGCTCGGGCTGTGCAAGCTCGACGCACCGAAAGGGGAGCGTCCGTGATCGGCCTCGATGTTCTCTATGGGTTCGGCGGCCTGGTGGCCGTGCTCCTCTTCGCCTATCTGGTGTATGCGCTGATCTGCGCCGAGGAGTTCTGACATGAACTCATCCGCCTGGGGCCTGCTGGCCCTTTTCCTGGTCGTGCTCGGCGTGCTCGCCTGGCCGCTCGGCCGCTTTCTCGCTGCCCTGTGCGACGGCCGCCTGCCATGCTGGATGCAGCGCGCCGAAGCGCCGCTCTACAAGCTGGCGGGCACGTCGCCCGAACAGTCGATGCACTGGCGCAGCTACGCGCTGGCGCTGCTGGCCTTCAACGCGATCGGCACCTTCGCCGTCTATGGCCTGCAGCGGCTGCAGGGCGTGCTGCCGTTCAACCCGGCGGGCATGACGGCCGTATCGCCCGACTCGTCCTTCAACACCGCCGTGAGCTTCGTCGCCAACACCAACTGGCAGGGCTACGCGGGCGAATCCACCATGAGCTACCTCACGCAGATGCTCGGGCTCTCGGTGCAGAACTTTCTTTCGGGCGCGACCGGCATCGCGGTGGCGTTCGCGCTGGCGCGCGGCTTCGCGGCGCGGCGCACCGACGGCAAGGGCTTCGTCGGCAACTTCTGGGTCGACGTCACGCGCATCACCGCGTGGGTGCTGCTGCCGATCGCCTTCGTGATCGCCTTGGTGCTGGCGGGCCAGGGCGTGATCCAGAACTTCGATGCCTACAAGACCGTGACCACGATGGAGGCCACAGCCTACCAGCAGCCGAAGCTCGATGCCGGCGGCCAGCCCGTCAGGGATGCATCCGGCAATCCGGTGCTCGAGGACGCCAATGCGACGACGCAGACCTTGGCCATGGGCCCCGTCGCTTCGCAAGAGGCGATCAAGATGCTCGGTACCAACGGCGGCGGCTTCTTCAACGCCAACTCGGCCCATCCGTACGAGAACCCGTCGGCGCTGTCGAACTTCGTCGAGATGCTGGCGATCTTCCTGATCCCGGCTGCGCTGTGCTTCGCCTTCGGCCGCGTGGTCGGCGACCGGCGCCAGGGCTGGGCCATCCTGGCGGCGATGACGGTGATGTTCGTGCTGGCGGTGGTCGCGGTCATCCCGGCCGAGCAGGCCGGCAATCCGCTGCTGCCGCCGCTCGGTGTCGACCAGGCGCAGAGCGCGCTGCAGGCCGGCGGCAACATGGAAGGCAAGGAAGTGCGCTTCGGCATCAGCGCCTCGGCACTGTTCGCGGCGGTCACCACGGCGGCCTCGTGCGGCGCGGTGAACGCGATGCACGATTCCTTCACGCCCCTGGGCGGCATGGTGCCGCTGGTGCTGATGCAGCTCGGCGAAGTGGTGTTCGGCGGCGTCGGCACCGGCCTCTACGGCATGCTGGTCTTCGCGATCCTGGCGGTCTTCATCGCCGGCCTGATGATCGGCCGCACGCCCGAGTACCTGGGCAAGAAGATCGAGACGCACGAGATGAAGCTGACCTCGATCGCGATCCTGGTCACGCCGATCCTGGTGCTGGCCGGGACCGCGGTCGCGGTGAGCATGGGCGCGGGCCGCGCGGGCATCGCCAACCCCGGCGCGCACGGCTTCTCGGAAATTCTCTACGCGCTGACTTCGGCCGGCAACAACAACGGCAGCGCCTTCGCCGGCCTGTCCGCCAACACGCCGTTCTACAACGCGCTGCTCGCGATCGCGATGTGGTTCGGCCGCTTCGGCGTGATCGTGCCGGTGCTCGCCATCGCGGGTTCATTGGCGGCCAAGAAGCGCCTGCCGGTCACGGCCGGCACCATGCCCACGCACGGCCCGCTGTTCGTGACCCTCCTGATCGGCACCGTGCTGCTGGTCGGCCTGCTCAACTATGTGCCGGCATTGGCCCTCGGGCCGGTCGTCGAACACCTGATGCTGTGGAAATGAGGCCGCAGACCATGAACAAGAATCCTTCTCCTGTTTCCCTGAACGAGTCCGCCCAGCTGGCGGCCGTGGCCGATGCCAAGGCCCTTGCCAAGAAGAAAGAACACCTCTCGCTCTTCGATGCGGCGCTGCTCAAGCCGGCGCTCTGGAGCGCCATCGCCAAGCTGAGCCCGCGGGTGCAATGGCGCAACCCGGTGATGTTCATCGTCTACATCGGCAGCATCCTCACGACCTTGCTGTGGGTGCACACGCTGAGTTTTCCGGGCGACACCGGCATGTCGTCGGCCTTCGTGCTCGCGGTGTCGGTCTGGCTGTGGTTCACCGTGCTGTTCGCCAATTTCGCCGAAGCACTGGCCGAGGGCCGCAGCAAGGCGCAGGCCGCTTCGCTGCGGGGGCTGCGCAAGGACACCTGGGCCAAGAAGATGGCCGAGCCCTTCCATGGCGGCAAGTGGCTGCCGCTGCAGGCGCCCGAGCTGCGCCGCGGCGACGTCGTGCTGGTCGAGGCTCACGACGTGATTCCGCTCGACGGCGAAGTGATCGAGGGCGTGGCCTCGGTCGACGAGAGCGCCATCACCGGCGAATCGGCCCCCGTGGTGCGCGAATCGGGCGGCGACTTCTCGGCCGTCACCGGCGGCACCCGCGTGCTGTCGGACTGGCTGGTCGTGCGCATCACGGTCAACCCCGGGGAGTCGTTTCTCGACCGCATGATCGGCATGGTCGAGGCCGCCAAGCGCCAGAAGACGCCGAACGAGATCGCGCTGACCATCCTGCTGGTGGCGCTGACCCTGGTGTTCCTGATGGTCACCGTCACGCTGCTGCCGTACTCGGTGTTCAGCGTCGACGCGATCGGCACCGGCACGGTGGTGTCGCTGACCGCGCTGGTGGCGCTGCTGGTGTGCCTGATCCCGACCACCATCGGCGGCCTGCTGTCGGCGGTCGGGGTGGCCGGCATGAGCCGCATGATGCAGGCCAACGTGATCGCGACCTCGGGCCGCGCCGTCGAGGCCGCGGGCGACGTCGATGTCCTGCTGCTCGACAAGACCGGCACCATCACGCACGGCAATCGCCAGGCCAGCGCCTTCCTCACGGCGCCGGGCGTGTCGCAGGCCAAACTGGCGCGCGCCGCACTGCTGGCCTCGCTGCCCGACGAGACACCCGAGGGCCGCAGCATCGTCGAGCTGGCCCGCCGCGGCGGCATCGACGGCAAGGGCGTCGAAGGTGCGCACTTCGTGCCCTTCACCGCCCAGACCCGCATGAGCGGCGTCAACCTGCCGGCGGCGCCGATGAGCCTGAATGCCGAGCCGATCGCGCTGCGCAAGGGTGCGGTGGACGCGGTGCGCCGGCACGTGGAGGCGCTCGGCGGTTCGATGGCGTCCGAGGTGCTGCTTGCCGCCGACACGGTGGCGCGCCGCGGCAGCACGCCGCTGGCGGTGGCCGAGGGCAGCCGGGTGCTGGGCATCGTCGAGCTCAAGGACATCGTCAAGACCGGCATCAAGGAGCGCTTCGCCGAGCTGCGCCGCATGGGCATCAAGACCGTGATGATCACCGGCGACAACAAGCTGACGGCCGCCGCGATCGCGGCCGAGGCCGGGGTCGACGATTTCCTGGCCGAGGCCACGCCCGAAGACAAGCTGGCGCTGATCCGCAAGTACCAGTCCGAGGGCCGCCTGGTCGCGATGACCGGCGACGGCACGAACGACGCGCCGGCGCTCGCGCAGGCCGACGTGGCGGTCGCCATGGGCAGCGGCACGCAGGCCGCCAAGGAGGCCGGCAACATGGTCGACCTCGACTCGAACCCGACCAAGCTGCTGGAGGTGGTGGAGACCGGCAAGGCGCTGCTGATGACGCGCGGCTCGCTCACCACCTTCTCGATCGCCAACGACGTCGCCAAGTACTTCGCCATCATCCCGGCGATCTTCGTCTCGACCTACCCGCAGCTGGGCGCGCTCAACGTGATGCGGCTCGCGAGCCCGTCGTCGGCGATCCTGTCGGCGGTGATCTTCAATGCGCTGGTCATCGTGTTCCTGATCCCGCTGGCGCTGAAGGGCGTGCGCTACCGGCCGGTGGGTGCCGCGGCACTGTTGCGCCGCAACCTCGCGATCTATGGCCTCGGCGGCCTGGTCGTTCCCTTCATCGGCATCAAGCTCATCGACTGGCTCCTGGTCGCCGTGCATCTCGTCTGAGGATCCCATCACCATGACAAGCATTCTTCGTCCCGCCCTGGTGCTCTTCGTGCTGCTCAGCGCGCTGACCGGGCTTCTGTATCCGCTGGCCGTGACCGGCGCCGCGCAGGCGCTGTTCCCGGCCCAGGCCCAAGGCAGCCTGGTGCTGCGCGACGGCAAGGCGGTCGGCTCCTCGCTGATCGGCCAGAACTTCAGCGATCCGAAGCACTTCTGGGGCCGCCCGTCGGCCACCGCGCCGATGCCCTACAACGCGGCGGCGTCGGGCGGTTCCAACCAGGGGCCGCTGAATCCGGCGCTGGCCGAGGCGGTCAAGGGCCGCATCGAGGCGCTGCGCGCCGTCGATCCGGGCAACGCGCAGCCGGTGCCGGTCGACCTGGTCACGGCCTCGGCCAGCGGGCTCGATCCGCACATCAGCCCGGCCGGCGCCCGCTACCAGGCGGCGCGGGTGGCGCGTGCGCGCGGCCTGCCGGCCGATCACGTCGAGCAGCTGATTGCGGACCATACCGAGGCGCCGCTCTGGGGACTCGTCGGCGAGCCGCGCGTGAACGTGCTGGCGCTGAACCTGGCGCTCGATCAGGCGCGGTGAGGAGCGCTCGCCATGGACGACGATCTGCTGCACGCGCTGTTCGCGCTGGCCGTTCTCTTCATCCCGATGGGCTTTGCATGGTTCATGGTCTCCCTCACCACCCGGCGGCGCGCCCGCCGTGATCGGCATGCGGTGCGCAGGGCCCCGCCGCTGCGCTGAACCATCTCGCCATGAACGACGCCTCCCGCCCCGACCCCGACACCCTGCTCGCGCAACTGCGCGCGGACGACGAGCGCGCGCGGCGCGGCAGGCTGCGCATCTACTTCGGCGCCAGCGCGGGCGTCGGCAAGACCTGGGCGATGCTGAGCGCCGCGCAGCGCGAGCGAGCGGCGGGCCGCGACCTGATGATCGGCGTGGTCGAGACGCATGGCCGCGGCGAGACCGCGGCGCTGCTGGCCGGCCTGGAGGCGCTGCCCCTGCGCGAGCTGCCCTACCGCGGCCGCACGCTGCTGGAGTTCGACCTCGATGCCGCGCTGGCGCGCAAGCCGGCCGTGCTGCTGGTCGACGAGCTGGCGCACACCAACGCCCCGGGCTCGCGCCACGCCAAGCGCTGGCAGGACGTGCAGGAACTGCTGGCCGCCGGCATCGAGGTCTGGTCGGCGCTCAATGTGCAGCACCTGGAAAGCCTCAACGGCACGGTCGGCGCGATCACTGGCGTGCGCGTGCAGGAGACCGTGCCCGACCGCGTGCTCGACGAGGCCGACGAGGTGGTGCTGGTCGATGTCACGCCCGACGAACTGACGGCGCGGCTGGCAGCCGGCAAGGTCTACCTGCCGCAGCAGGCGGAGCGCGCGGCGCGCCACTTCTTCCGCAAGGGCAACCTCATCGCGCTGCGCGAGATCGCGCTGCGGCGCACCGCCGAGCACGTGGAAGACGACGTGCGCGGCTGGCGCGTGGAGCAGTCCGGCCCGAGGGGCGACGAGGGGCTGCCGGCGTGGAACACCTCGGGCGCGATCCTGGTGTGCGTCGGCCCGCACGAAGGCGCGGGCCAGACGGTGCGCACGGCGGCCCGCCTGGCGGGCCAGCTCAACGTGCGCTGGCATGCGGCCTACGTCGAGACGCCGCGGCTTCAGCGCCTCGCTGCGGGCCGGCGCGACCGCATCCTCGCGGTGCTGCAGCTGGCGCAGGCGCTGGGCGCCGAGACGGCGGTGCTGACCGGCGTCGAGGTGGCGCAGGAACTCGCCGCGCAGGCGCAGCGGCTCAACTGCGCCACGCTGGTGGTGGGGCGGGCCGAGCCCGCGCGGGGCTGGCTGCGCTGGTGGCCGCAGCGCGCGCTCACGCGCGAGCTTGCGCGCCACGCGCCGGGCCTCGACATCGTCGAGGTGGCGCGCGCCGAGAGCTCGCGCCGGCTTGTGCAGGCCCAGCCGGGCCGAAGGCGCGGCGACCCCGGCGTGGAAGACGCCGACCGCCCGTATGCGCGCTGGCCCGGCTACGCGTGGGCGGCGGCCATCAGCGTAGCGATCACGCTGCTGGCCACCCCGCTGTCGGCCGTGCTGGAGCTGGTCAACATCGTGATGCTGTTCCTGCTTGGCGTGGTCGGGGTGGCGATGCGCTTCGGGCGCGGCCCGGCGGCCTTCGCCGCGATGCTCAACGTGGCCGCCTTCGACTTCTTCTTCGTGCC
>NZ_JBFREQ010000072.1:0-7137 GCF_052114385.1 Variovorax sp. M-6 | reverse complement strand
GCCGGGCAACCCGAAGGGAAGGCATGCCAAGACGTGCCACTCCGCGTTGCACTCCTTGCATGTGCCAACGCACATGCGGCGTCGCGCGCCTTGATTGGCCCGTCTTGGCATGCCTTCGCGACCCTGGAAATAGGGTGAACACGCCCTAGGCCGCCGCAGTTGGCACGCCGCTTGCAAATCTCCACGTATTCGCCGCCGCCAGATCCTGTCTAGACAGCTTTTGGTGCATGAAACCGCTTTCGCGCACTGACAAGGGGCGAAGCGGTGCTTGATCCGGACCGCAATTCCGGGTTAACCTGTATATACAGGTGCATCGCGGGGAATGAAACTCGGCCGCACTGCTGGAATTCGCGTCTTTCGCGTCGCCGGCGAGCCGGAATTTTGAAACGCAACAGGAGAACCTGAATGGTCAAGACGGTAGCAAAGATCGCCTCGCTGATGGCGGCAGGCGCGTGCATCGCGGGCATGGCGACCAGCGCCCACGCACAGGACACCAAGATCACCCTCGGCATGTCCGGCTGGACCGGCTTCGCGCCGCTGACGCTGGCCGACAAGGCCGGGATCTTCAAGAAGAACGGCCTGGAGGTCGACCTGCGCATGATCCCGCAGAAGGATCGCCACCTGGCCCTGGCCTCCGGCGCGATCCAGTGCGCGGCCACCACGGTCGAGACGCACGTGGCCTGGAACGCCAATGGCGTGCCGATCGTGCAGATCTTCCAGATGGACAAGTCCTACGGCGCCGACGGCATCGCCGTGCGCAACGACATCAAGAGCTTCGCCGACCTCAAGGGCAAGGCCATCGGCGTCAGCGCACCGGGCACCGCGCCGTACTTCGGCCTGGCCTGGATGCTCAACAAGAACGGCATGAGCATGAAGGACGTCAAGCTGGTCTCGCTCGAGCCGCAGCCCGCCGCACAGGCCTTCGTGGCCGGCCAGAACGACGCCGCCATGACCTACGAGCCCTACCTCTCGACCGTGCGCGCCAACCCGGCCGCCGGCAAGATCCTGGCGACCACCCTCGACTACCCGATGGTGATGGACACCGTGGGCTGCGCGCCGACCTGGCTCAAGTCCAACGCCAAGGCCGCCCAGGCGCTGGCCAACTCGTATTTCGAGGCCCTCGAGATGATCAAGGCCGATCCGGCCAAGGCCAACGAGATCATGGGCGCGGCGGTCAAGCAGACCGGTGAGCAGTTCGCCAAGTCGTCGGCCAACCTGCGCTGGTCGGACAAGGCGGCCAACCAGAAGTTCTTCGCCAACGACATCGTGCCGTTCATGAAGGATGCGCAGGCGATCCTGCTGGAGTCGGGCGTCATCCGCAAGGTGCCCGACGACCTGGCCGCCACCTTCGACACCAGCTTCGTCAAGTAAACGGACGCCATCGATCATGAGCGCGACGCCTGTCATGAACCCATCCAAGCCGGTGATTCCCGCCGGGCCGGCCGCGTCCGCGGCGCCTCGCCGGCGCCGCGCGCTGGCGCCACTCGAGCCCGTCAGCGCCCGGGCGCGCTGGCTGCTCGGCGTCGGCTTCTTCGTGCTCTTCGTGGCGGTCTGGGCCTTCTTCACGCTCGGCGGCTTCGTCTCGCCGACCTTCCTGGCCAGCCCGGCCACGATGGTCAAGGAAGCCGTGCTGCTCTTCACCGAGTACAACTTCAGCTATGACATCGGCATGACGGTGTGGCGCGTGTTCGGCGGCTTCGTGCTGGCGACCGTGGTCGCGGTGCCCCTGGGCATCGCGATGGGCACCTGGAAGAGCGTCGAGGCCTTCTTCGAGCCCTTCGTCTCGTTCTGCCGCTACCTGCCGGCCTCGGCCTTCATTCCGCTCTTGATCCTCTGGGCCGGCATCGGCGAAACGCAGAAGCTGCTGGTGATCTTCATCGGCTCGGTGTTCCAGATCACGCTGATGGTGGCGGTCACGGTGGGCAGCGCGCGGCGCGACCTGGTCGAGGCCGCCTACACGCTGGGCGCCAACAGCCGCGGCATCGTCGCCCGGGTGCTGATCCCGGGTGCCGCGCCCGGGATCGCCGAGACGCTGCGCCTGGTGCTCGGCTGGGCCTGGACCTACGTCATCGTCGCCGAGCTGATCGGATCGTCCTCCGGCATCGGCCACATGATCACCGACAGCCAGGCGCTGCTCAACACCGGGCAGATCATCTTCGGGATCATCGTGATCGGCATCATCGGGCTCATCTCCGACTTCGCCTTCAAGGCGCTCAACCGCCGTCTCTTCGCCTGGAGCACCCTGTGATGAATCAGCTGTCCATTCGTGGTGTCTCGCGCACCTTCACCGGCACGCGCGGCCAGCGCACGCAGGCGCTGCTGCCGGTCGACTTCGAGGTCCGCGAGAACGACTTCGTCACCATCCTCGGCCCCTCGGGCTGCGGCAAGTCGACCTTGCTGCGCATCGTGGCCGGACTCGACTACCCGACCGACGGCCGCGTGCTGCTCGACGGCCAGACCATCGAGGGACCGGGCGCCGACCGCGGCGTGGTGTTCCAGAGCTATACGCTGTTCCCCTGGCTCACCATCGCACAGAACATCCGCTTCGGCCTGCGCGAGCGCGGCATGAGCGAGGCCGACCAGAAGGAACGCAGCGATTTCTTCATCGCCAAGGTCGGCCTGCGCGGCTTCGAGAACCACTTTCCCAAGCAGTTGTCGGGCGGCATGCAGCAGCGCACCGCGATCGCCCGCGCGCTCGCCAATGACCCCAAGATCCTGCTGCTCGACGAGCCCTTCGGTGCGCTCGACAACCAGACCCGCGTGCTGATGCAGGAACTGCTGCTGGGCATCTGGGAGTCGGCCCGCAAGACCGTGCTGTTCGTCACGCACGACATCGACGAGGCGATCTTCATGGCCAACCGCGTCGCGGTGTTCAGCGCCCGGCCCGGCCGCATCAAGACCGAGATCGCGGTCGACTTCGGTCATCCGCGTCACTACACGATCAAGACCTCGCCCGAGTTCATGGACATCAAGGCGCGCCTGACCGAAGAGATCCGCGCCGAGTCCATGGCCGCCGCCGAGCATTGATCCACGCCGCAAGAAAGACCGCATGACAGCCGCCAGCCTTCGCAAAGCCACCGACGCCCGTCGCAGCGCGCATCCGCGCGCCGCGGCCTCGACGTCTCCCGCGCTGGCGCTGTACGAGCAGATCAAGGCTTTCATCACGCACAAGATCCAGGACGGCTCCTGGACCGCCGGCCATCGCCTGCCCTCGGAGAGCGAGCTGGTGGCGCAATTCGGCGTGGCGCGGATGACGGTCAACCGCGCGCTGCGCGAGCTGGTCGAGCAGGGGCGCATCGTGCGGGTGGCCGGCGTCGGCAGCTTCGTGGCCGAGAACAAGCCGCAGTCGACCCTGCTGCAGATCGCCAACATCGCCAGCGAGATCCGCGACCGCGGCCACGACTATCGCTGCGAGTTCCTGGCCGCCGAGCGCATCGCCGCCTCGCCCGACGTGGCGGTCTGGCTCGACCTGCGGCCCGGCGAGTCGGTCTTCCATACGGTCTGCCTGCACATGGAGAACGAAACCCCGGTGCAGCTCGAGGATCGCTACGTCAACCCGCGCGTGGTGCCGGACTTTCTCGACCAGGATTTCTCGCTCGTCCCGCCGAGCGAATACCTGGTGCGCAACGTGCCGTTCGACCAGATCGAGCATGTGGTCGATGCCGTGCTGCCGACGCCCGAGCAGGCCGAGCGCCTGGCCATGCCGGTGACCGACCCCTGCCTGCTGCTCACGCGCCGCACCTGGACCCGGACCCTGCCGGTGACGGTGGTGCGCTGCCTGCATCCCGCCTCGCGCTACCGGCTCGGCAGCCGGTTCCGCGCCGACGGCAACCCTTCCTTCGGCTGAACGCGCACGCCCCATTTTCGATTTCGCGCGCACCTACTTGTATAGACAGGAGAACCCATGAACACCACCTCCCTCGACGCCGCACCGATCGTCCTCGCGCCCGGCGACGTCGACCTTGCCACGTTGCGCCGCGTGCATGCCGGCGGCGTGCAGCTTTCGCTCGATCCGTCGGCCCGCGCCGGCCTGCTCGCGGCCCAGGCCACGGTGCGCCGCATCGTCGAGGCCGGCGAGGTGGTCTACGGCATCAACACCGGCTTCGGCAAGCTGGCGCAGACCATCATTCCGCCCGAGCGCTTGGCCGAACTGCAGCGCAACCTGGTGCTGTCGCACAGCGCCGGCACCGGCGAGCCGCTGGCGGCCGGCGTGGTGCGGCTGGTGCTTGCGACCAAGGCCGTGAGCCTGGCGCGCGGGCACTCGGGCGTGCGGCCCGAGATCGTCGATGCGCTGCTGGCACTGTCGAACGCCGGCCTGTTGCCGCGCATTCCGTCGAAGGGTTCGGTCGGCGCCTCGGGCGATCTGGCGCCGCTGGCGCATCTGGCCTGCGTGCTGATCGGCGAGGGCGAGGTCACCGCACCCGATGGCGAAGTCATCGGCGGCGCCGACGCGCTGCGCCGGATCGGCATGGAGCCCTTCGTGCTCGGCCCGAAAGAAGGCCTGGCGCTGCTCAACGGCACGCAGGTGTCGACGGCGCTCGCGCTGGCCGGCCTGTTCGGTGCCGAGGACGTGTTCGCGGCCGGCCTGATGGCGGGTGCGCTGTCCCTCGAGGCGATCCAGGGATCGATCAAGCCCTTCGACGCCCGCATCCACGCGGCGCGCGGCCAGCCGGGCCAGATGGCCGTGGCCGGCGCCGTGCGCGCCTTGCTCGAAGGCAGCGAGATCCTGCCCTCGCACGCCGACTGCGGCCGGGTGCAGGACCCGTATTCGATCCGCTGCGTACCGCAGGTGATGGGCGCGTGCCTGGACAACCTTTCGCATGCGGCGCGCGTGCTGCGCATCGAGGCCAATGCGGCTTCGGACAACCCGCTGGTGTTCGACAACGGCGACGTGATCTCGGGCGGCAACTTCCACGCCGAGCCGGTGGCCTTCGCGGCCGACATCATCGCGCTCTCGGTGGCCGAGATCGGCGCCATCTCCGAGCGCCGCATGGCGCTGCTGCTCGACAGCGGCCTGTCGGGGCTGCCGCCGTTCCTGGTGCGCGACGGCGGGGTCAACTCCGGCTTCATGATCGCGCAGGTCACGGCCGCGGCGCTGGCTTCGGAGAACAAGTCGCTCGCGCATCCGGCCAGCGTCGACAGCCTGCCGACCTCGGCCAACCAGGAAGACCACGTGTCGATGGCGACCTTCGCGGGTCGCCGGCTGGGCGACATGGTCGACAACACGGCCGTGGTCGTCGGCATCGAGGCGATGGCCGCTGCGCAAGGCATCGAGTTGAAGCGCGGCTTGAAGAGCTCGCCGCTGCTCGAAGCCGAATTCGCCGCGATCCGCGAGCGCGTCGCCTTCATCGATCAGGACCGCTTCCTCGCACCGTCGATCGAAGCCATGCGCCTGTGGGCACGCCAGGGCCAATGGCCCGATGCCGTGCAAGCCATCCTGCCCAGCCACGCCTGAATCTCTTCCATCCGAACCGTCATCGAAAGGAACACCGCCATGAACGCACCCGACAAATTCCTCTCCGCCAAGACCGATCCGCGCCACGATGCGAGCCGCGTGATCCGCGCGCCGCGCGGCAGCACCCTCAGCTGCAAGAGCTGGCTCACGGAAGCCGCGTTCCGCATGCTGCAGAACAACCTCGACCCGGAAGTCGCCGAACGGCCGCAGGACCTGGTGGTCTACGGCGGCATCGGCCGCGCGGCGCGCGACTGGGCCTCGTTCGACCAGATCCTCGCGTCGCTGAAGGCGCTGAACGACGACGAGACGCTGCTCATTCAATCGGGCAAGCCCGTGGGCGTCTTCAAGACCCATGAGAACGCACCGCGCGTGCTGCTCGCGAACTCCAACCTCGTGCCGAAGTGGGCCACCTGGGAGCACTTCAGCGAACTCGACCGCAAGGGCCTGATGATGTACGGCCAGATGACCGCCGGCAGCTGGATCTATATCGGCAGCCAGGGCATCGTGCAGGGCACCTTCGAGACCTTCGTCGAAGCCGGCCGCCAGCACTACAACAACGACCTCGCGGGCAAGTGGATCCTGACSGCCGGYCTCGGCGGCATGGGCGGCGCCCAGCCGCTGGCCGCCACCTTGGCGGGCGCGGTGTCGCTCAACATCGAGTGCCAGCAGGCCAGCATCGACTTCCGCCTGCGCACGCGCTACCTCGACAAGCAGGCCAAGGACATCGACGASGCGATCGCGCTGATCAAGCAGCAYACGGCGGCGAAGGARGCGGTGTCGATCGGCCTGCTGGGCAACGCGGCCGAGATCCTGCCCGAGCTGGTCACGCGCGCCCAGGCCGGCGGCCTCAAGCCCGACCTCGTGACCGACCAGACCTCSGCGCACGACCTCGCGAGCGGCTACCTGCCGATCGGCTGGACGCTGGCGCARTGGGAGGCSGCCAAGGCCGACGCSACSCARCATCCGACMTTGCGCCGCGCCGCCGCCAAGTCCTGCGCGGTGCACGTGCAGGCCATGCTGGACTTCCAGGCCATGGGCATCCCGACCGTCGACTACGGCAACAACATCCGCCAGGTGGCGTTCGACGAGGGCGTGAAGAACGCGTTCGACTTCCCCGGCTTCGTGCCGGCCTACATCCGGCCGCTGTTCTGCGAGGGCAAGGGTCCGTTCCGCTGGGTSGCGCTCTCGGGCGACCCGGAGGACATCTACAAGACCGACGCCAAGATCAAGGAGCTGTTCCCCGACAACAAGCACACGCACCGCTGGCTSGACATGGCGCGCGAGCGCATCGCGTTCCAGGGGCTGCCGGCGCGCATCTGCTGGCTGGGGCTGGGCGAGCGCGAGAAGGCGGGGCTGGCCTTCAACGAGATGGTGAAGACGGGCGAGCTCAAGGGGCCGATCGTGATCGGGCGCGACCACCTGGACACCGGCTCGGTGGCGAGCCCGAACCGGGAGACGGAGAGCATGAAGGACGGCAGCGACGCGGTCTCCGACTGGCCGCTGCTCAACGCGCTGCTGAACACCGCAGGCGGYGCGACCTGGGTCAGCCTGCACCATGGCGGCGGCGTGGGCATGGGCTACTCGCAGCATTCGGGCGTGGTGATCGTGGCCGACGGCACCGACGCCGCGGCCAAGCGCCTCGCGCGCGTGCTGTGGAACGACCCCGCCACCGGCGTGATGCG
>NZ_JBFREQ010000071.1:0-7379 GCF_052114385.1 Variovorax sp. M-6 | reverse complement strand
GGTATGCGTTTCGCACGGAATCGAGGACGCGATACGAGCCTTCGGCTTCGACCATGTCGATTCGGGCCGCGTCGGTCGTGCCACGCGCGGCACCTTCGTCCAAGGGGATCCCCTTGAGAGTCGCCGTGGTCGACGCGGGCGCCATCCCCTTGGACGTCAAACCCCAACCGAGGCTCGAAGAACCGCAGATCAAGAATGACGATGAGCCAGTTGCCAGGCCTTCTGCTGCGCCAACCCTCTCGCCGCAGAAATCCTCCAATCGTCTTAGAGCGGCCCGTCTGGAACCAGATCCGCTGGCAGCATGCAGAAGTCGAACTTTCCTGGCCCGTGCCGTCTGTGTCAACGCCCGGTGCGCCGAGCCAGGGGCCTCGCGCTTCGGTGAATGCCGCGAAGCGCTGCGGCAGCGGCGGATCGACGAGGCGCGGCGCAATCCGACCTTGTTGGGGTAGCGCGCCCTTGCAAGGTCTTCGTGCGTGAGGTGTCAGGGAGATCGCGATATCGCGATATCAGGATTCTGAGAGGTAAAGCCGATGACAACACGACAAGAATGGGACGAGTATCTCGAATATGTCCACGCGTTCGATTGGAAAGCTCGGCGCGCCACGCCCCCGCCAAAGGAGAGCGCAATGTCAGACGCCCCGAAGAAGACCGGCCTTGATCGGGATTTGATCTCTCTGAGCGAACCGCACGAAGTGCGCAACTGGACCGAGTCGATCGGCGTCACCGAGCAGCAGCTCAGGGCGGCCGTCGCCGCGGTGGGCAATTCGGCGGAGAAGGTGCGCGAGTACCTGCGGAAAAGATGACCTCCGACGAAAGGACGGCGCGTCCCCTCGCCACCAGGGCACCGACGGCTCAGAGCCGTTGACAGGCCGGGTGGTCCCTGGTTCGAACTGCGTCACTCCATTCCCTCTTATCGCGATGCAGCACGCAGTGCGGCGAATCGACGCGCGAACGCCTCCGACCATTTGTTGAAGGCGTCCTGCGCGTAGCTCCAGCTCGTGAACGAGCTGACGTAGCCGTTCATCCACGCGATCGCCGCGGTCGTTGCTCCCTTGTTCAGGTCGGCGGCGTACTTGAGTCCGATCTCGGTGTCCGCGCATTCACCGACCACTTTGCCGCTGGCGCCGTCCCTGAACTGTGCTTCCAGTCCGGTCTGGCCCATGTACGGGGTCGAACCCACAGGCCGGCCGGTCGCCGCGCCCGTGCCCATCTCGGCGACGAAGCCGTAGGGCACCGCCGTGCCGGCCAGGCTGGCAACGGTGTTGGTCGGGATCAGGGAGGTCAGCGCAAACTTCAAGCGCAACACGCCCGGGCCGGGCGCATCCACGACTTGAACGCCCGGCTGAAGATTCTTGACCAAGGCCGCGTGAAAGTAGTCGAGCAACGCCTTCAGGTCTGTCGGGTCCACTGGATTCTGCGTCGCACTGGGCTCCAGGTAGACCTGGATGCGTTCGATCATGACCTTGTCGTAGCTGCCCCAACGGACCTCCGGTTGCAGCCAGCACAGGAAGCCCTCCCCGCCGGGCGTGGGCTTCAAGCGGCCGGGCTCCGTGAGAAATCCAACTTTGCTGACCTTGGCCTCGCCGTTGTTGGATGCCACGATCCCGGTGCTGCCCGAGCCGGGCGTGGAGCAGCCGGCAAGGAGTGCGGCGGAAGCAATTGCGACCATGGCGAGACAAGGACGAGCTCGATTTCCCACATTGACCCCTCTTCGATTTGGGGCCGAGCATAGGGGCAAACAGGCGTGCGCGCGCCTGCCCTAAAGGGCAGTAGACGCCTTGCCGGAAAGCGCACACAGTGCATGGATCACCCGAATGGGGCGATTTCCGACTCGCGAGACCTGTCTTCGATTGTTTTCGCCGAGTCAAGCCAACTCAGAATTCTTCCACCCTGTACCGGAGTTCCAATCCATGAAAGTGCGTCTTTTCTCGCGGTTCGCCGCATTCGCAATGGCTCTCTTGCTCACCGCTTGCGCCGCACCGGGTTCGCAGCAGTCATCGATGACGATCCGCCAGGGCAAGATCGACCAGATCATGCCGACGGAGATCCCGACCTCCCACCATACCGGCGTGGGTGCAGTGCTGGGCGGACTGGCCGGTGTGGGCATTGGCAGCCTGATCGGTGGTGGCACCGGCCGCGATGTGGCCATGGTCGTGGGCGCGATCGGCGGTAGCGTGGCGGGCAGCCACATTGCGGAGCGTTACAGCAAGCCGCTTGAAGGCCAGCAAATCTTCGTTCGCACCGACAGTGGTGTGCTTGTCGAGGTGACGCAGCCGGTGGTGCCCGGACTGCGAGTGGGTCAGCGGGTCTTCATCCAGGGCAATGGCGAGGCCGCTCGCGTCCTGCCCCAATGAGTTGAAGTACAGGACAGACAGTCCGAGGAGCCAGCATGTCCTTTCGCAGTCGTTCCGCAGCAGCCCTGATGTGTTGCCTCATCGCCAGTGGCTGCGCCAACTATCGGCCTCCGGCGCCGATCGTAGGAGGCTTCATGTCCCCGCTCGTGGCGCGGACCAGTTGCATCGACGCCGTTTCCCGCGAGTTCAAGGCGCCAAGGGAAAACGTCAAGCCGATCAGCGATTCGATGACCATGGAGGAAGGGTTCTATGTCGTCACCCTCGGCATCGGTGCCGGCCAGCCTGCAGTCAACTGCACGGTCAACGAGAACGGCGTTGTATCCGACGTGATTCGAGCACGCTGAAGCGCATCCGGCGGAATTTCCCTCCCATCTGCCCCGAGCAGCGGCTGGCTCGCCGGCTTCATCGGAGGCAGTCACGAATTTCTGTCCCGGCCATACACGGACGCCGGGTGAACTCGGACTCGTGAACCGACATGTCCGTTCCGGTGCGGCAGCACCGGAACGCGACGACGAGTTTGCGAGCCGTCATGCTGGCCTTCGGTATCCTCCCAAGTCACGTCACTCGACCCGGACGAGAATTGGGCTTGGTCGCCGAATGGAGTTTTCATGAGTTGGGTCACTATTGTTTGGGCCATGGTCGGGTCCGCGTGCCTCATGCTGGCTGCCGTGCATTTGCCGGTGTGGGTGAAGGATCGGGCAGCCTGGCCGAGTTTGTTCTTTTCGATCCTGGCGGCGGCGACCGCCGCGCTTGCCTTCTGCGAACTCGTCGCCATGAAAACGCAGGGGCCGGACGAATATGCCCTCGCGCATCGCACGGGACATGTGGCGGTCTGGCTCGTTACCGTGTCGCTGGTCGGCTTCGTGCGCAGCTATCTCAAATGCGGTCGCGCCTGGTTGGGGTGGACAGTCGTCGTGCTGCGGACCTTCACGTTGTTCCCCAACTTCCTGAGCGGTCGTTCACTGAACTTCAAGGAGATCTCGGCGTTGCGCGCCATTCCGTTCCTGGGCGAGAACGTCTCGGTCGCCATCGGGACGCCCAATCCGTGGATGCTGGTCGGCCAGTTGGCGATGGGCCTGCTCACGATTTTTGTCCTGGATGCCAGCCACTCGGCCTGGCGCCGCGGCAACAGGGCCGCTGCGCTCACGATCGGCGGCACGGCCTGCTTCTTCGCCCTGGGTGGCGTTGCTCAGGCGATCCTGGTGTTCTGGGGCTTTGTCGAGGCGCCGATCATGGTCAGCCTGTTCTCTTTGGGCATTGTGTTCGCGATGGCCTACGAACTGAGTCGCAACGTGCGTCACGCGGCGAGACTGCTGCATGCGTTGCGCGAAAGCGAGGAGCGCATGACGCTCGCCACCCAAGCCGCGAACCTGGGCCTCTGGGTGCGTGATGTCGCGTCGGGCATCTTCTGGGCGAGCTCTCGGACTCGGCAGCTTTTCGGCTTTTCGTCGAGCGAGCAGATCAACTTCGAGTCGTTGCTGATGAAGGTGCACGCTGACGACCGAGACATGGTTCGCCTGGCATTCTCCGAGGCGGCGGGGGGGGACAGGGCTGGCCGCTATCAGATGGAGTTTCGCGTCGGCGGTTCCGATGGCCGCACGCGATGGCTCTCGGCGCAGGGGCAATTCGAATTCGAACGCCAGCGCGCCGTCCGGAGCCGGGGCGTGTGCAGCGACATCACCCAACGCAAGGAAGCCGAGCAGGAAATGTTGCGTCTGCGGGACGAGATCGCTCACGCCGGCCGTGTGTCCGTGATGGGACAGCTGGCGGCTTCTCTGGCCCACGAACTCAACCAGCCGCTGGGCGCCATCCTGCGCAATGCCGAAGCCGCAGACCTCATGCTGCAATCCGGTCACGCGGACCTCGAGGAAATCCGCGCGATTGTCGATGACATCCTCGCCGATGACCAGCGCGCGGGACTCGTGATCGATCGCATGCGCGCCATGCTGCGGCGCCACGAGGTGGAGGTCATGCCATTGGACGTGCGCGACCTCCTGGAGAATGTCGCAGCATTGGTCCGTCCCGACGCCGCGGCGCGCCACATTCGCGTGGAATTGGAAGTTGCGCACCAGCTGCCGCCGGTTCTTGGCGATCGCATCCACCTGCAGCAAGTGCTGCTCAACCTCATCTCCAACGGCATGGACGCGATCGATGAAGCAGCACACAAGGTGCGCAGCATTGTGGTCACCGCGATGCGTCGCGGCACCGAGACGGTCGAGATCGCCGTCAACGACACGGGTTCCGGTATTCCGAAGGACCGGTTTGAACAGATCTTCGGGTCGTTCTTCACCACCAAGCCGACCGGGATGGGAATGGGCCTGTCGATCTCCCGCACGCTGGTCGAGGCGCATGGAGGGCGACTGTGGGCCGAGAACGTCGAAGGTGGCGGTGCCAGCCTGCGCGTGACGCTACCGGTCTCACCGACCGAGGGGCCCGCAATGGCTGAGCCTGCGCCTGAGCCAGCTGCCAGGCAAGTGCGATACGCAGCATGAATCGCGCCGAGGTCTGGTGTGTCTTGAGGCCCCGCCTTCGCGGGCCTGTCGACCCTCCCTAAAGGGCAGTTGTCAATCCCTTGGAGCCGGTGCCATCATCGCGCGAACCGCTGCAACCGTGCACGGAATCACGATCTTCAAGGCAAAGAAAGGCAAGCATGAAAGCGGAATTGATGAAATGGCTCACGGTGGTCGCCGGGGTGGTCAGCCTGACGGCTGGCTGCGCCAGCAAGACCGATCCGATCGCGCAGGCAGCCAAGACGGATGTGGCCAAGGGCATATCCGCGCCGAGTCTCGAGCAGACCAAGGCGATCGCCGAGGAAGGCTTTGTCTATGGCTTGCCGCTGGTCATGAACTACGCCGTGATGAACGAGTTCGCGGTGGACACCAAGTCCAGCCAGTTCAAGGCGCCCTTCAATCAACTGCACCATGAGCATCGGGTCTCGACGCCCGCCGACACGGCCGTCATCACGCCGAACAGCGACACGCCTTACTCGATTCTCTGGGCCGACCTGCGCGCCGAGCCGCTCGTGATCACGGTGCCGGCGGTCTCGACGAAGCGCTATTACTCGGTTCAGTTGGTCGACGGCAACACCTACAACTACGGCTACATCGGGAGCCGGGCCACCGGAAGCGCGCCTGGGAGCTATCTGATTGCAGGCCCCGACTGGAAGGGCGCCACACCCCCGGGCATCAAGAAGGTGTTCAACGCCACGACCCCCTTCGCGCTGACCTTGATCCGCACCCAGCTGTTCAATCCGGCCGACATGCCGAACGTCGAGAAGGTGCAGGCGGGCTACAAGATCCAGCCGCTTTCCGCATTCCTGCGTCAACCCGCGCCGCCCGCTGCGCCGAAGATCGCTTTCGTGCCGGCCACGACGGCTGGCATCAAGGCCAACTTCTTCGAGTATCTGTCGGCCGCGCTGCAGTATGTGCCGCCTTCGGCTGACGACAAGGAGATCCGGGCCAAGCTGGCCAGCATCGGGGTGGGCCCCGGCAGGACCTTCGAATTCAAGGACCTCTCGCTCGAGCACAAGGGCGCGGTCCTGCTCGGCATGAAGGCCGGCGACGAGCAGGTCGACAAGTTCCTCTCGGGCGGGATGAAGAAGATCAACGGCTGGAACGTCGGCGCGTTCTTCGGCGACCAGGCGTTCTACAAGGCCGACTGGCTGATGCGTGCCGGCGCCGCGAAGGGTGGCCTCTACGGCAACGACGCCGTCGAGGCGATGTACCCCTACACGCGCACCGACGGCGCCGGCCAGACGCTCGATACCAGCAAGCACGACTACACGCTGACCTTCCCGGCCGGCAAGCTGCCTCCAGTCGATGCCTTCTGGTCGGTGACCATGTACGACGGCAAGAGCCAACTGCTGATCAAGAATCCGATCAATCGCTACCTGATCAATTCGCCGATGCTGTCGGCGATGAAGAAGAACGCGGATGGCTCGCTGACGCTGTACATCCAGAAGGATTCGCCGGGCAAGGCCAAGGAGGCCAACTGGTTGCCGGCGCCTGACGACACGGTCTATCTGGTGATGCGCCTCTACTGGCCGAAGACCACGCCGCCTTCGATTCTTCCCGCCGGCGCCGGCAGCTGGCAGCCCCCGGGGATCGTTGCGTCGAAGTAGCGGTACGGAGTCGGCGCGCGGCTCGAATACATCGGGCCGCTCGAGTTGTCACGCGGTGGCCCGGAGAAGGGCCGTGGTCAGTACGGTGCGGGCACGACGGTGTAGTACACGCCATTGGCGCCGTAGGACGGCCGGAACCAGGTGCTGCCGACTTGGTAGTAGGTGATGCCGGCCTGGGTCACGATCGACGCGCCGGGCGGCACCGTTGCGTAGTTGACGCCCACCGAATACACCGGCCGCGTTGCACTGGCGATCGCAGCGCCGGCTGCCAGGCCGACGACCGCACCCGCGGCGACTGCGCCGGCGCAGTCGTAGCACCCGCCGTGGTAGTAGGGCACCGCCACCGGCACGTGATAGGGCGCATAGCCCCCGTAGCCATAGGCCGGCGGGCGGTAGGTGCTGAAGCCGCCGGCGGTCGTGTGGACTGCGCCATAGCCGGGTACCCCGGCAGAGTGCCCGCCGTAGATGTTGGAGTGGCTGACGGCGCCGTCCCAGCTGCGCGAGGTGGAGCCGCCCCAGCGGTTGACATGCGTGGCGCCGCCCCAGCCGCCATAGGCATGGCCGCCGAAGCGGTTGGCGCTGGCCCAGGCGGCCGCCGGTTCGTGGAAGCCAGCCGCCGTGAGCAACGCGACCAGCACGGGAAGAAGGACCTTGGTATTCGTCATGGTTCGTTCTCCTTACTTCGTCTTGGACGTCTTCTTCGCTGCCGCTGCTGGCTTCGGAGCGGCGAAGCCGATCTTCTTCGCATGGGCCGCATTGACCGCCGCAAAGGCCTCGGCCGCGATCACCGGGTCGAGCTTCCAGTTCGACAGCTCGACCTGGTGGCGCAACTGGAGCGGGTCGCCGCGGAACACCGCACGCAGCTTGCGAGGCAGCTTGTCGTCGGCGCCGATCCAGAATCCAGA
>NZ_JBFREQ010000070.1:0-9829 GCF_052114385.1 Variovorax sp. M-6 | reverse complement strand
CTTGTAGTAGCCCTTCATCAGCACGTAGCCCGCGATGCAGATCTCCCCCACCGTCCCGCTCGCCAGCGTCTCGTTGCTCTCCACGTCCGCGATCCGGATCGCAACGCCCTCCACCGGCCGGCCGTTCGTGCCCGAGCGCTTGGCCAGCGAGTCGCCGCAATCGACGCGGCACACGGCATTCGAGGTCTCCGACATGCCGAAGACGCCGACCAGCTCCGGCACGCCGAGGGTGTGCGTCGCCCACAGGAAGGACGATCGCGACAGGGGCGCGCCTGTGCCGGTGCGCAGGCTCGACAGGTCGTAGCGTGCACGCTCCTCGAAGGCCATCAGGTCCTGCACGATGGTGTCAACGAAGAACCCGACGGTGATGCGCTCGCGTTCGACCAGCTCGCAGAAGGAACGGGGCTCGAAGCGGTCGACGATGACGATCGCCGCACCCGCCATCAGCATCGACAGCGTGTAGCCGGTGCCGGTCGCCGAGAACAGCGGCACGCACGACAGATAGCGGTCGGCCGGCGTGAGGTGCATGCGCGAAACCGTCTGCCAGTTGTTCTGCAGCAGCGCCCCATGGCAGACCTGCGCGCCCTTGGGAAACGAGGTGGTGCCCGAGGTGTAGAGGATCTGCGCGACGTCGTCCGGCCGCACCGCGGCCATCGCCGCGCGCAAGGTGTCGTCGGCCGCGGCGCCGCCGAGCCGTTCACGGCCCGCCTGCTCGACGGCCTCGAAGGGCGCGATGCCCGCCGCAAGCGGCGCCGACGCTACGGCGATCACGCGCCGCAGCATCGGCAGCCGCGCGCTGCGCCAGGCGCCGTGGACCTGCCTCGCCCAGTCGGGTTCGAGCTGCGACAGCAGCGCCAGGTAGGCCACGCCGCGTGCCTCGTCCTGCATGATGAGCGTCGAGGCATCCGACTGCGCGAGCACGTATTCGAGGTCGTTGGCGCGAAAGCGCGTGTTCACCGGCACCAGCACGGCGCCGATCATCGGCACCGCCCAGCGCGCGATCATCCATTCGGCACGGTCGCCCATCCAGAGCGCCACCTTGTCGCCCGGGGCCACGCCCTGCGCGAGGAGGCCGCGCGCGAAGGCGCAGGCGCGCGCGGCGAGCGTGGCGAAGTCGATGCGCTCCGATCCGCACACGACGGCCTCGCGATCGCGGTGCGTCGCCGCGGCCCACAGCAGCGCGTCGCCGAAGGTGCAATCGATCCAGTGCGGCTGCGTCATGGGGTCGGCGCTCGATTGGCTCAGCGGCGCGGGAGCCGCAAGGTGGCTTCGCCCGAAGCCACCGCGCGGCCGGCCACATCGGCGTCGAGCCGACATTGCACGTCGTCGGGCGCCTCGGCGCCGCCAAGCGCGGTCACGACCGCCGCCACATGCACCGCGTCGCCCGGCCGCACGGGCGCAGTGAAGCGCGCGGCGATCCGGCGCACCTGCCCCGCAGGACCGGCCCAATCGCTCGCCGCCCGCGCCATGAAGGCCATCGTCAGCATGCCGTGCGCGATCACGCCGCCGAGCCCGGCGTCGGCCGCGTACTGCTCGTCGTAGTGGATCGGGTTGTAGTCGTCCGAGGCGCCGGCATAGCGCACCAGCTGCTGGCGGGTGACGGGATCGGTCGTCAGTTCGAAGCGGCTGCCGACGGCGAGGCTGCGAAGGTTCATGCCAGGCTCCGCTTCTCGACCTGGGCGAGCGAACGGTAGACCGTGCTGCGACCCGCGGTGAAGACCAGCTCGCCCGTCTCGTCGCGCCCTTCCACGGCCTGGTGCAGCAGCTCCATGCGGCCCTTGCTGCCCTGCTTGTCCTCGACGCCGACGAAGCGCACGCGGCAGGTCAGGCGCATGCCGGCGACGATCGGCCGCGCATAGTCGAAGGAGGTCTGGCCCGCGACCACGCGGCGCCGGTCCAGCGGCGCGAACCATGGCGGCTCCTTCGGCGGCCGGAAGCAGGTCGGGAAGGTGGGTGGCGCGACCACGTTGGCGTAGCCCTGGGCGCGGGCGTGCGCGGGATCGCGGTAGAGCGGATTGGGGTCTCCGATCGCATCCGCGAACTTGCGGATCGCACCCGGCTCCACCTCCACCGTGAAAGGCTCCGAGAGTTGTCCGATCAGCGATCGGTCGATTTCCGTCATGCAGGTCTCCTTTGCCGGACGGGCGATCAGTCGAGACGCTCGACGATGGTCGCGGTCCCGAGTCCGCCGCCGCAGCACATCGACTGCAGGCCGTAGCGCCCGCCGCGGCGCTCGAGCTCGCAGACCAGGTTGGTCATGAGGCGCGCACCGGTCGAGCCGAGCGGGTGGCCGATGGCGATCGAGCCGCCGTTGACGTTCACCTTGTCCAGGTCCGGCCCCAGCTCCGCCAGCCAGGCGCCGAGGATCGACGCGAAGGCCTCGTTGATCTCGAACAGGTCGATGTCCGCGAGCGAAAGCCCGGCGCGTTCGAGGATCCGGCGCGTGGCCGGGATCGGCCCGGTCAGCATGATCTCGGGATCGACGCCGACCACCAGCTGGGCCTTGAGCCGCGCCCGGGGCCGCAGGCCGAACTCCCTGGCCTTGGCGGCCGTCATGAGCAGCAGCCCGGCCGCGCCGTCCGAGACCTGGCTCGAATTCGCGGCGGTGATGCGGCCGTCGGCGCGGAACACCGGCTGCAGCCCGGCCAGTTTCTCCGGCGTCCCGCCTCGCCGCACGCCTTCGTCGGCCCCGAGACGCTCGCCGTTCGGGAGCGTCACCGGCAGCAGCTGCGTGGCCAGGTGGCCCGCATCCTGTGCCGCGGCCGCCAGCGCGTGGCTGCGCAAGGACAGCTGGTCCAGCCAGCCGCGGTCGAGCTTCCAGCGCTCGGCGATGCGCTCGGCCGCCTCGCCCATCGTCGGCATGGAAAGGCGCTCGACCAGCTCCGCGGGATGCCGGCGGCCGTACTTGGTGTCGTCGTTGCCGCCCGCCGTGCGCGACATCAGCTCGACACCACCCGCCAGCACCACGTCGCAGACACCGCTGCGGATCATGCTGTCGGCGAAGTGCACCGCCTGCTGCGACGACCCGCAGGCCCGCGTGACCGTCACGCCGGGCACGCTGAACGGAAAGCCGCCCACCAGCGCGGCGGTGCGCGCGATGTTGCCGGCCTGCTCGCCGACCTGCGCCGCGCAACCCGCCACCACGTCGTCCACGCGCTCGCGCGGCACGCCCGTGCGCTCGCACAGCGCGGTCAGCACCTGGGCCAGCAGCGCCGAGGCGTGCATGTCCTGCATCGCCCCGCCGCGGCGGCCCACCGGCGTGCGCACCGCGTCGACGATCACCGGCTCGCGGTCGTCCAGTCGCACGCTCATTCCTCGGCCTTTCCAGCCCACTGGCTGTTCTTGCGCTTGAGGATGTGGCTGGCGATCATGTTCTTGTGGATCTGCAGCGTGCCGCCGTAGATCGAGCCGCCGCGCACTTCGCGGTAGCGGCCCTCGACCGGGTATTCGGTCATGTAGCCGTAGCCGCCCAGAAGCTGGATCGCGTCGTCGCAGATCTCCTTGGCCGCCTGCGCCACATAGACCTTGGCCACCGAGGTCTCCAGCGGCGACGGCAGGCCGGCCGCCGTGTTGGCCGCGGCGCGCCAGGTCAGCAGCTGCGCGGCCTCGAGCTTGACCTTCATCTCGGCGAGCATCCACTGCAGGCCCTGGAAATCGGCCAGCTCGCGGCCGAACTGCTTGCGCTCCTTCACGTACGACAGTGCGTAGTCGTACGAGGCCTGGGCCGAGCCCAGCATGCGCGCGATGCTGCCCAGCCGTTCGACGTTGTAGACGCTGATCAGCTTGCCGAAGGCGTTGCCCTCCGCCAGGATGTTGGCGCGCGGCACGCGGCAGTCGCTGAAGAAGAGCTCGTACTGGCGCTCGCCGGCCATGTTGACGGTGCCGGACGAGATCGTCAGGCCCGGCGCATCGTGCGGCAGCAGCAGGGCACCGATGTCGCTCGCGCGCCCGGTATTGCCGAAGCGGCAGTACAGCAGGGTGGCATGGTTGTCCCGGGCGGCGCTGATGAAGATCTTCTGGCCGTTGATGACGACATCGTCGCCTTCGATGCGCGCCCGCGTCCGCATGGCCGTGGCGGCCGAACCCGCCTCCGGCTCGGTGATCCCGATGCTGATGCCGATCTCGCCGCGCGCGACGCCGCCGACGAAGACCCGCTTGTGCTCCTCGTTGCCGATCTCGAGCACCGCGCCGACGGCGCCGGTCGAGGTCCGGTGCGTCAACCCGCCCATCGTGGAATCGACGCTCTGCACGACCTGCAGCAGCAGCAAGGTGTCGAGCAGCGGCATGTCGAGACCGCCGTACGCGGCCGGGAGGTTCAACCCCAGCAGGCCGTTCTTCGCCATCTCGCGGCGCAGGCCGTTCAGGGCCTCGGCGGTGCCCTTGGCGTGGGCCTCGTGGGCCAGGGGTAGCAGCTGGCGGCACAGCTTCTCGGTGGCCGCCATCATTTCGCGCTGCGAAGGGGAGATCTGGAAATCCATGGTGGTCAGCGCTGCAGCGTGGAGTCGAAGGATTCGCCGAGCTCCGCGGCGCCGATGATCTGCGCCGTGCGGTCATGCCCGACGTGCAGCACGTGCGTGTCCAGATCGCGCACCAGCCGCCCGAGCGGGAACTCGTCGAACAGCGCGGTCGAGCCGGCCAGCATGATCAGCGTGTGCGACATGGTGAGCGCCGCGTGGGCGCAGATCGACTTCGCCTTCATCGAGGCCAGCTCCGAGGCCAGCACGTCGCCGCGGGTCCAGGATTCGATCGCCTCCTCGAACACCACCTGCGCGCCGTGCAGCAGCGTCTGCGATTCGCCCACGCGCAGTTGCACGAACGGGTCCTTGCCGCGCCCGCGCTCCTTCAGGCCCTGGATCACCCAGTCGTACGCGCCTTCGATGGCGCCCAGGTAGTTGGCCGCGAAGCCCAGGTGGAAGCGCCCCTGCCAGCGTCCCTTGGGATAGGCACCGGGTTCGCCGAGCACGTGGGTGTGCGGGATGAAGACGTTGTCGAGGTAGATCTCCGGGCTCGGACAGGCGCGCATGCCGGTCGGCCGGTACCAGTCGTGATTGGCCGTGACGCCCTTCATGCCCGGCTCGACGATCACCATCAGGTGGCTCTTCAGGTACTCGGTCTCGCCTTCGATCGAGGCGAAGATGATCGCCAGGCCGTTCTCGAAGCCGTTGGTCGCGTAGTTCTTGCTGCCGTTGACGATGTAGCCGCCATCGACCGGCTTAGCGGTGGTCTTGAGCACATACATGTGCTTGCGGTTGGCTTCGCTGCCGACGAAGGACGAGAGCTTCATCGACTGCGTCATCGGCTTCACGAACATCTCGCGCTGCTGCGCCGTGCCCATCTCGTCGAGGGCCCAGGCCACGTGGTTCTGCACCTGCATGCAATGCGCGGTGCCCGGCGATCCGCGGGCCACCGTGCGGATGCCCTGCAGGAAGGTCGCGGGGTCGCTGGACGCCACGTTGCTGCCGAGTCCGCCGTGGTCGCGGCGCACCGTGGCCGTGAGCAGGCCGAGATCCCAGAGGTCCTGGAGGTTCTCCATCGGCATCGAAGCCTCGTCGTGCGTGGTCCGCTCGCGCTCGCGGAACTTGGTCCGGGCCAGCTGGTCGAGTTTCTTGAACAGCGGCGTGTCCAGGACGGCATGGGCTTTGAATGTCATGAGGTTTCCTTGAGGTGAAGGCGGCTTTCGCCGGCAGGCAGGACTTCGGGAGGAGGCACCGCGCGGGGCGTGGCGAGCACGCCTCGCATCGGCACCAGCGTTTCGGCGTAGTGGCAGGCGACCCAGCGACCGGGCCCCAGGGGGCGCAGCTCGGGCTTCTCGTCCCGGCAGCGCGCGCTCGCGTGCGGGCAGCGCGTGTGGTAGGGGCAGCCGCTCGGAGGGTTCATCGGCGAAGGGATCTCGCCCGAGACGGCAGCCTCGCCGTCGCGCTGCCCGCTGCGCGCATCGACGGAGGCGATCAGCGCGCGGGTGTAGGGATGGCGCGGGTCGCCGACGATGTCCGCCGTGTCGGCGATCTCCATGAACTGGCCCAGGTAGAGCACGCCGATGCGCTGGCTCATGTAGGCCACGACGGCGAGGTCGTGCGAGATCAGCAGGTAGGTGAGGTCGAGCCGCTGCTGCAGGTCCTTGAGCAGGTTCAGGATCTGCGCCTGGATCGAGACGTCGAGCGCCGAGACCGGCTCGTCGAGAATCATGCAGCGCGGATTCAGGCCCAGCGCACGCGCGATCGAGACCCGCTGGCGCTGCCCCCCGGACAGCTCGTGCGGAAAGCGCTTCCCCGCGTCGCCGGGCAGCCCGACCAGTTCGAGCAGTTCGCGCACCCGCGCATCCAGCGCCTTGCCGCCGAGCGCGCGATGGATGCGCAGCGGCTCGTCGATGATCCGGCCGATGCGCATGCGCGGATTGAGCGAGCTGTACGGGTCCTGCAAGACCGGTTGCAGCGCCAGGTGGAAGTGTTCCCGCTCGGCCTTGCTCAGTGCCTGCAGGCTCTGTCCGCCCACCTCGATCGAGCCCGAGGTCGCGGGCTCGGCGAGCATCAGCATCTTGGCGATGGTGGTCTTGCCCGATCCCGATTCGCCGACCAGGCCGAAGGTGCTGCCCGACGGCACGTCGAAGCTCACGCCGGCGACCGCCTGCAGCGGCCGCGGACGCCCGAACAGGCCGCGCCGGATCTGGTAGACCTTGCGCAGGTCGCGCACCCTGAGATAGGCCTCGCGCTGGGCCGCGCTCTCGTCGAAGCGGTTCATCGGCTGACCTCCTGCAATGCCTCGGCGGACCGGCGCGGGCCGGCCGGCACCCTGGTGTCGTACGCACCGAGCCGCTGCTCGGTGAGCCAGCAGGCGACCCGGCGCTCGCCCTCGTTCCACTCGAACCAGTCGGGGTACTGGGTGCTGCACTGCGCGACCGCGAACTTGCAGCGCGGCTGGAAGCGGCAGCCTTGCGGCAGGTTCGCCAGCGTCGGCTGCTGGCCCGGGATGGCGGCCAGCCGGCGGTCGTAGGCGGCCAGCGCGGGCACGGCCTGCAGCAGGCCGACGGTGTAGGGATGCACCGGGCGTTCGAAGACATCGCCGATCGGACCGGATTCGACGATGCGCCCGCCGTACATGATCGCCACGTCGTCGCAGAACTGCGCCGCGAGATGCAGGTCGTGCGTGACGAAGACGATCGCCATGTTCTGTTCGCGCTGCAGATCGCGCAGCAGGTTCAGGATCTGCAGCTGCACCGTGACGTCGAGCGCGGTGGTCGGTTCGTCGCAGATCAGCAGGTCGGGCGAGAGCGCGATGTTGATCGCGATCGACACCCGCTGGCGCATGCCGCCGCTGAACTGGAAGGGGTAGCTGTTGAGGCGCTCCTCGGCGGCCGGGATCTTCACCTTCTCGAGCACCTCGATGCACTTGCGCTTCAATGTCGCGCGGTCGGTGATGTTCTGGTGATAGCGGAACACCTCCGCCACCTGGTCGCCGATCGTGAAGAGCGGATTGAGCGAGGTCATCGCATCCTGCAGGATCATGCCGATCTCGCGGCCGCGCACCTTCTGCAGCTCGTCCTGCGACATGCGGGCCAGGTCGCGGCCCTTGAACAGGACCTCGCCCTCCACCAGCCGCCCGTTCGACGGCAGCAGGCCCAGCATCGACAGGCAGGTGATGCTCTTGCCGGAGCCGGACTCGCCGACGATCGCAAGCGCGCGGCCGGCCCCGACCTTCAGGCTCACGTTGTCGACCGCGGTGACGACGCCGGCGCCGCCGCGCCCTGCCGCCTGGCGGCTGCGCAGCATGGTGGTGAGGTTGCGGGCCTCGAGGAGTGGCTTCACGTCGTTCACCATGCCCGGGTCAGGTTGGGGCTGAGCCAATCGCGCAGCGCGTCGCCCAGCAGGTTGGCCGACACGACCGCGAGCATCAGGACCAGGCCCGGAATGCCGCAGATCCACCAGGCGGTCTCGAGGTAGCCGCGGCCGTCCGCGATCATCGAGCCCCAGGACGCCGTGGGCGGCTGCACGCCGAGGCCGAGGAAGCTCAGCGTGGCCTCCAGGATGATGATGATGCCGACGTCCAGCGTGGCCAGCACGATGAAGGTGTTGACCACGTTGGGCGCGATGTGCTGGATGATGATGCGCAGCCGCGAGGCACCCGCCAGCCGTGCCAGCAGCACGAAGTCGCGCTCCCGCAGGCTCAGTGCCTCGCTGCGGGTGACGCGTGCGAAACGCGCCCAGTTCGCCAGGCTCAGCACCAGGATCAGGTTGAACATCGAGAAGCCGATCGCGCCGACCAGAACGAGGGCGAGGATCACGGCCGGCAGCGCGAGCTGGATGTCCGCCAGCCGCATGGCCACGGCATCGGCGACACCGCCCAGGTAGCCGGCCGCGATGCCCAGCAGGCCGCCGAAGGCGCCGGCGACCGCGACCGCGCACAGCGCGACGAAGAGCGAGACCTGCGCCCCCCAGATGGTGCGCGACAGGATGTCGCGACCCAGCTGGTCGGTGCCGAACCAGTGCTCCGCCGAGGGCGGCTTCAGCGTGGCCGACAGCGAGATCGCCGCCGGATCCTGGGGCGCGAAGACGCCCGGGAACAGCGCGCACGCGACCAGTGCCAGCGCCAGGAAGGCGGCGACGCCGAACTGCAGGCGCGACAGCCACAGGCTGCGCCCGGCGGTCGCGGGCAGCGCGACGCGCACGTCGGCCGGCCGGCGCAGGACCTGACGCCGCGCCGCGCGGTCGGCGGCCGGGGTGGAGACTTCATGCATAGCGGATCCTCGGATCGATGGTGGCGTAGACGATGTCCACGGCCAGGTTGACGCTGGTGAAAATCAGGGCGCCGACCGTCACTGCGGCCTGCACGACCGTGTAGTCGAGGTTGGAGATCGATTCGAGGATCAGCCGGCCCACCCCGGGCCAGGCGAACACGAACTCGACCGAGACCGCGCCGCCCATCAGCACGCCGAACTGCAGCGAGATGAAGGTGATGACGGGCAGCAGCGCGTTGCGAAGCGCATGCCGATAGACGATCACCCGCTCGGGCACGCCCTTGATGCGCGCCAGCTTGATGTACTCGGAGTCCAGCACTTCGGTCATCGAGGAGCGCGTCAGCCGCATGATCCCGGCCGAGGAATACCAGCCGAGCGCCATCGCGGGCAGGATCAGGTTGACGGAGCGGCCGTAGCCCCCGGTCGGCAGCCATCCGAGCTGGATGGCGAACAGCCGGATGAACAGCAGGCTGAAGAGGAACGGCGGCGCCGCCTGGCCCAGCACCGCGAAGACCTTGGAGAACTGGTCGATCCAGCTGTCGCGCCGCACCGCCGCGGCGACGCCGAGCGGCACCCCGACGGCCACGGCCAGCCCCAGCGACGTGAGCGTCAGCAGCAGCGTCGGCCCGAGGGCATCGATGACGACCCCGAGGGCCGGCCGCGAGAAGCGGTAGGACATGCCCAGGTTGCCCCGGACCAGATCGAGCAGGTAGGCGCCGTACTGGATCACCACCGGGCGGTCGAGACCCATCTGGTTGCGCAGCAGCTCGCGATCGGCCTCGGTGGCCTCGGGCGGCAGCATCAGGTGGGTCGGGTCGCCGACCTGGCGCACGATCACGAAGATGATCAGCGTCACCAGCAGCACGGTGATCGTCGACTGGCCCAGCCGCCGCAGGATGTAGTGGATCATCGGTTGGCCTCCTGGCGGGCGCTGGCCGCCGCTTCGTCGAGCGTGGCCTGAGCCCTGGCCTTGAGCTCCAGCTTGCGGATCTTCTGGCTGCCCGTCAGCGGCCAGCTCGTCACGAACTCCACGTACCTCGGCACCTTGTAGCTCGCGATCGACGCCTTGCAGTACGCCTGCAGCTGCGACGCCTCCAG
>NZ_JBFREQ010000069.1:0-11202 GCF_052114385.1 Variovorax sp. M-6 | reverse complement strand
GCCAGGCTCGGCCTTGCCGCTGAAGGTCGGGCGGTTGTCGTCGGTGGTCTCGCCGCTGACCAGCGGGCCCTGCTTGGCACCCACGTCGTCCTTCACCTCCAGGCCGCTCACCGCATCCGGCGCCTTCGTGTCGACCACGAAGTTCCAGATCCCGGTCGCATCGCTGGTCTGGCCCACCGGGTTCGTCGCCGTCGCCGTCAGGTTGTGCACCCCATCGGCCAGGTTCACGCCAGGCGTGAAGCTCCACTTGCCGCTCGGATCCGCCTTCACCTCGCCCAGCAGCGTCGCGCCGTCATAGATCTTGACGGTGTTGCCCGCTTGCGCCGTACCGATGAGGGTCGGCGTCGCGTCGTTGGTCACTTCGCCCTTCTGCAGCATGTGCACCACACCCACGTCGTCCTGGACGTTCTCGATCACCGGCACTTCCGGTCGGCCCGTGTCCACCGTCACCGCGTACGGCGCGCTCGGGCTGGTCTTGTTCCCCGCAGGGTCCATCTCCACCGCCGTGAACTCGTTCAACCCCGACGCCAGTGGTGCACTCACCTGCAGCGACCACTTGCCGTCTGCGCCCACCGTCGCGCGGCCCAGCTCGCGGCTGCCCACCCCGTCCTTCACCGCCACGATGATGGTGTCGCCCGCCGTGCCCGTGCCATGGATCAACGGTCGGCTGTCGTCCGTCGTCGCGCCCGACGCCACGTTGCCCGTCACCAGGCCCACGTCGTCTTCCACACCCGTGATCGCCAGATCTTTCGCGTTCGGCGGCGTGTAGTCGGTCGTCACCGTGAACTTGTCCGAGGGGGCGCTGGTGTTGCCCGCCGCGTCGGTCGCCGTCACCGTGAACTCGTGCTTGCCTTCGTTCAGGCCGGTCGTCGGCGTGTAGCTCCAGTCACCGTTCGCGCCGGCCTTGACGCTGCCCAGCAGCTTGCCGCCGTCGTACACCGTCACCGTGCTGCCCGCTTCGGCCTTGCCAGACAGCGTCGGCGACGGGTCGTCCGTCGTCCCGCCATTCACCAGCGCACCCTGCACTTCGCCCACATCGTCCGTCACCGCGCCGATCGTCGGCGCCACAGGCGCCACCGTGTCCACGCGGAAGACGAACGCAGGCGTCGGGTCGCTCTTGGTCCCCGTCAGATCCTCGGCCTGCGCCGTGATGCTGTGCGCGCCCTGCCCCAGGTCGACCGTGGGCGTGAAGCTCCACGTGCCGTTGGCTTGCACCTTCGCCGTCCCCAGCACGTTCGCGCCGTCCATCACCGTGATGGTGCTGCCGGCCTTGCCCGTACCCTGGATCTCCGGACGCGTGTCGTCCGTCACGCCGTTGGGCGTGATGTTGCCCGTCACGCTGCCGATGTCGTCCTTCACCTGCGTGATCGACACCACCACGCCCGAGGTGTCCACCGTCACGGTCACCGGCGTGCTCGATGCGCTCTCGTTGCCCGCAGGGTCGGTCACCTTGGTCGTGAAGCTGTGCGGGCCGTCATCCAGCGCCTTGSCCGGCGTGAAGCTCCAGTTGCCGTTGCCGTCAACGTCCRCYTCGCCCAGCTTGGCCGCGCCGTCGTACACCGACACCTTGCTGCCAGGCTCGGCCTTGCCGCTGAAGGTCGGGCGGTTGTCGTCGGTGGTCTCGCCGCTGACCAGCGGGCCGGTCTTGCTGCCCACGTCGTCCGTCACCACCAGGTCCTTCACCGCGTCCGGCGCCTTCGTGTCGACCACGAAGTTCCAGATCCCGGTCGCATCGCTGGTCTGGCCCACCGGGTTCGTCGCCGTCGCCGTCAGGTTGTGCGCCCCATCGGCCAGGTTCACGCCAGGCGTGAAGCTCCACTTGCCATTGGGCTCCACCTTCACTTCGCCCAGCAGCGTCGCGCCGTCATAGATCTTGACGGTGTTGCCCGCTTGCGCCGAACCGAAGATCGTCGGCGTCGCGTCGTTGGTCACCTCGCCCTTTTGCAGCATGTGCACCACACCCACGTCGTCCTGGATGTTGTCGATCACAGGCACTTCCGGTCGGCCCGTGTCCACCGTCACCGCGTACGGCGCGCTCGGGTCGGTCTTGTTCCCCGCAGGGTCCATCTCGATCGCCGTGAACTCGTTCGCGCCTTCAGCCAGCGCCGTTTGCACCTGCAGCGACCACTTGCCGTCCGCGTCCACCGTCGCGCGGCCCAGCTCGCGGCTGCCCGCCCCGTCCTTCACCATCACGATGATGGTGTCGCCCACCGTGCCCGTGCCATGAATCAACGGTCGGCTGTCGTCCGTCGTCGCGCCAGGCGCCACGTTGCCCGTCACCAGGCCAATGTCGTCTTCCACACCCGTGATCGCCAGCTTGCTGGCATCCGGCGGTGTCAGGTCCACGCCGAACTCGAAGGGATCCGAAGGCTCGCTCTCCTTGCCGGCCTTGCTGGTTTCCGTGATGGTGATCGAGTGCGGCCCCTCGGCCAGGTCCTCGGTCGGGGTCAAGGTCCAGTGACCCTTGTCGTCGACAACGACCTCGCCGATCACCTTGCCGTTGTCGGAGACAGTGATGGTATTGCCAGGCTTGCCATTGCCGGTGAATTCAGGTTGGGCATCGTCCGTGACGCCGCCCTTGGAGATCGGGCCGGTGATCGCTCCGATATCGTCGATCGCACTCTCCAGCCCTTGGCCATCGCCCACACCGGGCTTTGTCGGCGTCGTCGTGTCGACCTCGAAGACGAAGGGATCCGAGGGCACGCTCGTGTTGCCGGCCTTGTCGGTTTCCGTGATGGTGATCGAGTGTGGTCCGTCTTCCAACTTGCCGGTCTTGTTCGGGTTCTCGAGGGAGAAAGTCCAGTCACCCTTGCCGTCGACGACGGCCTGCCCGAGCACCACATTGTTCTTGTCGTAGATGGTGATCGTGTTGCCGGGCTCGCCCTTGCCGAAGAATTCGGGGAAGCTGTCATCGGTGACGCCACCGTTGAGGATCGGGCCGACGATCGTTCCGACGTTGTCGATCACGCTTTCCAGACCCTCGCCATCGCCCAGTTTGGGCTTGGTCGGCGCCGTCAGATCGACGCCGAACTCCAACGGGTCCGAAGGCTCGCTCTTGTTGCCGGCCGCGTCGGTTTCCGTGATGGTGATCGAGTGCGGCCCTTCGCCGAGCTCCTCGGTCGGGGTCAAGGTCCAGTTGCCATTGCCGTCGACAACGACCTCGCCGATCACCTTGCCGTGATCGGAAATGGTGATGGTGTTGCCAGGCGTGCCCTGACCGAAGAATTCGGGGCGCGTGTCATCGGTGAAGCCCTTGTCCGGAATCGGACCGGTGATCGTGCCGACGTTGTCGATCGCACCCGCCTGCTTCGGCGCAGGGAGCACCTTGGCCGGCTCGGGTTCGGGCTTGACATCGAGAGGTGGGACCCAGCCCGAAGAACCCTGGCTGGTCGACGCAATGCCGCCCGCCGCCAAACCACCGAGCATGAGCAAGGGCCAGAAGGCACCGAAGTTGCCGTCGTCACTGCCGGCAGCACCTGGAGCGACCGGATCGCCAGCCAGCGCAACCGCCGTCATGTCCCCGTTGGCCAACGAGAAGATCGCGCCCGCCCCATCGGTCCGGCCATACGCATAGAGCTGGCCGTCCTCCGCAACGCCGAACAGGCCCGGAGGCTCGGCCAGCAAGAAGTAGCCTTCCAGAATCAAGGCTGGGCTGGTTTCGCCCTCCAGCGTCAGCTGGAGGTCATCGCCGACACGTGTCAGGGTGGCGTTTTCCGGCGCAACGCCGCTTTCGTCCTTGAGCAGGTATTTGACGTTGGGCAAGGCCTTGACCTTGACCGGCGACTTCCCGTCCAGGGCGACCGCCTCGCCCGCGCTCTTGCCATTTTTGTTGATAACAACTGCAGTCTTTTTTGAAGCCACTGGATACTCGCGCCTAATGAAAATGAAATGAAATGAAATGAAATGAAATCGAAATTCGTTTTCAACGGCAGATGCCGGGCAATAAAGACCCGGCAGAATCGCCGTTGAGCCCCAACCGGATTCGAGTGAAAGCACCATGCTTTGAAAGCGGTGACGCTTGCGCGCTCGCCGCCCAATCGATCGAGTCGAAGTTGCACTGCGCAATTCGATTCGGTGGTGAAGCAGATTGAAGGCACCGTTGCCGATGCCGTTGTCGCGAGATTCCGAGCCCTCTCGGACCACACTCTTCACCCAGGTTGGGCCCCGGGACTTTAGTAAATGTGGCTTCAATAAGAAATGAGAAAACGCTGCGGCCGCTTTGTGAAAAGTCCGAGATGACGCACTTCTGACGTACGCCGTGACGAAATGCCGAGTCGAATGCCGAGCGACAGTCGCTCGCGGCCACTGCGAAGGACCGCACACGCCTAACAAAAAAGATGCAACCCGCCGACGTCAACGATGCGTTGGATCGTGATCGGTCGCACGACACCGTCTCACCGTCTTGATGCAGATGAAATGCGGACTCGCATCAATGCGGACAGAAGCGAGATCGAAGTGGTGGCCGAGGCAGACTCGCCGGACAAGCTGTTGTCAGCTTTGCGCTTCACGCCCTGCGATCTCCTCATCACCGATTTCTCGGTGCCGGGCGGCGAGGCGGCAGACGGCCTCGGCTCGCTTCAACGCATTCGCCGCGGCGGCCCCCTCAGGCCTTGTGACCCTGCAGGCGAATGAATTCGGACGCACGCTCAAGCACCGACACCAGTTCATCTCTTGCCGAACGGTAAAGGCCAAGGAGGGCATCCTTCGGCCCGATCCCTTCGGCCTCTTCCGATCGCTCGATGGCCTGCAATGCACCGACCACCTTCGTTTCGCCGAGTTGATGGCAGGCCGAGCTCAGTCGATGTGCCAACTGCCGCAGTCGAAGGTGGTCGCCACTCTCGGCCGCTTGATCCATTGACTTCAGATCCTGCTCGGTGGCGGCAACGAAGATACGGACCAACCCGGCGACCTTGTCCAACCTTCCCCCGCACAATTCGGCGAGTGCCGGGTAGGGGGGCGACGGGCTCGATGCCCCGGCATCGGACACGCCGGATGTCGCCGCCTGCTGCGCCAGGACGTCTGCCAACGCCTGCCTGAGTTCATGAAGCTGCAAGGGCTTGGACAGATAGGCATCCATGCCGAGCGCGAGACAACGCTCGGCTTCGTCTCGCAATGCATTGGCCGTCAACGCGACGATCGGCAATCTCGGCAGTCCCAGACTCGCCTCATGAGCGCGCACCCGCTTCGTCAGGTCGTAGCCGTCGAGGCGCGGCATGTTGCAATCGGTCAGCAGCAGCGCATAGCTCGCGCCGGGCGCCATGAGCTTCTCCCAGGCTTGTTCGCCGTCTTCGGCGACGTCGCATTCGATACCGATCTTTGCGAGTTGCAGCGTGATGACCTCGCGATTGACCTCATGGTCTTCGGCGAGCAGCACCTTCCGCCCTCTGCCGATCGGCATCGCCGCCTCGGCGGTTCCGGCGGTCGAGCTGGCCGGGGAGAAGATCGGACTCGCCGCCGGCGTGCGCGCCGGCAGCGAGCCGGCGGCGGGTATCCAGGGTCGGAGCGGCAAGGTCACGGTGAACCGGCTGCCTCGGTCGAGTTCGCTGTCGCAGCGGACTGTGCCTTGCATCAACTCCACCAACTGCTTGACGATGGTGAGTCCCAGACCGGTGCCGCCGTAGCGCCGGGTGGTGGCGATGTTCGCTTGTCGGAACGGCTGGAAAAGCGATTCGGTGGCGCGCGGGTCGATGCCGATGCCGGTGTCCTCGACGGTCAGCTGCAGCAAGCCGCCGGGGCCCTTGCGAGCGCCGACCTTGACGCCGCCTTGACTTGTGAACTTGACGGCATTGCCGATCAGATTCGTCAGGATCTGCCGCAGCCGCACGGAATCGCCGACGATGAATTTCGGTATCTGCCCATCGACACTGAATTCCAGGCTGATCGCCTTGCGCTTCGCTTCCGGAAGCAGCGTGGCGCAGACATCCTCGATGAGACTGGACAGCGACAGCGCCCGGTGCTCGACGTCGAGCATGCGCGCCTCGATCTTCGAGAAATCGAGGATGTCGTTGATGATCGTGAGCAATGCCACCGACGATTCCCGGCTGCGCAGCAGCATCGCCCGCTGCTCGTCCGCGAGCGGCGTGTCGAGGACCAGATCGATCATCCCCAGCACGCCATTGAGAGGCGTGCGGACTTCATGGCTCATCATGGCGAGGAACTGGCCTTTGGCGTCCAGCGCCGATCGCGCCTCCTCGGCCTTGGTCATCAGGTTCGCCTTGAGCTCCTCGTCCTTGGTGATGTCCTTGGCGATGCCGGTGAACGAGACCAGCATCGAGTCGCTGCCCGCCTCCGCGCCGGTCGTCACGCTGCCTCGCACATCCACCGTACGCACCACGCCGTCACGGTTGCAGATGCGGAACTGATCGCGGTAGGCGCCGGTCCCTTTCCGGTAGGCCTGGTCCAGCGCGACGGCAACTCTCCTGCGATCATCCGGATGCAGCAGCTTGAACATGTCGCGATAGCTGAGGTCGGCGTCGCGGCCGCAGATTTCATGGATCCTGGGGTCGGCCACGATGAGCGTCGCCCCCAGTTCGCGGCCCGTTGGCTCGGCACCCTTGCGCAATCGAGTGACCGAACGCCACACGCCCAGCCCGCCGCTGCTCAGCGCGAGTTCGAGTTCGAGCTGTGATTCCTCGAGTTCCGCCAGCACCCGTTCGGCTTGCAGCTTGGCCTCGTTCACCGCGAGTTCGCCCATGCGGCGTTCGGTGATGTCCCGGTTGACGCCGATCAGGTGATTGTTTCCCCTGCGCAGTCGATTCGGCGATGAAAAGCCCTCTATCCAGCGGATCGCCCCTGAATCGTCGACGACGCGAAACTCGTAGGCTGAGACGCTCTTGTGCGTGATTGCGCGTTCGACGCGTTGCTTGATGTCGTCCCTGTCATCGGGATGCATCCGGGCATAGACCATCGACACGTCGAGGCTGTCGCCTTTTAGTCCGAGCACCTGGCGGCAGCGCTCGTCGGCCTGGAGTTCGTCGGTGCTCAGGTCCAGTTCCCAGGTGCCCATGCGCGCGGCTTCCAGCGCGATGCCGAGCCCGTCGTGCGCATCCTCGAGCTGGCGCTGCAGCAGCTTTTGCTCTGTGACATCGATGGCCACGCCGACCACGCCGCGCAGCTTTCCGCGGCGATCTCGGACTGGCCGCTTGCGCGTCTGGTGGCTGCGGACTGCGCCGTCGATCGTCATCTCTTCGTGGTAGGTGCGCGCCTCTCCGGACGCCATGAGCTCCTTGTCCTGAGACACGAAGCGATCGTGAAGCTCGGCTCCGAAGAGCTTCATGTCGTCCTCGCCGATCACGGCGACCTTGTCGATATGAAATGTCCGCTCGAACTCCGCGTTCACTTCCCGGTAGCGCAAATCGGTGTCCTTGAAGAAAAGGACATGGGGGACGGCATCGAGGATGGCGTGGAGTTCGTCGTCTCGCCGTTGGCTGGTGCGAGAGCGGACGAACAGCATGACCGACAGGGCGACGATGGAGAACGACAACATCGCCATCCAGAACCAGTGCAGTTCGATGGCCATCGGCTGGCCAAAGAAATAGCTGGCAATACCCAGCAAGCCGATCAACGCCATCAGGGCGGTGTTCGAATTGAGGCCCCGCGCAAGCAGGCCGACCTTGGAAACCATGGAATCTCCACCCCGAGTTGACGGGCACACCGCGCGAGACTAATCGATCCCCGTTCAAAGCTCCAATTGGAGACGCACCTCTTCCTTCGGGGCGCGATTCCTGGTCGACCCGGATCGCGGAACGCGTGCGCGGTGTTGCTCGGTGGCTGGCCGCGGCAAGCGCCGCAACTGATAGCCGACGTCGCCCAGGGCGTCGAGGGCCCAGCCGTTCGGTTCATGCAGTTGGATCGCGACGCGCAGGTCGTCGACCGTGCAGGCGATGTTGTCGATGCGATGCCAGTTCGCCCCGCGCTCGCTCGTAGGCAACATGCGCTTGAGCCACTTTCTCGTGACCGGGCGACCGATGCTGAAGAAGAACTCGAGCGCGACATCGAACGCCACGGGATCCAGCTTGACCTCCTCGCCGGCGAAGGAGACGGTTTTTTCGATCGGATGGAACGCATGGCCACCCCACGAAAACGGTGCCTGCGTGCCTTCGAACCCGTGAGAGTTCAGAAAAGACAGGATCGCGCCATAGAGATCGCCGAAGTAGCGCGGCGAAGCGGTGTCGATGTTGTCGACCGTCGCACCGCGATTTCGCGCGCGCCCGCGCGGTTGCAGAGGCGCATGGAGCACCCGCGCGTTCGGGCCGACCGCGGCGCGGGCGCTCGCCATGACAACACGCCCAAGACTGTCCGTGTCAGGCACATCGCCGAGAAGCAGCATGTCGAGGGTCGACGCCGCGGGACCCATCGCAGTCAGTTCGTCGAGACTGGCGAACACCAGCGGTGCATAGCCGAACGAGCGCATGACGCGTCGAAGGTATTCGCGCGAGCGGGGGCCATAGGCGAGCACCCCGGCTCGTCGCAGAGCGGCCGGGCGCGTCATGGCGCAACCGCACCGGCAGCCGGACCACGGCTGCCAGACTCGAAGCGAGCGGGTGCGGCTGGCGCGTCCCGTTGCACGGCGGCGACCGTCCATCGCGACGCGCTCTTGGTGGGCGAGCGGCGTTCGTTCAGAAAGACCGCATGGGTGCGTGCGAACTGCGTCCACTCCGCGTGGTCGAAGACCTCGAGCGAACCCCGCATGCCGAGGCCGATGAGGGCCGCCAGCGAATAGTCCTTCCAGGACCCATAGTGCGCCCGGGCACGCGTCCTCAGCGCTCCGAGGATTTCCTCTGCCGACGGCTTCGACACATGGCCGACCGCGCAGGCCAGGCGCACCAGATAGGCGAGCTGCTGGATGTCCCAGGCGAGAACGCTCAGGTGGTCGTTCCGAAGCTCGTCGACGTGCGTGATGTGGGCGCGAAGCGCCATGAACCGGCACGTGTCCTCGATCGCCGCGTATTCGTTGGAGTCGACCCGTTCGCCCGTGAGCCATGCGGCGATGGCGCGCTTCTCCGGCGGCGACATCTTTCCCAGGCTCTCGCGGCGAGACTCGATCATGCGAAGGCAGTCCGCCCGCGTCTCGACCCCCCAGTGCTCGCGAAGAACCCGCCCGATTCGGCGCTCGGACAGTGAACTCCCGATCTGGTTGAAGTTGTCGCGCATGAGCAGGGCGAAGTTGCCGCTGAGCAGGCAGCCGAACAACTGCTCGGGCGACATTTCTTCCTTCGGCTTGAACGCGATGGCTCGCGTCCAGGACGCCATGGACGGACCGAATCGTCCGCGCACGAAGATCCAGATGACAACGCCCCAGATCAGGGCCGCGGTAGTCAAGGCCGTCATGTTGGCTCCCTTGAGGCATGCGGATCACGCATGCCCCGTTCATTTGTGGATGGATGCCGACGCGGCGGTCGGCGGATGTCGGTCGGCCTGCAATTTCGTCGAGGCCACCTGACCGAAAGTGCTTGCGATCGGCCTCTGATGGCGGCTTCCAAGATCGACAGGAAGGCAGCAATGGATCGTACGGAGCGCATCGATGGCGGTACATCAGAAACGTCCGAAAGCGCCAAGCGAAACGTCACCTGAAGTACTACAGCACCATGCCTACCGTTGGTAAGCCCCGCGCGCGGCACATGGCCCACGCCAAGCGATCGCACGACAAAAAAAAGGAGCGTCACGCTCGGCGTGACGCTCCTTTTCATTCAGCTGGACGCCGGCTTACCAGTGGAAGCCGATGCCTGCGCTCACGCCGGCGTTGCCGCGCGTGTTGACCGTGCCCGCAAACTTGGTGACCCAGCGGCTGTTCTCCGACACCTTGGACACACCGACGGCCAGGGCCGACTCGCCGGCCATGTTGCTCAGCGCGGCCGATGCCATGCCACGCCCCGGGATGATCGACTGCGGCAAGGTCGCCACCGCCATGGCCGATGCGGCCGCTGCGTTGGAATCACGCTTGACGCTGGCGATTTCCGACTGCACCTGGTTCACGCGCGCATCGGTGTAGGCCTGGCCGCTTTCCGCGACGGAATCGAGCTGACGCTTGTTGACCGCATCGGTGCCCATGACGGCATCCGCCACGTTGGCGATCGCACGCTCGTTGCCTGCCGAGCCGACGGACACGGTGTTCTCGCGATTGCCGGTCGTCGAGCCTGCGCCGATCGCCACGCTGTTGCTGGCCGAAGCCGTCGCGCCGGCGCCGATCGCCACCGCCTTGTCGCCGCTGGCCACCGCCGCCTGCGTCGTATCGCCGCTGGTGGCCACATGCGCGTTGGCCTGCGAGGTGCTCGTGACCTTCTCGACCTCGGTGATGCGATCTTTCGCGGAGTCCATCGTGCCGGCCAGGCCGCTGAGGGCATCGGCCACGCTGCGGTACGTGGCGTTGTTCACCGTGTAGCTCGGTGCCACCATCTTGCCATTGGCATCGATCGTGGCGCCGCCACCCAGCGAGGACGCGACATCGCGCAACTGCCCGACGTTGGCCGCATCGGTGTTCGCCATGCCGGCGCCGACGTTCTGCAGCAGCACTGCAGCGCCGCCCTGGTTGAAGGTCACCGCGCCGCGGTTGGAACCGGCGTCGTAGGTCACCGCGTCGAGCGTGTTGCCGCCGGCGTCGACCAGGCCGGCCTTCTGGAGCTGACCCACATTGACCGCATCGGTTTCAGCCTTGCCCGCGGCCACGCCGCTCAGCACGCGATCGCCATCCGTGCCAGCGAAGCTCACCGACGTGCCGGCCTTGTCGCCTGCCACCGTGATCGCCTTGGTCGTCGCGTCCTGCTTCACCAGACCGACTGAACCGCTGTTCATGTTGTTGGTCAGGTCCGCTACCGAGCCTTCGACGGTCGAGACACGGCCGTCGAGCTTGGTGATGGCCGTCGTGTTGCCGGCGATGTTGGTCGTGTTGGTTGCGATGTTCGCCGTGTTGGCCTTCACGTTCTCGTTGGTCGCATGCAGCTGCGAACCGTTCACCGCTTCGCGGCTGGTTTCGCCCAGCGTACCGTCCTTCACGCCGCTCAGGGTGCGTGCGCCGGCCGTGCCAGTGAAGTCCACCGACGTGCCCGCCTTGTCGCCGGCCACCGTGATCGCCTTGGTCGTCGCGTCCTGCTTCACCAAGCCCACCGAACCGCTGTTCATGTTGTTGGTCAGTTCCGACACCGAGCCTTCGACGGTCGTGACACGGCCGTCGAGCTTGGCGATGGCCGTCGTGTTGCCGGCGAT
>NZ_JBFREQ010000068.1:0-12916 GCF_052114385.1 Variovorax sp. M-6 | reverse complement strand
AGTCCGGCCCAGCTGCCGGCCATGGCCGACGCGATCCGGAAGCTGAAGTCCGAGGCGGACTATGCGGCCTTCTCCGAACGCTTCGCGGTGCGCCGCACCGACCCCGGCTTCTGGGCCGTGAGCGATGCGCTGGTCGAGCGCTATCGCCGCGACCAGCCCTTGCAGGCCGGCATCCTGGATTTGAACCGCTTCGAAAACAGGTGACCGCGCCAGGGCCGGCGCAGCCAGGCCCGTTCGAAATTCACGGCGGAACGGGATTGTCCAATGAACGAGGTCTTTCCCCATCATCACGCTCGGCGGGGAAGCCCATGAGGATTTTGCGCATTGGCGGCGATCTGCGAAGCCGTGCGACGACCGAACATGCGCTTCGTCCCGATCAAATCCCTGGCGCAGCAATCGCAATTGAGCATTCATCGCGTGCGCCGCTCCGTCCGCCCTCCGTTCTGCCAGGGTCAATGTCCCGGCCAGGCGCACCAGATCGTCGAAGTGTCGCATCTGCTCAGCTAACTGTGTGGTACGGCAGGCGCAGTCCCCCTCGCTGTGACCGGTGGCTCGGCCGCGGCCGGTGGCGGGCGCGGTCTGGCCGGAAGGCAGCACAAGGTTCTTCGTTGAGTCATTGCGCATTCCACCGTCTGGTCGTGCAGGGTCCGTCGCTTCCTCGACCCCAAGCGCGCGCGAGCCACGTGGAAACTATGGGCCTGCGGGGCGTTCGCCGTCTACTGCCCGAAGGGGAAGGTGCGGGCTAGGACGCTTGTTGCTACGCTCATCGAAGCGCAGAACGTCAAGCAAGATGGCCTCCGATCAGCAGGGCCGTGGCTTCCGAGGCGGTCGCCCGAAGCCGGCCTTTCTTCCCTTTTTCATCCAGACACTCATGCATGAGGTTCATCCCGTTGGCCCTTGTGCTTGGCGCTGAGCTCTTCGTCCCGTGCGCGAAGGCACAACAGGCGGCCGACTTCGTCGTGACCGAGGCCAAGCTGCATCAGCGCGTCAACAGCGTGCTCGCACTGATGAGCTATTCCGTCGTGCCCGACCTCGTTTCAAGCTCGTTGTCGATCTCCAGTCCACAGACCGGCAACCCGACGATTGCAATGTCGCAGGTCGCCGGCGGGTTCACCGTCAGCCAGTCATTTCCGCTCTATCTGGAAGGTGGCATTGCCGCGAGCCGCTACGACCCCACGTTCTATGCGAGCAACGGCCGTCAGGAGCGTGCGATCCCGGTGAAATGGAACAACGGCGCGCTGACCGGGGGCATGGGGTGGGACTTCCCTGTGGTGCCAGATCTCAAGTTCAGGCCGATTGTCAATCTAGCGCTCGGCCGCGTCGCAAGCGACTTGGCGATCGCCAGAGCCCTTCTCGGTCGGAACTCCGGGCCCGAACTGGATTTTCTCGACAGGGGCCATCTCAACGCCTACGGCCTCGGCGGCTCGTTGATGCTGGACTACGAGCGCTATCGGCCTGAGAGCGAAATCGACGTCGAGCTGCGCTACACCAACATCCGGCTGCAGAGCTATGGCAGCAGCTCGCCTGCGGTACAGGGCCATGCCAACGCCATCACGGCCAGCCTGTGGAGCCGCTATCGGGCTCCGACCGGCTTCACGGCGCTAGAGCGTCCGGTGCGCTACGTGCTGGAGTATGCATACACGCGCTACCTCGGCGACCAGGCCGGAGTGCTCGGATTCTCCTCCCTAAGTTCGGTTGGAGTCGGACTCGAACTCGACTCAAGCGCGCACGATCTCTTCATCACCCGCACGCGCCTGGTGCTGCGCCACATGTTCGGTCACAAGGTCTCGGGATTCTCGGTCGGACTGGCCGTGAGCTTCTAGGGTTCCATCGACGGACGGGCACGCAAGATCGATGGCAGATGTCCTTGCTCAGCCAGCCGCTCGGCGGACGGCCTCGAGAACATCGGCCCCGGTATCGATCTTGCGAAAGTAGGCCGCGCAGCCGACGGCTTGCGCCGCGGTGCGCGTTTCCGCATCGTCGTGCGCGGTGATGAAAATGAACGGCGCGTGTCCACCTTCCGCAACCAGGCGCCGGGCCAGTTCGATGCCCGACATGCCTCGGAGCTGGACATCGAACACCAGGCAGTCGAACCGAGGTTTCTTCGAGTCCGCAAGGAACTCTTCTGCTGAGCCGTAGGTGATCGGCTGCATGCCCGACGCGCGCAGCAGCCTGCCAAGCGATCGGCAAACGCTCTCGTCGTCATCGACGACCGCGACATAGAAAGTAGTGGTGCTGCTCATCGAAGGTCGACGCGGACTTTGAGCGCATGCAAACCCTTTGTCTACTGCCCCTTGGGGAAGGTCGGCGCAGCCGCCGCCGCTACACCTGCCTCCTGCGACAACCTCGAGAGCGCCGCGACGGACCGTACGCCCAGTTTCGCCATGATCGCTGTGCGGTGCAGCTTCACAGTCCGTTCGTTGATTCCCAGCTCGCCGGCAATCTGCTTATTGAGCCGGCCCTGCAGAACGTGGGAAAGTACCTCGAACTCTCGCACCGACAGTGCGCTGAAGCGCTCCTCCCGCTCACGGTGGCGAGCCCTCGCCTCGCGCTCATGCTCGTCCCGCGCCAAGGCACGACGTATCGCGTCGATCAATTCTTCCTTGGAGGCCCGCTTCTCCAGAAAGTCCTCCGCACCGCCGCGCATCGCGCGTACGGAAGAGGCAATATCGCCGTGTCCGGTCAAAAAGACGAGCGGCAGCGGGTCGCGCGTCAGCGCGAGCGCCGATTGCAGATCAAGTCCGTTCAACCCGGGCATTTGCAAATCCGTCACCACGCAGCCCCGCGCATCGCAGTCGTACTGCGCAAGAAATTCACTCGCAGACAGGAAGGTCTTCACGGTGAAACCGCTGACGAGCAGCAAGCGGGACGTGGCGGTGAGAAACGACACGTCGTCATCCACAATGTGAACGGTGGGTTCGATCAGGTTCATGCTGCGACGAGATCCTTGTCGACCGACAACGTGAATCGAAGGCCGCCACCGCCGCCGCCGCGAATCTTTGCCTGGCTGCCTGCCTCGTCGATCGAACCCATGCCGGTGGCAATAGGGTCGTCGAGTTGCGCTTGTTGGAACTGCCCGCAATCGCCGGCTGGCGTTGAGGGATGTCGTCGGCCGAGATCGTGGGTCCGAGCTTGGCAATGGTCTGAATTTTTCTGCTTCACGGTCCTCCATTCAGCAAATCTGCCCCCCGGTCTGCGCGCGTTGTGAAGTGCTTGCCCCGAGTCTTGGCAAATCGACGCATTTTTATTCTGAGCGGCACATCCGTCTCGAGCGTTCGAGCTTACTGCGCTGCGATGAAGATTCCGCTTCCATCCTCATCGAAACATCACCATCAACGCTTCCATGATCCACACGAATGTGAGCGCCGTCCTGGGGAGGGCACAAAGCGAGTCAAAAGGATGTCTGTGCTGGTGCGAAGCGATCATTCCGGCCAAACCAGTCCTGCGCGAACTGGTGGTCCAGTTCGACATCGGTCTGGTGCATGGACGCGGAAGCCAAATCGACACGAGGCAACCTGGAACGCTCGTGATCTAGAGCGCGCTCGAGTTCGGCGCTCAGGAGCGATGAGAGGGCGAAGCGCTCGTGCAGTCGGGCTTGCTGGCAGTCTGCATGCCTCCTTTTTTGTGTTCTCAGGCGAGGCCGACGGCCTCGAGCGCCGGCGCGAGTACTACGCCGCCGCCACGCTCGACTGCCGCGTCCAGGACGGTGCCCGCCTTCAGATGCATCTCGACCATGATCGCCACGTACTCGAACAACGTCGCCCGATCAAGCATGCCGGGGATCGGGTCATCCACATGGCCCAACCCCGCGATCACCTCGCCGTCGGAGAGGTGGTAGAGCAGCAGGAGCCAGTGGCTGTTGTCCGGCCCCGGCGACTGCTCGGCGGCTGCAGCAAATTCCGGCGCCGCAGCGATTGCCCGAAGGCCGACCGCCAATGCTCGCAACGTTACGAGTGAGGCCATCCCCCCATCGCCGGTCTGCGCCTTCAAGCTGGCACTGGCCATGGCCGCGGCGGAGTCGGCCCGCAACTCGGTGCTTTCGCCCTGCCCTGTCTCGCCCCCGACCTCATCCCTCAGCGAGGCCAGTTGCGCCGGAGCGACCGCAGCTGCCGCGATCCACAGGTTGCTGGTGTCGACCAGGTAGACGAAGGCGTCGGCTGTGAACGGCTCCCGCTCCGCGTGGAGATCAAGGCCCCAGTTCGGCCTGGCCTCCTTCGCCAACGCCCCGACAGCCTCCCAGGACGATCGCTCCGGACCGGAAGTGGCGACGAGGCGCCGAAACAGCGCCTGGGCCTTGAACGATGAGATCTTTTGCATTCCAAAACGGCGCTGAGGCGAACGCTACCTCCTCGAATCGCCAGTGAATTTGCGCGGCAACCTGCCGTGATTTAGGTACGATGAATATGTTGATGGCTCGCAGAATGGCCGAGCCCTTCGACGGGTCGACGCTCGAAACCCCGCGCCACATCGCGGATTGCTCCAGCCGACGAAAAAACACGATCCAACGGCACGATGGCAATGGTGGTTCTATCCGCTTTTAGGCTATTTGACGGTTGTCTGTTTCTCAGCCGTTTCCCACAAATACGAGCAACTGAATGGACGCGCACAGGCAGCCAATGGCCGCGACGCTATTGGAATCATAGCGGCTGGCTCAGTCGAAAGATTGTCATTTCGCGCCATTTGACCGGAGAGACGCAGGCTTCGATTTGGACGCAGCGGAAGGCCGCAATGAAATAGCGAAGCGAATCCAGCTGCCGCATGGCGGGATGACTCGCATGCGTGACGTGCCAAGAGGGGGGTCGGAGGTTTGCCGGAGGCTGAATCACGCGCAGGTAGTTGGAGGGTTCAGTGTGAACGAAATTGCCTGAACCCGTCCTGGAACAGGTGTCTCGAGGCAACAGTCCTCACCCCGTTTTCCCTACACAATCACGAGCCGGCTCCCCGGTCGACCTGAAGGCCCGCATGTTCGACGCGCTCCGTCATTCTCTGATCGCCATCGCGATCGTCACGCTGCTTGAATTTCTTGTGATCGCGCGGATCCTGCTGCGGCCGCATCGGGATCCCGCCTCGCGCATCGCGTGGATCGCGGTGGTGGGTGCGATACCACTGATCGGAATGGTTGCCTACCTGCTGCTCGGCGAGGCGAACATCGGCGGTACGCGGGTCAAGCGCCTGGATGGCGTGCTCAAGCGCATCGCCCAGATTCCGGGTGCCGCTGCAGCCGAAGCCGGCAGCGGGCTCGCCTCGGTGCACCCGCACTGGCGCCACTTGTTCGAGCTGGGCCACTCGATCAGCGGCTTCGGTCCAGTAGAAGGCAATCGGCCGCAGTTGATGGCCGACTCAACCGCGACAATCGACGCCATGGTGGTCGATATCGACGCCGCCCGCGATCACGTCCACTTGCTCTTCTATATCTGGCTGCCGGACAACAATGGCCGCAAGGTGGTCGAGGCCCTGAAACGGGCTGCGGCTCGCGGCGTGCGATGCAGGGCGATGGTGGACGACCTGGGCTCGCGCAGCATGGTTCGCTCCGAGCACTGGCCGGCAATGCGCGCGACCGGAGTCCAAGTGGCCACCGGGCTGCCCATCGGCCATCTGCTGTTGCGTCCTTTCCACGGCCGCATCGACCTGCGCAACCACCGCAAGATCGTGGTGGTCGACGATCGCATCACTTATTGCGGCAGCCAGAACTGCGCCGACCCCGAATTCCTCGTGAAGGCCAAATTCGCGCCCTGGGTCGATGCCGTGGTGCGCTTCGAAGGGCCGATCGCGCGGCAGAACCAGATCCTGTTCGCAAGCGACTGGATGACCTACGTCGACACGGACCAGGATGAGCTGCTCGCACTGCTGGCCCGTCCGTTGCCCGAACCGATGCCCGGCGGGGTGACGGCGCAGGTGGTCGGCACCGGCCCAACGGTGCGCTTCTCGGCCATGCCGGAAATGTTCGAGACGCTGCTGTTCGCGGCGCGCCGCGACGTGGTCATTACCACGCCCTACTTCGTGCCCAACGACGCACTGCTCAGCGCGCTGTGCACCACGGCTTACCGAGGCATCGACACGACGCTCGTGCTGCCGGCGCGCAACGACTCATGGATCGTCGGTGCAGCAAGCCGCAGCTACTACGCCGAGTTGCTGGCGGCCGGCGTGAAGATCCTCGAATACGAAGGCGGCCTGTTGCACACCAAGTCCGTCACCCTGGACGGCGAAATCAGCCTGATTGGCTCGGCCAACATGGATCGTCGCAGCTTCGATCTGAACTACGAGAACAACATCCTGTTTCACGACAAGGCGCTCACGGCGACCATGCGCGAGCGCCAGCAACAATACATCGCCCGCTCGCATCCGGTCACGCGCGAGATGGTGGCGGCCTGGCCGCTCTCGCGCCGCCTGTGGAACAACCTGATCGCAACGCTGGGGCCAGTACTTTGATACGGCCTTCCCCTCCACTGCACGAAGACTGGTTTCGCATGATCGACGCCAATATGACGTCGGGCGTGCGCCTCTCGCGCCACTACTTCTCCCGCATGCTTCAGAGGAACTGAGGCCGGATCTCGAGCGAGGCCCCGCTGGGTCGTGCGGCACTGACCTCAGTGGCCTTACCTGGTCGACAAGACCTGCGAAGAGTCTCAGGATGCCAGGCGAGTTCTGCGTATGTCAATCCGGCGGATCCGTCCACCTTCTGCTATCAAGGGAATCCGGCGGTGAAAGCCGCCCCTGCGCCACCCCACGCGCCCCAGTTCATATTGTTCAACTCGTCAATCTGAGCCTCTTTCAGATCCTCATTGCTCATTTGCTTCTGATACCGCATCTCCCGATAGACTGAGTACTGTGCAGAACTGCCAACATAGGCCATCCCATTCGAAGAATCAGGCAGCACGTAGTAGGTCGCACCACGGTAGTTGACCGGTGTGATCGTGTTCTTCGGAAGTTTCGCGAAGATCGCTTTTTGATCCGCATTGATCGGCGTGACGATCTTGAAGCCGGCGGCGATCGCAGTATCCAGGTGCTCTGGATTGCTGGTGGCGCAGGCGGCGGCGAGCGAGATCAAGAACATGGCGGCGACGGTTTTGAACGTAATGAAGACTTTGAACATCGGCTTCCCTTAAAGTGACGACAGGTGATGCGGTGACGGACCATCCGTACCCGCTTGATGTGGATCGCTGCAGGACCCACCCAGCAAAATGTAACCTCTAGATCTCGCGGGCACCATCCGCGTACGGGAGCCGTGGCCATGGTCGTTCAGTTAGAGCCTTCATCCGTCACTGCACGGAGTTCAAGTCGCAGATCCTGACGGCATGCGAGGAGGGTGGACTGATGCCTCGACGGCTGCGGTCGAGCTATAGTTCGGGCTGAACGAGAATTTTGTGCATCAATGGCGCTGCGGGTTCATATCGGCCGCTCATTTCTCTCGCCGCTTTCGAGATCGGTTCGGTGTGGCGCCAACTGCCGTGATGCGTGATGTGTGAGCGTCGGACTCGTTTGATTGGACCTCTCAGCATTCCAATACGACTTGAATTGGCATGCACCGCCACTTTCTCGTGTCGGGAACGTTTAGATCTCCTGTCGATCGAATTCGTGTGGCCAGGCAGCGAGCGTGTGCATCTGATTGGCCAAAAGTTGGAGTGGCAGGCTGCGGGGCTGATGGCGCGCGATCAGAGGCGCAATGGCAAGCAGGCCAAGGTCAGAGTGGGCGCTTGATCTGGCGAACATCTCTGACTTCAAGACGCCGCGCAGGCCAACTGTCGAGCGCCGCGTTCATTGGCGCCATCCGCCGCTAAACCGTATGCAGCGCCTCGCTTGGCGGACCTTGGGTCGGCCAAGACATGCCCACGCAATACCCTGTGGCTCAGCTTTTCGGCGCGAACTGCTCTCGTCCAAGTGCAGAACACCAACGCGCGACTATCGCAGGCATGCTGGCCAAATGCGCCGAACCTCGGCGGTTTACTCTTGATCGACCCCTTGACACTCAAGCGCGGTTTCACGCTTCACATCGGGAGATGCTGCCGAGTGATCGGTCCGGTGGGCTTTCTTCGGAAGTCCTGCGGTGCGGCTCCAGTCGCCTTTCTGAACGCACGGGCGAAGTTCGCCGGCGCCGAATATCCCAGTTCATTCGAAATTTCGGTGATCGAAGCCTGGGTCCCTTCAAGCAGTTCCTTCGCGCGCTGAACTCGAACGACGTTCACCAATTCTCGAAAATCGGTTCCGTCGTGACTAAGCGCCCGCTGCAGCGAGCGGACACTGGTGTCGAGCGCCCGCGCGGTGCTGTCGATTGACCCCTCGCCAGAGAGGACCTGCGCCCAGATTTGAGCGATGACCACCCCCCGAAAGTTGTCGAGACTGGCAGGCCCCATTCGGGAACGGGCGACATCCTCGATCGTGACCAAGCGCGTGGACGGGTGTCGCGTTGCCGGGCCGTTCAGCAAGCGAGCATCGAAGCAGATCGAGACGGCGCTCGCGTCGAATACCACTGGACAAGAAAACGCCTCCTCGAAGAACGAGGCAGATCGTGGACGAGGAATGTCCAATTCGACATGTCGTGGGAGCCAGTTCGACGGGAGATAGGACCGGAAAAGGCTGAGCATCACCCCCGCGGTGCCGCAGGCAACGTGCACGTAGCCGGGCCACCCCCGCGCCGCGTTGAAATAGCTGAGGCGCGCCACCCCGCGGTCGACCGACGTCTCCATCCGATCGCCCGTACTGTGATAGCCCAATGTGGCCAACGCACGAGCAATCGCTGTGCGAAGCGTATCGGATGCCAAAACGTACTCGCCCCATCGCCCATACCGGGTCAGGGAGAGGTGCGGCGCGACGAGCAAGCCAATATGCGGCTCGCCCGCACGCCGCTCCACCTCCTTCAGAAAACCCGTCATGGTCGCCTGAGGGATGAAGCAGTCGTGGTGCTCGATCATTTCGATGTCGAGCATCGCCGCTTGCTTGGCCTGTCTCAGTACCTTTTCGCCGAACGCTTGGCGGACCATTTCGGACACACCAGCCATGGCCGTGACCGAGATCACTGGTGGAGCGTCGCGCTTCGTGCCCTGCGTAATTTTCACGGTATTTGGCGCGAAATGAGTGGTGGATTGATTCACTTGCTATTAACCTACCTGCGGCTCGAAACATCGAGCAACATCGTGCGTCAATTTGACTAGGTGCCGGAGAGCATTTGGTCCGGCCGTCGTCGAATGTCAAAGATGATCAATCAATGTGGGGAAAACCTGAGTTTATGAAGTTTAGTACTGTTACAGGCTGGGCGCTGGCCGCGAGCCTTGTCGCTGGTAGCGGGGCCGCCCAGGCGCTGACCGCGGACGAGGCGAAAAGCATCGCGATCGATGCCTATATCTACGGCTATTCCCTGGTCTCGGTGGAGATGTCACGCAAGGTCATCACGAATGTGGAGAAGCCTACTACGACGCGCGCGCCGATGGGGCAGTTCGCCAATCTGCGCGAGTATCCGTCCGCCGCCTACCGCGACGTCACGGCTCCAAACGCCGACACGCTGTATTCCAATGCGTTCATCGATGTCTCCAAGGAGCCGTGGGTGGTCAGCTGGCCGGACATGGGCAACCGGTACTATGTCTGGGAGTTCTACGATGCTTGGGTGCCTGTGATTTTCGATCCCGGCTCTCGTACGACGGGTCAAAAGGCTCAGACCTATGCCATCACTGGGCCAGGCTGGACCGGGAAGCTTCCCGACGGCGTGAAGCAGGTGAAGTCGCCGACGTCTACCGTCTGGATTCTTGCACGCACCTACTCGACCGGGACTCCCGAGGACTACAAGGCGGTTTGGGCACTGCAGGACCAGTACAAGCTTCAGCCGCTCAGTTCCTGGGGAAAGAAATACGTCCCTGCACCGACCAAGGTCGATCCCAGCGTCGACATGAAGCGGTCCGTGCGTGACAACGTCAATGCACTCGATGCGGCCAGCTACTTCCAATGGATGGCCGAACTGATGAAGAACAATCCACCGGCGCCCGAGGACGGCCCGATGGTTGCCAAGTTGGCGAAGATCGGGATTGTCCCTGGGCAGAAGTTCGACCTTGGAAAGTTTGACCCGGCTGTGGCCAAGGCGATCGAGGAAGCCCCCAAGACGGCATGGGCGAAGATCGTCGAATACACAAAGGATTCTGGTCAAACCAAGAACGGCTGGCTGCTCAACCTCAAGGTCGGTCACTACGGCACCGACTACATGGCCCGCGCTTGGCTCTCTGCGTTCGGTATTCCTGCCAACGCGCCGAAGGACGCGGTCTATGTCGTCGGACTCAAGGATGCCGATGGCGAGCCACTGGATACCGCGCGCAACAAATATGTCGTTCGCTTCAAGAGCAAGAGCGATTTGCCGCCTGCCAGCGGCTTTTGGTCGCTGACGATGTACGACGACCAGTACTTCTTCATCCCCAATGCGTTGAACCGGTACACCGTCAGTCTGCGGAATCAACTCAAGGCCAACGCCGACGGTTCGATCGATCTGTACGTACAGAAGGACAACCCTGGCCCGGACAAGGAATCCAACTGGCTCCCAGCGCCGGCGGGGGGATTCATCCCCATGTTCCGTCTGTATTGGCCCAAGGAGACTCCGCCATCGGTTCTGGATGGCTCCTGGTGGCCTCCAGTGATCAGCAAGGTGCGTTGATCTCCGAACCGCGCTGACATTGGAAGATGGGCGGTGCAAGGTGGCGCTGGCGCGGAAGGCAACCGTTGGCGAAAGCCGCTACTCGGGTGAATCGGATGGAGGTCGGCCCTGGTCCTTCGGCGGGACGCCAATGTCTTGTCAAGCCGCAAGAAGTCGGCGTAACGACGGCGGCCGCGCCAACCTTCCCTAAGGGGCAGTAGACAAAGGGTTCGGAGACGCCCAAAGTGCAAGTTGCCCTCCGATGAGCACCATCACCCCCATCTATGTCGCTGTCGTCGATGCCGACGAGCGCCTTTGCCGCTCTCTTGGCGGGTTGCTGCGCGCGCCGGACACGCAGCCGAATGAATGTCGTGGCAATTTCCATTTGCAAACTCAACCCCATGGGAAGCAAAACAGGCCCTTCTGCCACTTGGAAACGACATACCTTGAAGAACACGTTGACCCCCTCTTGGCTAGTTTTCGCCGCATTCACCGTCGCGCTTGCGTGGACCTTGCCTGCTCAAGCGGAACTGAGCGCCGAAGAACTGGCCAAGCTCGCGCAGAATCCGGTCGGCAACTTGATCAGCGTACCGTTTCAGAACAACACCAATCTCAATTTCGGGCCTGAAAAAGGGACCCAGAACGTCCTGAATATCCAGCCGGTGATCCCGATCTCGGTCAACAAGGACTGGAACGTCATCACCCGCACGATCCTTCCAGTCATCTCGATGCCCTCGCTCGGCCCCGGCATCGGCAGTCTCAGTGGCGTCGGCGACGTCGTGTTCACCGCCTTCCTGTCGCCGGCGAATCCGGGCAAGTGGATCTGGGGTGCGGGTCCCGTGGTGCAGATTCCGACCAACAGCAACGCGGAGCTCGGCAACAAGAACTGGGGCATGGGGCCGGCCCTCGTCGTGCTGCACATGGAGCATGGCAACCCGTGGGTGTTCGGCGCCCTGGTCAACAACATCTGGTCGGTCAGCAGCAGCAAGCAGGGCGGCTCGTACAACAACGGCACGCTGCAGCCCTTCGTCAACTACAACTTTCCCGGCGGCTTCTACCTCACGAGCGCGCCGATTATCACGGCCGACTGGAAGGCCGAGAGCAGTCAGCGCTGGACCGTGCCCGTGGGCGGCGGCATCGGCAAGATCTTCCATCTGGGCAAGCTGCCGGTGAACACGCAACTTTCGGCGTACTACAACGTGGTGAAGCCGGACAACGGGCCCAATTGGCAAATTCGCCTGCAAGCACAGTTCATGTTTCCCAAGTGACTGGTCTAGACACTTTGTCAACGCCCCCCAAGGAGCCACATGTTTTTCATTCGTCGTTCCATCACAGCCGCCCTCGGCCTTGGTGTCATCGCCAGCGGTTGCGCCAACTACCAACCACCGCCGATCTTTGCCGGATTCATTTCGCCGCAGATCTCGCGCACGAGCTGCATCGATGCGGTCTCGCGCGAGCGCAAGGTGCCAAAGGAGAATGTGAAGCCGCTCTACGATTCGCAGACCATGGAGGAAGGGTTCTATGTGGTCACCCTCAGCATCGGCGTTGACCAGCCGAACATCAACTGCACGGTCAACGAAAACGGTGTCGTCTCCGACGTCATTCGGGCCCGCTGAAAGCTGCCGTCGTGTCGAAGTCTGTCAATCTTCTACGGGCTTCCCGTGATGAAGCATTGACTGACCAAGTCGATGACGGAATGAGCCCTTGATGAGGACTCGGCGCCGCTCGACTACAAGTTCAACGGCACAGAGCGTGCCGGACGAATCTCTCACCTGCCCACAGCGCCGGCAGCCGTTTTGCTGACCTCCCAACTCCGAACAGTCACATGATCAAAACCAGATACCTTGCATGCACTGCGCTGATTGCAGCTAACTTCGCGTCGAGCTTTGAGGCGGGGGCCCAGACGACCGCGCCGCCCAAGCCGGTCCGCGCTGCGATCAATCCGCAGGCCCGGGCGCCCCAACTCGAAGCCAAGGCGATCGACCTGCTGCGCGAAATGAGTGCCAGCCTGACGGGCGCGAAGTCGCTGGCCTTCACGGCCATCACCACCTACGAGAGCCCAAGCAGCGTGGGTCCCGCTCTCGCCTATGCAACGAGCTCCGAGGTGCTGCTGCAGCGCCCCGACAGGCTGCGCGTGATCGCTCTCGGCGACGGACCGGCCTCGGAGTTCTCCTACGACGGCAAGACCATCACCGCCTTCGCACCAGCCGAGAACCTGGTTGCCGTGGCACCGGCCCCGCCCACCATCGACGCCATGCTCAAGCAGGCCTTCGACAACGCCGCGATCTACTTCCCCTTTGCCGACCT
>NZ_JBFREQ010000067.1:0-13175 GCF_052114385.1 Variovorax sp. M-6 | reverse complement strand
AAGCGGGTGGCCAACGAGCTGCGTTCCACCGGCTTCGCCGAGGGCGAGAAGATCCGCGCCGACGCCGACCGCCAGCGCGAGGTGATCGTTGCCAATGCCTACCGCGACGCCCAGAAGATCAAGGGCGAGGGCGACGGCCGCGCCGCCGGCATCTATGCCGAGGCCTTCGGCCGCGATCCGCAGTTCGCGCTGTTCTACCGCAGCCTGGACGCCTACAAGCAGAGCTTCAACAAGAAGAGCGATGTGATGGTGCTGGACCCCTCGTCGGAGTTCTTCCGGGCCATGCAGGGCTCCGGCTCGACCAGCAACGCGCCGCGTCGCTGAACACGGCTGCAGCCAAGTGGACAGCGACACTTTCTGGAGCGCGCTGGCCCTGGTCCTGGTGATCGAGGGTCTGCTGCCGCTCCTGTCCCCGGGCGGCTGGCGGCGCGGCTTCGGCCAGCTCATGCAGTTGCGCGACGGCCAGCTTCGTTTCTTCGGCCTGTGCAGCATTCTTCTGGGTCTGATCCTGCTCTGGCTCCTGGGGTGATTCACGGGCCCGGTAGAATCCCGGTTTAACCACGCCCCCGATCTCCATGTCCGCCTGGGTCCTCCCGGATCACATTGCCGATGTGCTGCCTTCCGAGGCGCGCCACATCGAAGAACTTCGACGCCAGCTGCTCGACACCGCCCGTGGCTATGGCTACGAGCTGGTGATGCCGCCGTTGCTCGAGCATCTCGAATCCCTCCTGTCCGGTACCGGCGAAGCCCTCGACCTGCAGACCTTCAAGCTGGTCGACCAGCTGTCGGGACGCAGCATGGGCCTGCGCGCCGACACCACGCCGCAGGTCGCGCGCATCGATGCCCACCTGCTCAACCGTGCGGGCGTGGCGCGGCTGTGCTACTGCGGTCCGGTGGTCCATACCCGGCCCGACCGCCCGCACGCGACGCGCGAGCCGCTGCAATTCGGCGCCGAGATCTACGGCCACGCGGGGCTCGAAGCCGACACCGAGATCCTGCGCCTGGCACTCGACTGCCTGCGGGCGGCCGGCGTGACCGGACGGCCGCAGGCGCCCGTGATCGTCGACCTGGCCGACGCCCGCATCGTGCGCTCGCTGTTTGCCGGCGTGACGGCGGATGCCGCCATGATCGCGCGCGTTCATGCGGCACTGGCGGCCAAGGACGCGAGCACGCTGCGCGAGCTCACCGCCGGCTTCCCGGCGCCTTCGCGAGACAGCCTGCTGGCGCTGGTGCAGCTCTATGGCGATGCGGCGGTGCTCGACGAAGCGGCCCGGGTGCTGCCCGACAGCCCGGGCATCCGGGCGGCACTGTCCGACCTGAAGCAGCTCGCCGCCCGCCTGGACGGCGCGCGCGTCAGCTTCGACCTGGCGGACCTGCGCGGCTACGCCTATTACAGCGGCATGCGCTTCGGCATCTACACCGACGGCGCCAGCGACTCGCTGGTGCGCGGCGGGCGCTACGACGAGGTCGGGGCCGTGTTTGGCCGCAACCGTCCGGCCGTCGGCTTCAGCCTCGATGTCCGCGAGCTGGTCGCGGCGCTGCCGGCGCGGCCGTTGCGGGCCGCGATCCGGGCGCCCTGGAGCGATGCCGAAGCCCTCAACAAGGCCATCGCCGCATTGCGCGGCGAGGGCGAGACCGTGGTCTGCGTGCTGCCGGGCCACGACAGCGAGATCGACGAATTCCATTGCGACCGCGAGCTCGTCGAATCCGGCGGCCAGTGGCGCGTGCAAGCCATCCGAATCTGATCTGAGAAGAGAGTCATCATGAGCGTTACCACCGGAAGAAACGTGGTCGTCGTCGGCACCCAGTGGGGCGACGAGGGCAAGGGCAAACTGGTCGACTGGCTGACCGAGAGCGCGCAGGGCGTGGTGCGCTTCCAGGGCGGCCACAATGCCGGCCACACGCTGGTCATCAACGGCGTCAAGACCGCGCTGCACCTGATCCCCAGCGGCATCATGCGGCCCGGCGTCAAGTGCTACATCGGCAACGGCGTGGTGGTCTCGGCGGCCAAGCTGTTCGAGGAGATTGAAGGCCTCGAGAAGGCCGGCGTCGAGGTGCGTTCGCGGCTGCGCGTCAGCGAGGCCTGCCCGCTGATCCTGCCGTTCCACGCCGCGCTCGACATCGCGCGCGAGGCCTACCGCGAGAAGGGCGGCATCGAGAAGATCGGCACCACCGGCCGCGGCATCGGCCCGGCCTACGAGGACAAGATCGCGCGCCGCGCGCTGCGCGTGCAGGACCTGAAGCACCCCGAGCGCTTCGCCACCAAGCTGCGCGTGCTGCTGGAGCTGCACAACCACGTGCTGACCCAGGTGCTGAGCGCGCCGGCGATCGACTTCGACACGGTCTACGACGAGGCGATGCGCCACGCCGAACTGCTCAAGCCGATGATGGCCGACGTCTCGCGCGAGCTCAACGACGCGCATCGCGCGGGCGCCAACCTGCTGTTCGAGGGCGCGCAGGGCACCTTGCTCGACGTCGACCACGGCACCTATCCGTATGTGACCTCCAGCAATTGCGTGGCGGGCAATGCGGCGGCCGGTTCGGGCGTCGGCCCCGGCATGCTCCACTATGTGCTCGGCATCACCAAGGCCTACTGCACGCGCGTCGGCGGCGGCCCGTTCCCGACCGAACTCGACTGGGCGAAGCCCGGCACCGTCGGCTATCACCTGAGCACCGTGGGCGCCGAAAAGGGCGTGACCACGGGGCGAAGCCGCCGCTGCGGCTGGTTCGACGCCGCGCTGCTCAAGCGCTCGGCCCAGGTCAACGGCCTGAGCGGCCTGTGCATCACCAAGCTCGACGTGCTCGACGGCCTCGAGGAACTTCAGCTTTGCACCGGCTACTACCTGGATGGCGAATACACCGACATCCTGCCGATGGGCGCCGACGAGATCGAGCGCTGCACGCCGGTCTACGAGAAGCTCGAAGGCTGGAGCGACAGCACCGTGGGCGTGACCCAGTACGACAAGCTGCCGATCAATGCGCGGCTGTACCTGCAGCGCATCGAGCAGGTCACGGGGGTGCCGATCCACATGGTGTCGACCAGCCCCGATCGCGATCACACGATCATGATGCGCCACCCCTATCTCGCCGATTGAACCACCACCCCCGCTGGAGCCCAGACCCATGTTGACCGAAGACGGCAAGCACCTCTACGTGAGCTACGACGAGTATCACAACCTGATCGAGAAGCTCGCGATCAAGGTGCATCAGTCAGGCTGGCATTTCGACACCATCCTGTGCCTGGCGCGCGGCGGCCTGCGGCCCGGCGACGTGCTGTCGCGGATCTTCGACAAGCCGCTGGCGATCATGTCGACCAGCTCGTACCGGGCCGACGCCGGCACGGTGCAGGGCCACCTCGACATCGCGCGCTTCATCACCACGCCCAAGGGCGAGATCGCGGGCAAGGTGCTGCTGGTCGACGACCTCGCGGATTCGGGCCACACGCTGCACGCCGTGGTGGAGCAGCTCAAGAGCAACTACAAGCCGATCACCGAGTTGCGCAGCGCGGTGCTCTGGACCAAGGCGCTGTCGACCTTCACGCCCGACTACTCGGTGGAGTTCCTGCAGACCAATCCGTGGATCCATCAGCCCTTCGAGGGGTACGACTCGCTGGGTGCCGAGAAGCTGCTCGAGAAATGGTCGGTCTGATTCAGGCCGGGCCGATCGGTCTCATTTGAGCTCTTCCGTGTAGCGCTTCTGCATCTCGGCTGTGTCTACTTCCTCGATGGCGTGGCCGACGTTCCAGCGGTGTCCGAAGGGGCAACGGAAGGTACCGGAGCGCTCGCCGTAGAAGTGGTCCTCGACGGGCATCTCCAGCGTCGCGCCAGCCTTCAGTGCCCGCTCGACCAGCGCATCCGCGTTGTCCACGTGCAGGTGCAGCGTCACTGGCGTGGCGCCGATCGTGGTGGCGCTCCGAATGCCGTATTCGGGGAACTCGTCGCACAGCATCACGACGGTGCCGCCGAAGTCGAGCTCGGCATGGCCGATTCGGCCGCTGGGCTCGGCCAGCCGGAATTTCTCGGTCGCGCCGAAGACCTCGCCGTAGAAGGCGATGGCGGCGGCCGTGTCCTTCACGCAGAGATACGGGAACAGTTCATGGACGGTCATCCTGGAGTCCTCGATGAAGCGGTATGGGTGAGATTCTGGACCTGCCCGCGCCCGCTGTATTGAACGAAGTTGACCTCTCGATGCGGACATGGTTCGGCGCGCTGGGGGCCGCCCGGCGATAGGCCTGCGGGGTCATGCCGGCGAAGTCGCCGAACTCGCGGATGAAATGCGACTGGTCGCTGTAGCCCATCGCCTGGGCGAGTTCGGCCCAGGGCAGGGCGATGGTCCCCGGGGCCGCGGTCAGCAGGCGCTGGAGGCGCAGGACGCGCTGCAGGCGCTTCGGCGCCAGCCCTGCGGCCTCCCTGAACAAGCCGACGAAATGCCGATGGCTGTAGCCGCTGGCGCGAACCAGTTCGCGCACCGGGGTGCCGTCGACCAGGCCGCGCAGGCCCAGCGCCACGGCCGGATGCAGCGCATGCGGCTGCTGAGCCAGGCGCCGGGTCAGCATCGCTTCCAGGGCGTTCAGCCGGGCCTCGGGCGTCGGGAGGTCATGGAGCAGTTCGAGCGCTTCGGCGGCTTTCGCGCCCCACAGCGCATCGAGCGGCGTGTGGCGCTCGGCCAGTGCCGACGCCGGCATGCCGAACAGCGCCCAGGCGGCGCCCGGACGAAGCTGCACGCCCACCGAGGTGGGCGGCATCGACACCTCGCGCGCATAGAAGGCCGAACGGGCGCCGCCCACGATCGCGTGGCCCAGCGTCCAGCCGGCGCTGTCGGCCGCATCGGCGAAGAGCCGCAGCGGCGCGGCGCAAAGCCTGAACACCAGGTGCATGTCGCCGGTCGGCAGGACATGTTCGCGATGGGGCGCCCGGCTCGCATCCGCGCCCGCGAGGCCGGGCTCGCTCGCCCACATCGAACGAACGAAGGGCCGCAGCCAGGGAGGCGGGATGCGCGTCAGCAGCATGCTTTCCATTGTCCGCGCTGGCGCCGATCCGGTCGACTAGCATGGAGGGATGCGAAAGCCCATTACCGACCTGATCCATCATCCCTACGCCCCACCGGCCCATTTTGCGGCGCCCCAGCCCGGTGTGTTCAAGGCCTCGACCGTATTCTTCGCCGACGTCGCCGCCATGCGCGCGCGCGACTGGAGGACCAAGGCCGGCTACACCTACGGGCTGCACGGCACGCCGACCACCTTCACGCTCGAGGAGCGGCTCGCCGCGCTGGAGGGCGGCACCGAATGCCTGCTGGTGCCCAGCGGGCTGGCGGCGATCGCCCTGGTGTCGTTCGCGCTGCTGAAGGCCGGCGACGAGGTGCTGATCCCGGACAACGCCTACGGCCCGAACAAGGCGCTGGCCACCGGCGAACTCGCCAACTTCGGCATCACCCATCGGCTCTACGACGCGATGAACCCGGCCGATCTCGCGGCCAAGCTGTCGGACCGCACCAAGCTGGTCTGGGTGGAGGCGGCCGGCTCGGTCACGATGGAGTTCCCGGATCTGCCGGCGCTGGTCGAGGCCTGTCGGGCCCGCGGCGTGGTCACCGCGCTGGACAACACCTGGGGCGCCGGCCTGGCCTTCGCGCCCTTCGATTTCAATGGCAGCGGGCAGGGCGTCGACATCTCCGTCCATGCGCTCACCAAGTACCCGAGCGGCGGCGGCGATGTGCTGATGGGCAGCGTGGTCACCCGCGACGAGCGCCTGCACCGCGCGCTCAAGCTCACGCACATGCGCATGGGCTTCGGCATCGGGGTCGGCGACGTCGAGACCCTGCTGCGTTCGCTGCCGAGCATGGCGCTGCGCTACGAGGCGCACGACCGGAGCGCGCGCGAGCTCGCCCGCTGGCTCGAAGGCCGGCCCGAGATCGCGCAGGTGCTGCACCCCGCGCTCGAGGGCTCGCCCGGGCATGCGCACTGGCTGCGGCTCTGCGGGGCGACCGATCTCGCGGCAGGCCTGTTCTCGGTGGTGTTCGACGCCCGCTATGGCAGCGAGCAGATCGACCGTTTCTGCGACAGCCTGGCGCTGTTCCGGCTCGGCTATTCCTGGGGCGGGCCGATCAGCCTGGTGGTGCCCTACGACATCGGACTGATGCGCGACGCCGCGGTCGCCAGATGGCCGCACAAGGGCACGCTGGTGCGCTTCTCGATCGGCCTGGAGGATGTGGGCGACCTGCGCGCCGACCTCGAACAGGCGCTGGCGGCGCTGTGAAACGCCCCCACGCACTGTCACTTCGTGTAAGTGCTGCCCGGAGGGGGCCCAGGCCGCCTTGGGGCGGCCCGGCGGCGGTCTGAACCGCCCTCGATATCGCGTACAGTCTGACCATGTGCAGTCACCGTGACTGTCTCGCCCGAAGGAGAAGCAGTGGCAACACCAAATTACGGCTACGAAAAGCGCCAGAAAGAGCTGGCAAAGAAGAAAAAGAAGGAAGAGAAACTGCGGGAGAAGGCCAACCGCAAGCTCAGCCCCAGCAGTGACGGGCTTGCCCCGGGCGATCCTGAAACCGACGTCGCATCGCTGGAACGCGATCCGCCGACGGTGCCCGAACTGCCCACCAAGAACGGCTGAGCCGTTCCGGCGTCGACCTTTGAAAAGCCGCCGCGGCCGTGCGCCGCGGCGGCTTTTTGCTTGGTCGGCGGCTCACTTGGGCAGCATCTTGCGCAGCGTGGGCCAGATGTTGTCGAGCATCCGCGGCTGCGCGGCCGCGGTCGGGTGGATGCGATCGGCCTGGAACAGCACCGCGGCATCGGGCCCGTCTGCGACGCCCTTCAGGAGGAAGGGCACCAGCGGCGCCTTGGTCGCGGCGGCCACCTTGGCGAACAGCGCCTCGAAGCGGCGCGTGTAGTCGCTGCCGTAATTCGGCGGTACCTGGATGCCGACCAGCAGCACCTGGGCGCCCGCGGCCTGCGCGGTCCGTGTCATCTGCAGCAGGTTGTCCTCGGTGCTCGCCAGTGGCAGGCCGCGCAGCGCGTCGTTGGCGCCCAGCTCGAGCACCACGTGGGTCGGCTGGTGCTGTGCCAGAAGGTTGGGCAAGCGGGCCCGGCCGCCGGCGCTGGTGTCGCCGCTGATGCTGGCGTTGACCACCGTGGCCGCGACCTTCTGCTGCGCCAGGCGCTGGTCGAGCAGTGGCACCCAGCCTTCGCCGCGCTTGAGGCCGTATTCGGCCGACAGCGAATCGCCGACCACCAGGATCAACGGCTGTTTGCCCGCCGCGGCCTGCGCTTCGGCAGCCAGCCATGACCCCGCATTCGCGGCCAGGGCGCCGCTCAAGATAAAGTGACGTCGATTCACCACGCGAAACCTTTCAATGTCCTCATTCCGAACCGATGACCGAGCCGATGCCATCGTTGCCGTCGAGCATGTCTTCAAGTCCGTCACCGATTCCACCGGAACGCTGGACATTCTGCAGGACATCGATTTCACCCTGGGCGCGAAGGAGACGGCGGCGATCGTCGGCGCCTCGGGCTCGGGCAAGAGCACGCTGCTGTCGATCGTCGCCGGCCTCGACACGCCCACCCGCGGCACCGTCAAGCTTGGCGGCGAGGACCTGTTCGCGATCGACGAAGACGAGCGCGCGGCCCTGCGGGCCCAGAAGGTCGGCTTCGTGTTCCAGAGTTTCCAGCTGCTCGGCAACCTGAGCGCGCTCGAGAACGTGATGCTGCCACTCGAACTGGCCGATCGCAAGGATGCCCGCAAGGCAGCCACCGAGATGCTCGGCCGCGTCGGCCTGGGCCAGCGGCTGGGCCACTACCCCAAGGTACTGTCGGGCGGCGAGCAGCAGCGCGTGGCACTGGCCCGGGCCTTCGTGGTCCAGCCGGCGCTGCTGCTGGCCGACGAACCCACCGGCAGCCTCGATTTCGCCACCGGCGAGCAGGTCATGCGGCTGATGTTCGACCTCAACCGCGAACTGGGCACCACGCTCGTGCTCGTCACGCACGACCGCGGCATTGCCGCCCAGTGCGAACGCAAGATCACGATCGAGGCCGGGCGCGTGGCGCTCGACGGGCGCAGCGCCTGAGCGGTGGCATCAGGGGGATCACGGCCATGAAGAAACCCTCATCCGACAGCGAAGACGACGAAGACACTGCGTTCGGCGGGCTGGCGCCCCGCGACGGGCCGGAACCCGCGCCCGGACATCGTGGCGGACCGCGCCGATGGCGCGTGGCGGCCGGTGTCCTGGCCATTGCCCTGGTCGTTCTCGCCCTGTGGTATTTCGGCGGCCGGTCCTGAAGAGGGCCGCATGTCCCGGGGGCTCGATAATCCCCGCATGTCTTCCCCTAAAGTGATCTTCGGCTTCCATGCCGTGGGCGTGCGCATCAAGACCGCGCCGAAATCGGTGATCGAGGTGCTGTTCGATGCCAGCCGGCGCGACGCGCGCATGCGGCAATTCGTCGCCCGTGCTCAGGAGGCCGGCGTGCGGCTGGTCGAGGCCGATGGCCTGCGCCTGTCCAAGCTCAGCGGCAGCCACGGCCACCAGGGCGTGGCCGCGCGCGTCGAGCCCGTGGCCCAGACCCACTCGATCGACGAGCTCCTCGAGGGCCTCGAAGCGGCAGGCACAGTGCCCCTGCTGCTGGTGCTCGACGGCGTGACCGACCCGCACAACCTGGGCGCCTGCCTGCGCGTGGCCGACGGCGCCGGGGCCCACGCGGTGATCGCACCGAAAGACCACGCAGCGGGCATCAACGCCACGGTGGCCAAGGTGGCGAGCGGGGCGGCCGAGACCGTGCCCTATTTCATGGTGACCAACCTGGCGCGCACGCTCGGCGAGCTCAAGGAGCGCAACATCTGGTGCGTCGGCACCAGCGACGACGCGCCCGGCACGCTGTACCAGTGCGACCTGAAGCGTCCCCTCGCGATGGTGCTGGGCGCCGAGGGCGAGGGCATGCGGCAGCTCACGCGCAAGACCTGCGACGAGCTGGTGAGCATCCCGATGGCGGGCGCGGTCGAAAGCCTCAACGTCTCGGTGGCCAGCGGCATCTGTCTCTACGAAGCCATGCGCCAAAGGGGGTGAAGCTCGCCCCCCAGGTTGGCTCACTTCGTGTAGCCGCCCACCCCCTGCCGGGGGCGACACCGGCGGCCTGGCAAAGCCAGTTCCGCGGTGTCCCACCAACGGGCCTGGCTGCGCCGGCCGGTCAGGGGAGGGTGAAGAAGCGCATCACGACCTGGGTGGGGTGCCTTACACCGACGCCGACGAACATCCGCTCGGTGATCCAGCCCAGGGTCGGGGACGAGGTCTCGAAGCGCGGATTGCAGCGGAAATAGACCTGGGCCGGGTCGACCGGCTCGCCGCGCAGCAGCTTGGCCATGACCTCGGCCGGCGCCGAACGGACCGCATGGTTCTGCACGTAGATCAGGTCGCCGGCGTCGGTCTCGAGGCCGTAGCGGGCGTCGAGTTCGGACAGCGTGTCGCTCACGATCAGCTGGAAATCGGTGCCGCCGGGCAAGACCCGCGCGGTCCAGCCGTGGCCGCGGGCCTCCCCGCCGGTGATCGGCACCAGTCGCCGCATGCCGCGCGGGCCATGGCTCAGGACCTGGGGGTGTCCGACTTCGACCGTCAGGTCGGCGAAATACGCGAGTGCCGGCGGTGCCAGCGGGTCGGGCGAATTCATGGGCGCACGGTTTCGGCACTGGCCGCGTCCAGCGCCGCGATCGTTTCGGGCGCCAGCCGCAACGTGGCGGCCACCACCAGCTCGTCGAGCTGCTTCATCGAGGTGGCGCTGGCAATCGGGGCGGTGATCGCGGGGCGCGCGATCTGCCAGGCAATCGCCACCTGGCCCACCGTCGCGCCGTGAGTCGTGGCGGCGGCATCGAGCGCGGCGAGGATGCGCAGCCCGCGCGGGTTCAGGTACTTCTTTGTCGTGCTGGCACCGCGCGCGCTCTTGGCGGCATCGGCCTCGCTGCGGTACTTGCCCGTGAGGAAGCCGGCTGCGAGCGCGTAGAAATTGATCACGCCGACACCGCGCTCGAGGCACAGCGGTTCCAGCGCGTCCTCGAACACGGCGCGGTCGTAGAGGTTGTAGAGCGGCTGCAGGCTCTCGTAGCGCGGGAGCCTCTGCTTCTCGGCGACATCCAGCGCCTCGGCCAGGCGCGGCGCGCTGAAGTTCGAGGCCCCGATCGCGCGCACCTTGCCGGCCTGGATCAATGCGGCGAAGGCCTCGGCAGTGTCCGAGAGCGGCGTTTCCGGGTCGTCGTCGTGCGACTGGTAGAGGTCGATGTGGTCGGTCTTGAGGCGCCGCAGCGACGCGTCCACCGCCTCGCGGATGTAGGCCGGGGACAGCCCCTTCTTGCCTTCCCCCATCGGCTTGCCGAGCTTGGTCGCGAGAACGACACGGTGGCGCTTGCCGGTCTGGCGGAGCCACTTGCCGATCAGGGTTTCGGATTCGCCGCCGCTGTGGCCCGGCACCCAGCTCGAATAGACGTCGGCGGTGTCGACGAAGTTGAAGCCCGCGTCGAGCCAGGCATCGAGCAGCCGGAACGAGAGCGCCTCGTCCACGGTCCAGCCGAAGACGTTGCCGCCGAATGCCAGCGGGGAGACTTGGAGGCCGGAGCGGCCCAGGGGTCGAAGTTGCATGGAACAGCCTTGTGGATGGATCAGACGAAGCCGAGGGCGCCGAGCAGCGCGCCGGCCCCCAGCAGCCACAGCAGGTGGATACGGGTTCGCCAGACGATAAACGCCGCCACGCCGGTCAACAGCCACAGGTGCCAGGCGGGCGCGTTGCCGGCATGGTTACCCGCGGCCAGCACCCAGCCGGTGGCGACCAGCAGGCCGATGACGATCGGCGCCATGCCCTGCTTGAAGGCGCGCACCTCGCGCCGCGTGCGGTTGCGATGGCCCCAGCGGGTCGCGAAGTAGGTCAGGGTGGTGCTGGGCAGCATGATGCCGACCATCGTGACCGCCAGGCCCAGGAGGCCGAGCAGCCACGCCTGGGGGCCGGCGCCGATGCCGCCGCCGGCATTCAGGCCGACGTTCCAGCCCATCAGCGCGACGAACAGCACGTTGGGGCCCGGCGCGGCCTGGGCGATCGCGACCGAGGAGCTGAACTGGGCGTCGGTGAGCCAGCCGTGGTCGCTCACCAGATAGCGGTGCATGTCGGGCACGGTGGTGATGGCGCCGCTGATCGAGAGCAGCGAAAGCATCAGGTACTGGGCGAACAGGGACAGCCAGTCCTGCCAGTGCATTGCGATGGTCATTCGCCGATCTTTCGCCAGGTCCAGGCGCAGGCCACGCCGCCGACCGCGAGCAGCACCCAGCCGAGCGGGATGTGGGCCAGCGCGATGGCGGCGAACACCAGCGCCGTCAGCGCCAGGCAGGTGCCGAAGCCGAGCGGATGCTTGCGCAGCTGGGGGATCAGCTTGATGCCGGTGGCGGCGATCAGCCCGCCGGCCACCGCGCCCATGCCGCGCAGGGCGCCGGCCACCTCGGGATTGGCGGCGAAGCGGGCATAGGCCACCGCCAGCACGAGGATCACGCCGAGCGGCACGAGCAGCATGCCGGCCAGGGCCGCGAGCGCGCCGCGCAGGCCGAAATGGCGGTCGCCGAACATCAGTGCCAGGTTGATCACATTGGGCCCCGGCAGCACCTGGGCCACGGCCCAGTCCTCGAGGAACTCGTCGGCGGTGAGCCAACGCTTTTTCTCGACCATTTCGCGCTGGACGATGGCGAGCACGCCGCCGAAGCCCTGCAGTGCGAGCCAGGTGAACGAAACGAACAGGTCGCGCGGAGACTGGGGTCGTGGGCGGTCGGGCGCCGCCGCATGAGGAGAGGCCGGGTGCATGTGGGGCGATTATCGTGGGCCGGCCACTTCGGCGCGGACTGGCGCGACGTCCGACGCGGGACCGCCTCGGTTGCTGCGAAACTCCGGCCATGAATGCACGCGCGGTTTTCGACCTCTTCAAGCAGTCCGTGGCCTCGTGGCGGGCCGACTACGCCCCCAGCATGGGCGCCGCGCTGGCTTACTACACGGTGTTCTCCGTGGCGCCGCTGATCCTGATCGTGATCTCAGTGGTCGGCCTGGTGTTCGGCGAGGAGGCCGCTCGTGGCGAGATCCTCGATCAGCTCTCCGAACTGATGGGGGCCGACGGCGCGCGGGCGGTCCAGACGATGCTGGAAGCACTCAACAGGCCGACCCAGGGCATCGTCGGCACCGTGGTCGGCGTCGGTCTACTGGTGGTCGGTGCGACCACGGTGTTCGGCGAACTGCAGGACGCCTTCGACCGCATCTGGCGCGCGCCGGCGCGCGACGAGAGCGGCGGGCTGCTGTCGCTCATGCGCACGCGGCTGCTCTCGTTCAGCATGATCATGGGGATCGGCTTCCTGCTGATCGTGTCGCTGGTGGTCAACGCGGCACTGGCGGCCCTGGGCGAATGGTGGGCGCCGCTCTTCGGCGGCTGGGCCACCCTGGCGCAGAACGTCAATTCGGTCTTCGGCTTCGCCACGGTGACCGTGGGCTTCGCGATGATCTACAAGGTCATGCCGCGCGCAAGCGTCCAGTGGCGCGACGTGTGGGTGGGGGCGGCCGTGACCGCCGTGCTGTTCACCGTGGGCAAGTACCTGATCGGCCTGTACATCGGCACCGCCGGCATCGGGTCAGGCTATGGGGCCGCCGGTTCGCTGGTTGTGGTGCTGGTGTGGGTCTACTACTCGGCGCAGATCTTCCTGCTGGGGGTCGAGTTCACCTGGGTCTACGCCCACACCTACGGGTCGCTCAAGGGGGTTCCGCGGCCCGGGCCCGGGCGTTCGCCGGTGCGGGATGAGGAGCCGGGCAAGCCAACCGGGGTCTAGAACTCTTCCCAATCGCCCGCCGGGGCGGCCGCGTTGGCGGCCGTGGCCGACGGGCGCCGGGGCGCCTCGGCCTTGGCGGACTGCGCCGGCGTTCGGCGTACCGGGACTGCCGCGGGGCGCGAATGCCCGAGCTTGAAGACGCTGACGGCGCGCGACAACTGGCTCGCCTGATCCTGCAGCGAGCCCGCCGCCGCGCTCGCCTGTTCCACCAGCGCCGCGTTCTGCTGCGTCACCTGGTCCATCTGCGTGATCGCCTGGTTGATCTGCTCGATCCCCGAGGTCTGCTCCTGGCTCGCCGCCGTGATCTCGCCCATGATGTCGGTCACCCGCTTCACGCTGTCCACGATCTCCTC
>NZ_JBFREQ010000066.1:0-14250 GCF_052114385.1 Variovorax sp. M-6 | reverse complement strand
GGCTGCGGATTCAACCGGTCGATGCAACACACTGATGACTGCCGTAGGCAGAAGGAGTGTTGCAGATGGCGTACCGGACACGAACCTACTACACAGACAGCCAGAAGGCATTGATGTGGGAGCGATGGAGGGAGGGATGGACCCTCCATCAGATCGCTCAGCTGTTTAGTCGACCGCACGCGTCGATACAGGGAATTCTGTCGCGTACTGGCGGCATACGGCCGCCGGAGCGAAGCCGTTCACCGAAGGCACTCACCCTGGGCGAGCGCGAGGAGATCTCGCGTGCCATGGTGGCTGGCTTCTCGATTCGCGCGATCGCGGTGATCCTCGGGCGAGCTCCATCCACCATCAGCCGCGAGATCAAGCGCAATGGTGGTCAGGGATGCTATCGGGCGGCCCAGGCCGACCAGGCAGCCTGGGATCGGGCTCGTCGGCCCAAGCGCCGCAAGCTGGCCGAGAACCGGCTCTTGGCGCGCATCGTCACGGAGAAGCTTCGACTGGAGTGGTCTCCGGAGCAGATTGCGGGGTGGCTCAAACACACTTACCCTTGCGATGAGAACTGCCACGTGTCACACGAGACCATCTACCGCAGCCTGTTCATTCAAGCCCGCGGGGCCTTGAAGAAGGAACTGCTGCAGCATCTGAGAAGAACGCGAGGCATGCGCCGCTCGCGCCATCACACGCAAAAGACCGACACCCACGGAAGAATCGTTGACGCCGTCTCGATCAGCGAGCGACCGGCCACGGTTGAAGATCGAGCGGTTCCTGGCCACTGGGAAGGCGACTTGCTGTTCGGAAGCGCCAACAGCCAGATCGCCACGCTGGTTGAGCGTCACAAGGGCATCGATGTCTCGACCTACTCACAGGCCAAGCTCAATGCATTGGCACGCAGGTTGAACGAGCGCCCCAGGAAGACTCTCGACTTTCAAACACCGGCTGAGATGTTCAGCCAGATCGTTGCATCGACCGGTTGAATCCGCAGCCCAAACCGGCTGTACCGCTTTCTCCAAAGCCGACGCTCAGTCGCCCATCGACTTCAGTCGGTCCCGGTCGGTAGCCTGATGCTGTCGATGGCACAGGAGTTGTTTGAGCGACCCTAGCATCACATCTGGTCAATCAGTTCGACAGCACCTACCGAAGGGGTCACCCAAACCCTGACATCGGGCGGATCGACACATGCAATTTCCGGGTCTAACGTCTCAGGCACCAGAAATATTACTTCCCATCGATGCCGCTCTTTGCGTCCAATTTTTCCAGGAGGCAAATGTCCAATACCTTTGGAAAGTAGGTATTCAGTTGCGAGTTGAAGGTACTGGGTCTCGGTCATCGTTCACAGTCCGCTTCTGGCCGAACTCTGCCGTACAGCACCGATTGCAGCGAGCTTGCGGGCAGGGGCACGTTAGGGGGTTGAGCGCGCCCAGAGCTTCCACCACGGGCGTTGTTCCGCGCAGATTTCTGCACAGCTCTCGGCCGCGTATGTTCGAGCCGAAAACATCGGCTCGACTGCGGCGTCTGGCTCGGTGGCAAGTATGAATGGGTCTTGGCCATAGCCTCGGTACGCAGCCAAAAGCTCGTCGGACTGCATTCCTGGCCGATAGCTTGAGAGGAGGAATTCATCAACTATGGCCTCTGCTGCAGCTACGGCCGCCTGGTGAGATTCGAAAACGCCCGCCGGGTTTCGCTTCGATTCGTCCATGAAGGCGTAGTTGTCGTCAACGAAGACCTTGTAGGGCATACATCAAGCGGTTGGGCGCCGCGCTGTTGTTACAACCGAGATGCTAGCCGAATGTCCGGAGTTGGCCGACTGTAGCCGGTCGGCTTCCCAGCGCGCCGGGCCCGAGGTCGACTTTCCGTCGGCTCCAAAGCGGCCGCTGGAAGCGCGATTCAGAAGCCTCCTGACAACGCCAACAGGACGCCGGTCGCTACAAAGAGGATGCATAAAAGTCCCATGCCAGCCCACCAAATGCGCGCATCGCGTCTCGCGCACCTCTTGCACGCCCGAGCCAATGTGGCGGGCCCCGGCCCACCGGCCACGCGGATGTCTACGGATTGCATGGGCCCAAGCTCGACCCCGCATCGAAAGCAGTTCCAAGACGAGCGAATCCGTTGAGCCTTGCGATGGTTATATCTGTCCCAACCAAACATGCCAAAGAACGCTGCCACAAGAAGCGCGAGGAGAATTTGGCTTGCACTCATGGAGTTGGAGGTCGATGTCGAAGGTCTGGTTCTGGCCGCGTTCTGCCGGTCACAGGACTGTTCGAGCCGACGTTCATCCGCCACGCTGAAGCTCCTTGCGCATCAAGGCATTCTGGACGGTCACACCCCGAAGCACTGGTAGTCGTCGCTCGACGACCTTGAACCCGTGGAGAGCAAAGAACGGCTCGGCAGTCGTGCTCACGTCCGACGCCAGCTCGCTCAGACCAAGCGACTTGGCCTCTTCATGGATACGAGCCATCAGCAGTGTGCCAATTCCCTGTCGCGGATGAGCGCCTGACACGAAGAAGTGGTCGACGTAGCCGCCCGGCTGAACGTCCGCATAGCCGACAATTTCGCCGCCAAGCTCAACCACGAAGGGTCGGATTTCTTGAACCTTATTCGCCCATAGGTCCATGTCAAGGTCCGCCGGCGCCCATGCCTCGACTTGCTCAGGTGAGTAGTTGCGAGAGGCGACCTCATGGATGGCCGTGAAATACACACGGAACAACGCAGCTTCATCACCAAGCCTGAACCGACGAATCTCCATGAAGTCCTCACTACGCCATAAAACTGACCACGAGTCTGTCACATCTAGCCCGTGACGCGAACGTCCGCACCTGGGCTGCATTCTGCCGATGGTCAGCTGGCTGAAACATGGAGAGCGTGGAACTGTCGAGCTGCTTCGGCGGCGTCCGGCCCAGCATTGGGTGCGGTCGCAGCGGCCGACAGCACCCCCAGGAGCCTCGCCCTCGCGCTTCCGGCCCGCTCGCCGTTGATGAGTCGGTTCAGCATCCACAAGGTGTGCTTGGTGGGTTGCCTTTCGACCGATGCAATCACTTCGTGGTCGTAGCCTTGGCCGTGAAACCGCTCAACGAAGTGAACCAGCGGACCAGGCGTACCAAAGTCCCAATCTGCGTGAGCTTCCATAAAGCGCAAGACAGGGGCGACGGCGGCGAAGCCCACGTCTGCGTTGAGCCAACTCTGAACGAGGTCGTCGCCTTGGTCGGCCAACTGCTGGTCGGACGCGATGCTTGCGAGGCTGTGGGTAACGTCGTCTGTTGTCATTTCTTGGTTCACTGGAGCTCGACCTCGAATGTCCGTTCCTGGCCGACTGTAGCCTGTCGCCTCATGGGAGCAAACGGCCCCGCGCAAGACTACATAAAGAGCTGTCCACCACGCGCGTCGGTCCGCTGCCCTTCGGCACCGCTACGCACGGAACCAAATCTTGAACGTCACATACATCGCATAGCCAAGGCCGAGCACCATCCACGCTGGGTAAAACACGTTGGCCCAGTACTCGCCAGCATGTACCGCCAAGGTGTAAATCTGCATCTTGCAGCCCCTGCCCAAGCAGGACACCTCACCCCGAAGCAGCGCGCGCAACAAGGCAAACGAGAGGCCGCACGCCACAATAGCGGTCACGAGGAATCCCACCGGCCCCACAAATCCTTGGGTGAGTTCGCCGTTCTCGTCGCGATGCCCCTTCCGGAGCAAGTTCTGCCCGAACTTGTACCAGGCAAATCCGAGCAAGAGCATCAGCGAGTAGTAGATGGCTGTACGCATATCGTCGAATCGATGTGCTGTGAGGGAGGCAGTGCGTCGACAGAATGGTATCCGGCAACAAGCGCCCATTGGCCGGCGGGAATCAGGCCTCGTCGCAGGCGCCAACCCGGCCGTCAGGAGACAGTATGCCCGTGCTTTGCCGCTTAAGGCCGTTAACTGGAGGTCGGCGTCGTGCGGCGGCTTCTGGGCCGTTAGGCGCCACGATACCAAGCGTCAGTCTTGTACTTCTCGGGGATGTCTTGCGCCGTCGGCTCATCGAAGCCGAGCGCCTCGAGCTCGTCGAACCACTGACTGCGCCGCGATTCCGGTAGCTTTCTACCGCACCAGGGACAGTGGCTTATCACGCGCATGTTCGCACCGCCGTCGTGGTTGACGAGCCCGTACTCGTCATAGCGAGCCGCATACGCAACGAGCGCATCGGGACACTCGGACAAATCCTTGTGCCGGTCACACTGAAAACTGACCTGCTCGCGCATCTCTGGGCAACAGTGACTGTTCATCGAAGTCCTTCTCGCAACGTCCGCTCCTAGGCAAATTCTGCCCTGGCCACGAATGACCGGTCCTGGCCGCTACCGGCAATCGAAGCCATGGTTCTTACGATAGAACTCAGCTTGCTCCGCGGGCATCCGTTTGAACAACACGCAGACCGTGAAGCTACCAACTTGCTTTCCGTCCTTGGTGTAGCCCCAATCAGAAATCAACGATTCGTTGAACCGCACGATTTGACCCGCTTTCACGTTTCGCACGATTTTTGGGTCGTTCGCAATCGCACCCGCAAACCCTTCGGGCAGCGCCTTGAAAGGGGTTACCCAGAAGTGTTCGGTCTTGTCTCCATCGATGACCATCACCTTCAGCTTGTAGTTGTCCGTTCCGCTTGGGGGAGCGGCAGCCAACTTTAGAAAGTCCGGTAGCGTGGTACGAGCCTGCCTCATCGCGGCAACCATCTCGGGGTCGCTTGTGCCAACAAAAACAACTTCGCTTTCGTCTCGTTGCTGCGCTGCCGCAGAGATGACAAAGGCCATCGCAAAGACGGCGATTGAAGGCATGAGGAAGCGCATGTGAGAGACCCACGAGAAAAACTATGAGATTGGAGTTTCAGGCTGCCTTGGCTCCGCCCCGATGAATGTATCTTGCGCGGGTGCCGCCGGGGTCATGATTGCTCGCGAAGACTGAGAACCGTGATGAATGTCCGCACCTGGCCGACCTCAGTCGTCCCTCAGGCCAACAACGTGAGCTGCCGGAGAACAGGGTCGGACCGAACCAGTTCGGCAACTTGTGTGGCCGCCAGGGGCATGAGGTCCGGGTAGTCATCCTGGAGATAGTCGGTCACGGCATCAGCTTCCCACGGGCCAAGCGACGTCTTGTAGTCGCAGAACTCGTCCTGAATATCACGCCAAGATGGGTAGGCCTTCTTCGACAAGAACATCGCAGTTTCGGTGTAGATGATGTGAAGAAGCATGGTGGCTGTTGAACTGAGGGCGAGGCGGGAACGTCTGGTTCTGGCCGCATCCTGCCACACCTGGGCCGGCGCCACCTGCCCCAGTGCGGATGTGCCTACCTGCTCTGCCGCCCTTGGCCGTCAGTCAATTTGGGCCGGAACCAGTCTCGCAGGACGGACTCATCTTCGGCTCGACGACATCCGGTGTGTGTGGCGTATGCGGCTCGCCATTGATGGACGAGGAAGCATGTGGGCCGAGGACTTCAAGCTTGGCGATTGACGACCAACTCGCCACTTTCTCACTACTCAACTTTGGGGATACATCAACCGAAGCAAGTGACTAACATCCGAGAAGTTTTGTCGCTTCATTCGGCGACGACGTCAGGACTTCACCACAGCAGCGCTCGCTTCAGGAGGTGGTATGAACAAGGTCGACTTGAGGGTTTACAGCAACATCGATGACGCGTTCCTCGTCTGGCGCGCTGACGAGCTTGAGGGTTGTCTCGGATTTGCAATCGAGCGCATCTGGCTGGAGACCAGAATTCCAGGGCGAGCGCTCAACACCTCTGAGTTTCTGCTCAACCGGGTTGGATTCGCGGCGGATACAGCCGCCGGACCAAATCAGCGAAACCCGTCAAACGTCTGGCCATTCCAACGGTACAACTGGACCGACCATGACCTGTCATTCGGCGACAGAGCGCGCTACCGCGTGGTGCCGATGGTGGGAGCGCCTAGCGCCTTGGGTGCGCGAGCAGATTGGGCTAGCGAATGGCTCGAGGTTGACGCAACCCAGCCAGCCTCGGGTCGCCTAAGCTGCTTCTTCAATCGACCAATGGCTGCTTCGCCTTGGATGGCTCGTATCGCGTCTGAGAAGGGCATCGAAACTTCGAGCGCTTTGGTCGCAACTGTCACCGACACGGCGAGTGAGTTCCTTCGCGACTTTTGCGGCGGCACGCTCATCTTCGCTCTGCGGAACATGTTCGACTTCGCGGATTCGAATCCAGCGATACACCTCTACGCGGCACTGTTCGAACTGGAGGACCCCGAAGTGGTGGACCGGTTTTGCCGGCTGGGACCGCGCGCACACGTTGTGTTGTCCAATGGCAGCGCGAAGCCTTCTGAGCCCGATGCGAGCGCGGAGGCCCGCAAGGCTATTCACGCCGCAGGGTGCGAAGTGGTTGACCGTATGACGTCAAATCCGAACGCAGGTGGTGACCTCGGTCACAACAAGTTCATCGTTGTTGCGGAAGGAGCAAACCCAATTCGAGTGTGGACTGGCTCGACAAACCTGACGCCGACGGGACTGTTCACGCAAGTCAACAACGCCATCCTTGTCGACAGCGAAGCACTTGCAGATCAGTATCTGGACCAGTGGAAACGCTTGGCTAGGGCCAAAAGCGAGGCTCCGTCGACCCTGAAGAAGGATAACGCTGCTCCAGACAAGGGAACCAGCGACCCGGCTACCATTCAACCATGGTTCACACCGACTGTTAAACACAATGACCTCGCGCGAATGCGCGAGCTCATCGCCGGGGCGAAGGAGGGCATCCTCTTCCTTTCGTTCATGCCCGGCGCCACCGGACCGGTAGTAGACATCCTTGAGGAACGTGCCAACGGCATGTACGTCCGGGGGGTAGTGAACCAGTTTGTGGGCGGTCCTCAGGGAAAGCTTGTTGCAACGCTCACGGGTGGAAGTAAGACAGACCCGATGGACCTTGACGCATTCACGCCTACCGGAATCAAGGAGCAGTTTGCTTTCTGGGCTAAGGAGTTCATGCGGGGCGGCAAAATTTCCGTCTTGGTGCATAGCAAAGTGATGTGCATCGACCCCTTTGGCGACCATCCGGTCGTCATCACTGGCTCGCATAACTTTTCGTCGCCCGCTTCCGAAAGCAACGATGAAAATTTCATCATTGTCGAGAATGACAAGGCAGTGGCACAGGCGTATGCCGCACACATCATCTCTGTCTACAACCACTATCGGTGGAGGCAGTACGTGGGGCTCGCCCTAGCGGACGGTGATACGCCATGGCAGGCACTGGATGACAAGGCAACCTGGCAAGGCTCAAGGGTGAGGTCACTGCGTCAAAAGGCGGAGTGGACCTTCTGGATGTAAAGCGTGGTGCTTCAACCAAGGAAGTGTCGGTAGCGCCCCTGCGCGGCACCAGGAAGCCATTGCCGCATGTCGGTCAGACCTCGCCACTGCTCGCTGCCCGAGTCAAGCAATTGCTCGCCTTGCGAACCGCGAACGCAAAGCTCTGCCCGTCCGCATTCGAGGTGCGTAGCCGAAGCCGTTGTATGACGAAATGAACCGCTGGCAACGGCAGCCATCGCAAGGGGCTTCATATGCCTGGTTGGACGTTCGTGCTGAATGTCCGGTCCTGGCCGAGGCCGTGTGTAAACGCAGGACGAAAGTGAACGGGAGCAACCCTACCGTCGCTGCTCACAGCCAAGCGTGACGAGGCGGCAGCGCGCCGTTTCTTCGAGCGCGCCATCGACCAGCACGACCTGCCCGAGACGATCACCATCGACAAGAGCGGTGCCAACACGGCCGCCGTCGTGAGAGGCCTGACGCTGACAGCGGCCTGCCCATCGAGTTGCGTCAGTCCAAGTATCTCAACAACGTCGTTGAGCGGGATCACCGCGCGATCAAACGGCGGGCGCGGCCGATGATGGGGTTCAAATCGTTCTACTCCGCGGCTCGCCTGATCGCGGGCATTGAACTCATGCACATGATCAAGAAGGGCAAGCTCTGCTGCTCAACGGGTTTGGTCGTGTCCGATGCCGACCACTTCTACAGTCTTGCCACTCGTCGAGCGACGCCAAGGTCGACCTTGACACCCCTCGACAGGCTTGTCGCGACAGAACCGGCGTTTCCATCCCTTCTAGAACTCCACGTCATGAAGCCTCGGGAGGCAGCACAATTGATCCTGTAAGCGTCACACACGACGAGGCCGCTCTCGCGGCCTCGTCGTGCGTTTTCGAGTACGTTCGATTTATCTGACTTTAATCACCTGTGGTGGCTTCCAGGTTCCATTGATAATCGAAGGCGAAGTCTCCGAGGGATAATACATCCGCATCATGGGAATGAAATCGCCTTTCGGAGTGGGCAGCCAATTCGACTCCTTGTCGGCACCGGGTGACTTGTTTTGGAAGTAAAGCGTTGTTGAACCATCAGGGTTGGCCTTTAGCTTGTCTCGGGCACTCACGGTAAACTTGTTCAGCGGATTGGGAGTGAACCACCAACCCTTGTCGATCATATAGATCGTGATTGACCAGAATCCCTTGACGGGCGGCATCTCGCCCTTTGCGAAAGTCACGGTGTACTTGTTTGCACCTGTCAGTTTTTGGCCCGAAGAATCGACTTCCGTGATGGGATAGACCGCGTCCTTTTCCTGGTTTGCAGGCCAGCCAAACGCCGCAACCGTCGCACGTTTCAAGTAGTCGCCTGGGCCATAGGTGCCGAGTCCCTTCGAAATCGCCCACCCGTTTTCGATAGAGCCCAAGTTGTTCTTGTTGGCCTCGATCTTCTTCAGCGCCGTCTGCGGGATATCTTTCAGGGCAGCCTGAATTGCTGGGGCAAGGTTGCTCAGTACGAACGCTTTGCCGGGCTCAATGCCGATTTGAGCCATGCGGGCGAGAATTGGCCCGTCTGTCGGGGCCGGTGGTGCATCCCCAGCCATCAGCTTAGCCAAGAGGTTGAAATAGCCTTCGGTACCCATGGCGAGAATGACCGATTGGGGCGCATCAGTCATACTGAAGCCAGGGTTTGGATTCACCGGCGCGGCCACAGGAGTGTAGGGCTTACCCCATGCGGACAGCGGCGTGATCTTGTTCTGAGCCTGCAACGCATTGACGATTTTGTAATCCTGTTCGCTCCCGTCGGCGTAGATGCGGCCTGCAATGATCATGTAGCGCGTTGCGGACGGAAAGTGCTTCATCCCTGCTGGAACTTCGCCTTTCCATCCCGGCGCCGTGAACAGGTAATTGGCGGCCTTCCCATCGGCCGTGCGCGTGCTCGGCGACGACTTGGAGTCCGACATCCAAAGGTCGACGACCTCAAAGATATAGTAGCGGTCACCCATGTCGGGGTGACTGAAAACTTGCGGTTCAATGAGGTCGAGCCATGCAAATGAATAGAGCGTATCGGCGTTAGGCGCTGAAATGAGGCGAAAGTCGGCGGGGGGATACTTCTCGACATTGCCGAACTGGCCGAGGGGCGCCTTGATCCCTTCCGGCTTGGCGCGGTTAGTGCTCTGGACGCGCGTGACCTCGGTCGTGATAAGCGAGTAACCATAGACGTAGGCATCCTCAGCAATTTGCCGCGCTTCTGATGGCGAGATCGACTGAGCATTTGCTGGCATCAGCGCGGACAGGCCAGCGGCCACGCCTGCGTTCAATCCGCCTAAAGTAACGGCGCGACGGGTCATCTTCATTGATTTTCTCCAATTCAATAAGTAATTTGACCTGGCAGTGTCACCCTGCGGCTGCCGAGATCGTCGGTTATGAGAATATCGCCGGGCCGCAATTCTGCATGGGGAAACTCGGCTCGAACAGAGGCGCGACGTTGCCCGCCATTCCGACCGTTGGGAGGGTAATGGCTGGTGAGCCCATTCGCCACTCATTTCGCGCCAAACGCTTGGAGATTGCGAGGGGTAACGGGCGACGCTCGAAGCAATCTTGATCGCGACTAGGGCCGGCATGTCTGATAGCGTCCGACCAGTCTCCGGCGTGAGATCTTCGCGAGCGTGGGCTGAACTGTGTTTGCCCATCAACCTCGGCGTCGGCGTTCCGGTGTTGAAGTTGGTGTCGTTCTGGAAGGGCAGGCCGACCAGGTTGCCGACCGGATTCTGCGCCAGCTTGGCCGATCCTCGGCCGACATCTCGGCGTGCGCGGCAGTGGCGCAGGCGGCCAGCGCACGGCCTCGGGTGAAGAGGCGCATTCGATCGATCTCCTTGTCGTGCATGGTGTGGGCGGCCTCGGGGTTGTGTTGGGTTGCGACTCCACTGGCACCGTGGATCGGCGCGCTTTGTGCCGACACACTTGAAGCCCTAGGAGGTTAGACTTCCGCCGTGATCGCAGCAAACCACTTTGCGCCACGCGTCGGCGCCACGCCACTGGCAGACGCGCCGCTGATCTCGGTGGCAGTGCTGGCAGGCGTTCCAGATTTCGTTCGGAGCGCGTTCGGCGAGAGGGTGCTCAGGCAAGCGCGGCAAGCGGCGATGCTGGACTTCGAGCTGATCGAGGAGAGCGACTGCTTCATTCCGCAGTGGACCATGACGACTTTCGCTGAGGCGGTGGCGCGCATGGCCGGCGAGGAGCACCTTGGCTTAAAGCTGGCGCCCCACCTCACGATCACCGACTACGGCTCCTGGGGGGAGTATCTGCTCGGCGCAGGCACGCTCGGTGCCGCGATCGCTCGAGCTGCGGCGACGATGGACTTTCATGCCAGGGGCGACGCGATGTCGCTGGATTTGATCGACGGCCGTGCGCGGATCGGCTATGTCAGTGCCGCCCGGAGGCTGGACGGATACCGGCACGTGGCCTGGGGTACCATCGGTGCGATCATCAGCCTTTGCAAGTCGTACCTGCCCTCCTCTTGGCATCCGGAGCGCATCGAAGTGAATCTTCCGGCGCCCCGCCGGTGCGCCCTCTCAGAGGACACATTTGAATGTCCCGTGGTCTTCGATGCGCCAGGGCTTGGGGTGTGGCTGGGCGCTGGCGATCTTCGCGCCGTCCCCCTTCGAGCCACCAGTAGGCTGCTCACGGTAGGGGACATGGCGCGTGAGCGCAGCGAGATCCATCACATCAGCGGACTCAAGGGCGTGGTCGCGCATCAAGTCTGGGCGCAGATCCTGACCGGAAGCGTGTCGATCGAGAGCACCGCGTGTTCGCTGGATACCAGCGTGCGCACGCTGCAGCGGGAACTAAGCCGGGAAGGCGCCGATTTCCGTACGATGGTCAACGTCTTGCGCGGCAAGCGCGCTGTGGAATTGCTGAGCGAGACAGACGCGTCGGTGACCCAGATCTCGACGGCGCTGGGTTATTCGGCGCCGGCTAATTTTGCACGCGCGTTTCAAAAGGCGATGGGTGTCGGCCCCAGCGAGTTTCGGCGTACATGGGCAAACGCTTTTGCTGACGAGAGCTTGACACCCGATTGAGCATTCCCGTCCAGCACGCAGGACGGGCGCATGTTGGGCGGGCGGGTAGGAAGTTGTCGGTAATGCTGGGAACCGTGTGCCAGTTCAGCGTGTGAAGACCGGGCTCCGGAAACCCTGCTGCGAGGATCGCAGCTTCTTGCATTCCTTGCCGTGAAGTTTGATCTCGCCGTCGTCGCTGAGCAGTTGGAACAGCGGCGTGTCCGGCCAGTCGAACAGCGCCTCCGGCCGCAGTGTTGCCAGCGCCGGTTGCTCCAGGCGCTGCGGGGCGTCGGTGCCACCCCTCCAGTGAAAGATATCGAAGCTGCCTTGGTCGGCCGTGGGCCCGCCGACGACCAAGATAGCCATGGCCACGCGTGTCATCGCGCAATCCCGCGCCCGCCAAGGTCCAGCGCAATGGCGTCGCCGAACTCTGGGGCATCGCCTTTGATCGCTTGCACCGGATTGCGCAACGGCATCGCCAGCGCCTACTAGGTTCCATGGAGTACCTGATGGAATCAGGGGAGTGGTTGTTTGACGGAAGGCTCTTTGACGGAGCACCGATTCGCTTGTTTGAAACGATGGCCGAAGCCGATGCATGTGCCGGGCAGTTGCGCCAGGAGGGCCTGGCCCATGGCGTGCAATTCATGCTCGACGCAAAGGGTAGGGTGCTCTCTGCGCGTAAAAAGCAAGCAAGGCCATCGACAAACTATGCAGGTTGACCATGTGATTGCCGTGGGTTGAGGGGACTGTGTTTGTCGGAGGCCTTCACGCCGGTTGTGTTCTTGCACCACCCGGCGCGAACGCACAGCTGAACCGCTGCTAGCTCTCGCTGGCAGTGGGCCACGACTTGGCCCCCGAGGCATCAATTCCCGAGTGGAAGCACAAGCGTCGCGAACACGGCGTAGCCCGAGACGCGGTTCTGTGCCCAGAACTCGTAATAGGCGCGCACGTTGGCATACGCCGGCAAACCGGCGACCTTGAATGCGTACCCGACTTCCGGTCCGATGGCGGCGACACGGGACTTGAACGGCCCTAGCCTGGCGCCTGAGCCGCTGTCTCCGGTCAGCTGGTAGTACACGTACCCGGCAAGCCCGACCTCCCAGTTGGCCGAGAGGAACTGCGACGCCGCCCAGTCAATGTGCGAGTCCACGCCGTTCTTGTACTTGGTGTCTGAGTTCTCCCAGTTGTAGGTGAGGCCTCCCACGACCGAGAACTCGCGTCCACTCTGCGGGTCGAGGTAGGTGTAGCCGCCGCCCGTATCGAAGGCCGCATGCCCGATGCCGATGTTCGCGAGCCGCTTGCTGTCGTAGGCGCCCACGGGGATGTCCCCCGTTGCGTAGGTCATCCAGTTGTGCACGCCCTGCGTCCAGGCGATGCTCACCACCGGGTACAAGTCGGTAAAGCCGTTGACCGTATCGGTGCGGTTCAGCTGCACGCCGAGGGCGGAGGTGGAGATGTCCGCCTTCGTTGAGTTTCTTCCGTAGCCGAATCCGACCCCCAGCGAGGGCTGGCCCCCCAGCCACTTCGTCTCGGGCGCATAGCTCGGCTGCGCGAGCAGCAACGCCACGTCCGAGTTCACGCCGGCCGATACGGTGTTGCCTCGCGGCAGCAACTTGCCGCCCGAGGCGCTGCCGCTGTAGCCGTAGCCCATTGTCGTGAACGACCAGCCGGGCGTGGCTGGCATGGCCGACAGGCTCGAGTACTGCCCCGAGAACCAGAAGGGCACACCGCCCTCGTCGGCGTGCGCGTGAGCTGCGGACAGCGCCAGCGCCGCGCAGAGAAGGCGGAGGGGCGCGATGGACGTGTGAGATGTCATGAGCTGGGGCAATAGTGCGAACAAGCGCAATCTGAGATCGCGGGACGCTTGCGTGGGGCTTAGCAGTTGCTGCCGAGTTCGGTCTTGCTTTCGCGTACCGGCTTGATGTCGCGGGACATCAGAGGCGTGATCACCCGGCGGGTGAACTTGCGCAGATCGGCATCGGTGTCCTCGCCGTTCCACGAGACCTCGAAGGACATCTCGCCGCGCGGCAAGGTCCAGCGTTCGATCTTGATGTGATCCGCCTCGATGCGCAGGACCTGGCTGGTGCAGCCGAAAGGCTTTGCCGCAAATCGGGCCGGCAGTACCTTCTCAAGCGAACCGCCGGCATCACAACTGCGCGAATAGCTCTTCTTCGGCAGGCCTTCCGCGGTGAAGCCGATGTCGACCTCGGTCTTGTGCTTCGTGTGCGGCTCGAACGGGCAGCGCCAGGTGGCGAGCGCACCGCTGGCCGGGAACGGGGCATTGCTCCGCACCTTGTACATCGCCTCGGTCCGCTGTCCGAAGCTGCGTTCCCGGGCGATGGCGCGGGAGCCCGGCGGCACGTCGGTCGGTTGCACCACCGAGAAATAGCGGACAGTGAAGGACTTCCGCTTGCCGCGCGGGAGATCGAGCAGGGTCACAACCTCCTCCATGCTTCGCGGACCGCCTTGCGACGGGTCCCAGCGGATCGCGAACTCTGCGCCGCTGGCGCCGTCGGCGGCGAGTGCCACTTGCGCCAGCAGCGGCCACGTCGCCGCGGCGACCAGTGTTCGGCCAACGATCGCGGTCGTTGATGCCATTCAGGTCTTCCTTCCCTTGTGCTTCTTCGACTTGTCCGCCATGCTTTCGCCGCCGACGTCGTGGAGCACCAGCTGGTGCGGATCGAGCTGGCGCTTCTGCAGGTCGTGGAGCAGGCCCGCATCGCTGAGGTCGATCTTGTGCGAGGACTCCCAGTCGCGTTGCGCGGTTTCCTCCAGCCGCTGCACCGTGCCCGGGTGGTCGGTCTCGATCGCCAGTTCGCGCCGGCCGTCGAAGCTGCCCGGCGCCAGGTTGATCGAGCCGACGATCGCGCGCTCGCCATCGGCCAGCATCATCTTGGCGTGCAGCTTCAGGTG
>NZ_JBFREQ010000065.1:0-13830 GCF_052114385.1 Variovorax sp. M-6 | reverse complement strand
GAGGGAAGTTCCGCTTTCATATTTACCTTTAGTCCAAAGATCCTGATCCGTGCACGATTGCAGCGGCTCGCGCGATGATGACACCGACCCCAATGGGTTGGCTACTGCCCCAAAGGGCAGTGCCGATGCATCTTGGTCTGAGGTACTACGTGCCGCATCGGTTGAGTGGGAGACGCTCGCCTTGCTTCCGAGTCGAAGGTCCGATGGAAATCGGCGTGTCCAAGGAGCCCAAGCACGCCTATGTCAGCTTGTCTCAACAGCGGACCGTGATCGGCGCGAGATGAAGGTCTGCAGTTGGCCGCCAGCGGTCTTCCGAGCGCGTCCCGTGGCCTGCTTGCCTGGGCGGATGACGAGGTAGTTCAGCGGCGCGCCTCAGCGCCGAACGACGGCAGCGCCGTTCGGCCCTACGCAGCCAGCGCGGTAGACGCCCCGAGCGCAGGTGACTGGCGCTGGCGCTGGGCGTACAACCACGGCAGCAGGCCGGACGACCACCGGCCGCTTCTCGACAACAACGGCGCCATTGGGGCCAGCGCATCCCGCGCGGTAGACGCCAGCTACGCAGCCAGCTGCGGAAGCGCCCAGGGAAAACAAAGCCATGACGCCAAAAGCGGCTGAGGCGGCAAGTTTGTGTGAGGTCGACATGGTGCGTGCCTAGTGAGGAGGTTTCGGAGAAGAATCCGGCCGTCAAACGCGCGTAAGTCCGGTCGGGCCTACAGCATAGTCCACCCTTACATATTCTCACGGTCTCATCAGCCCACTCGCGGCGTGCGAGCCGTGTTGGCCAGCAAGGCGGTCAGTTGGCCGGCATCACCACGCTACTCATAGATCGCGTAGAAAATGGATGAGCCCCGCGTTCACTTCATCGGGAGCTTCCTGAGACAACCAATGGCCAGCCCCCGGAACCTTGACGGACGCCCTGAGATTCGGCACCAAGGCGGGCATTGCCGCAATGATGTCCTGCATACCCGGCATGGCAAGGCCTGTGTCGCGTTCACCGACCATGTATAGCGCCCCGGTACTTCCACGCGTAGCCCCTGGAAAGCCGCATCCGATTCCCAGTTTCGGTCCAGATTGTTGACGACCCTGAGGTCGCGAGTCATCTGGCGCGGCTTCGCGACGGTTGACGGCCCGACTGTGGCCTTTCGGCTACCAGCTGCTTCGGGCCCCAAGACGGCTGTTCACGCAAGGACCATCGCCGGAGCCAGGCCACTCGCAACTGGCGTCGGCTGGTCCTGCGGGTGTGGTGGATTGTGGACGGAACGGGCGGGGAAATTCAAACTGTGCTACGAAGGGGGTTCAAGGTAGCCTGGTCGATCTGCTCCCAAGTCTTTGATTCGAAACGCATCAGGGTTCCGTCCTGGGCACCGATCGACATATGGGACGGCCAGCCGCTTACCAAGCTTCGACGATCGCGCGATGCCATCGAGCGGCGCGACGCCCTGAGCCCAATGGCCGCGCTGGATTGGAAGGCGACACCGAATGACTGCTACTGACCCGCGGGTGTGCCGCCGACAGCCCCCACCAGTCACCGCCCCCCGCTTCTTGGACGTCGCACTGAACTCTTCATGACGAATCCGCTTGGGTCAGGCAGCAATGTGGGCCGTCCAGCTCGCGTTGCTTGGTAGCCTTCAGGGCCCTTCTGGCACGCGCGTGTCCGGATCAGTTGTCAGGCAGCACCGGCCCTTGGACTTCGTTCAACAGCCGTTCTGCGAGGTCGAGGTTCGCCTTGATGTCATTCGCATCAGGGGATAGAGCGAACGCATGGGCCAAGGGGTCGATGGCCTCTCGATACACCGAAGCGAGTTGCGGTGAATTTGCACCGAACGACTTGGCGATCGCCGCAGCATTGATATTGCTAACTCCGATAATGCAGAGGACCTCAAGGTCATCGGGTTTGCTCTCGCGAATGAACCGCGCGACCGTTGCTGAGTGGACATATTGCTCAAGGGCAAGCCGGTAGTTCGGCCGTCGGAAAAGTAGATCTGCAAACTCGTAAGACGCTTGCATCAGCATTCGAGCCGAGTTGTAAGCTTCGGCGTCGATCGACCCGGCGCGGCCAAGAGCGGCGATGGCCTCGCGGAAGTGGCTATCGGACTCGGTCAATTTTCCGTCCTCGGCAAGCCGTTGGCCCAGCTTCAGATGGACGAAGCCCAGGTTGTGCCATTGGCTGGCACCATCCGGTTCGATTCGCACATGGTGGCTGTAAGCCTCTACAGCCTCTGCAAATGCCGCGTTCGCCTCCGCCCGGCGGACCGGATCGCGGTTTAAGAGCGCGGCGAGTTGACGATTGGCATAGCCGGTCGAGTTCCAGAGATTCGCATCGTCGGGAAACTTCTTAACGCTTTCGTCGAGAATCTCAATGCCTCGCATGAAGACCCGCTCGGCATCGACCAACTCGCATCGCGCCATCAGTGCATCGGCGCGATTCAGAAGGATATTGCTGATGCTGTCTCGAATATCAATGCGGCCTGGCGCTATGGTTAGTGCCCGTTCGTAGGCAGCAATTGCATTGTTGAAGGCCTCATCGGGAGACCCCGGCCCATGCGTCTTCAAGTGTTCGACTAGCAGCTCATTTGCGAGCGCGAGTCGGCGCCATGCCTCCACGTCATTGGGTCTCAGTTGCGTCATACGAAGCAAAGCCTCGCACCCTTCGATGTGTACCGCTTCCGCGTCCTTCCACCGTTCAAGCGACTCTAGACATTGGGCCAGTCCGCGCAGCGTGCTCGCAAGATTGGAGTAGGCATTTGCATCGTTAGGCCCCATGCTTAGCACAATGCGATAGTCGGTTACCGCTGCTTGATAAAGTGCTTCCGCACTGACCAGATCGGATCGACTAAGAAGGAGGTCCGCCAGCGAAGATCGCGCGATGCCTGCATTTGTGCGCCCGGCCATGTATTGCGGTGCTAGTTGGAAGATCCGTTCAAAGCAGTCGATAGCCGCGCCATAGGCGGAGATGGCTTCCTCGGCACGTTCGCTGCGGCGCAGCGTGTCGGCGAGTTGAGACATCACTGTGCCCTTGCGGCTCAATGCGCCCAGATGGTCCGGACCCCCGAGGTCCAATGCCCTCTCGAGCAACGTCAATGCGACCCGACCCAAGGCTTCGGACGTCGCGAAGTCACCCTTGGCGTATGCCATCCTTGCCAAATCGTTCTGAACGTTACCGTAGTTGACCCATGCCGTCAGGTCGTTCTGCTCCGTTCGCGTCACGTCGCGGTAGACCTCCAGTGCCTCGGCGACGAGTGTCTCGGCTGTAGCGTCAGTCTTATCACGCGCCAGCAACATCAATGCAAGGTGACGTTTCACAGAGGCCTGGTTGGCGCGGAAAGCTTCCTTCCTCGGTTCGTCAATCAAGGCTTGGCGATAGCTGTTGGCGGCCGCTCTTAGCAAACGCGCCGCCTCGTTTGCATCACCTGATTCCAGAATCACATCCGAAAGTGACCGCTGACAGTTTCCCAAGCTGTTCCATACGTTGCGATCGTTCGGCGCAACCGCCAGGGCCCGCTCGTTGGTCGTGATGGCTTGTCGAAACAGAGTAGCGGCGCGAACGTATTCGGTGCGCACTTCGCAGACGCGAGCCAGCCCGAATTCCGAATCAGCAAGTCGGCTCAGATCGATGACGGAATCGGGAGTACGGCCTAGGGTATTTGCGGCACGACCGGCTGCAGCATCGTAGGCGGCCTCAGCAAGGTCGAGCCGCGACAGAGTCATCCAGTACGTCCCGGTTAGCCAAGCGACATCTGAAGCGTGCGACGAATCGTCAATTCCGGCTTCGTCGGTCATGCCGATCAGCGCCTGGCGTAACGCATGCCGCGAGCGTCGACCTGCTTCGCGAAAGGCTGCGACCCAAGCCTCAGCACCTGTTTCGAGATCGACATGACAATGGTGAAAAAGCGCTTCTGCCGTTGCAAGTTCCTCGCCGTTCGCAGCGCGCTCGTCAAAGATGGCCACCAACGTCACATCGGCAGTCGCAACTCTTTCGTCGTCGCGCGCCCGCAGGATCCGACGCACCAGATCATGGATCCGGTAGCGCGTGTCGACGCCAGCGACAGAGGCCTCGGTCGTACCGATTTCGCTGACAAAGGAATATCTGACTAACCGCTGAAACGTGGCGTAGTCTTTTGACAATCCCATGCGGTTGGCAAGTTCTGAGTAGACCGCCCAATCGAAGGATCGAGCGGCGCTGAGAGCTCGGACGGCGTCCTCGGTTTGATCGTCGCAGTACTTCAGCAGGCGGTCGACCAACATGCGACCCTTGCCGTTTCGGTCGGGTGCCCCGTCGAACGTCTGCTGTCGAAAGTCCTGCGGTGTGACTTCAATTCCTCGCTCCGTCATGGTGAAGTAGGTGTCTGCACACAACCCCAGATAGAGGGGATGATGTTGGCCAGGTTCGACCTCTGCCACCGCCATCAACGCCTCGCACATCAAGGCGTTCTGGATACCGGCTTTGGCGAGGTAGTCTAGCGAGTCAGCCATGCTGAGTTCGCCGATCAAGTTGTTGTCGATATATGGCGCTGGGATCTCCGTCCCTGGCGATGCCTCAGGCCAACGCGGCCGCTCCCTGCCAGCCATCACGACGACGATCCCGGCCGTGAAGTCCAGGCTGCCTAGGAAAAGCCTCAGCCAAAGATCGCGTTCGTGGAAGGCACTGCTGCTTTCAGACCTACCAGTTCTGCCCCAGAAGGCCTCGTGCGTGTCGAAAAAGAACACAACGCGTGAATGCGTCGATCTGGATTCCGACAACCAAACGTTAATGTCGCGCGCTAGCAATCGAGGCAGTTCCAGCGGCAACTCGCTCGCCGGATCCATACTCGCAAGACGCAGAGATTCGGTCTCATCCACATTCCGGCGCGCGAGCCGTTGCGTGATCTCTAGGTCCAGCGATCGGCCCCAGGCCATACCGACGGCCATCTTCAATAGCTTTGGAGCGACTGATACCAATGGAATGTCATCCAGCGTTTCGAGGAGTTGGGTTGCCACATCGAGATGGGCAGAGCCGAAGTGCTCTTCCAGCTTGCCCTTGTGCAACTGACCGTTCTTGTGAAGCCATATCAGCAGTCCGTAGTCAAACACCGGAGATTTGAAGCCAAGCTCGGCCAGTTGGCGCCGGAGCTCAGTCAGGGCCGACACTGGTTCGCGCCAGTCGTTCAGCCATCGAGCGGGCCCCCCGAAATCCAGGGATACGGCAGGCAGAAGCGTCGCATCGCGGGCGGAGAGTGCTGTGTCGATCAGGCGCAGTTCTTCCTGTTTGCGATCGGGAGTAAGGGCGTTCCATCGGTTGGCGTCAAGGACATCCGGCCAGCGGTCGGCGCTTGGCAACCTTCGACAATAGTCACGTCGAAGCTTGTGCAAGAGCAAGGTCTTTCCGTTGCCGCCGTCCCCGTAAAAGAAGAGGATTTTCTCGATCGGATCGATCGCATTGATATAGCGGACGAACGCCGCACGGCTGTCGATTCGATCGCAAAAGAGATCCAGCGCTCGTGATACCTGGTTCGTGACCGAGGTTGTGGCCTGGGAGTGAATCGGCATTGAAATGACCTCGTTGAAGTCTAAAACGGTGCTCGGCTCGGCTCGCGCTCCGGATCGACGCTCGGAAATGCCCTGGCGCGACGTCTTTCGAGCATACTGGGTGGCCGTTGATTTTCAGTGATAGACAGGATGGCATGCAGTCGTTAGGCTGTCGATTCGCCCCTCCACCTCTCAATGCGTCATATCGACATTTCGGTCGCTGGYGATCGCCCCGAGCACCTCGATCACTCCCACTCCATCATCAGCGTAGGGCGACATTGCCGCCTCCATTGAGTCGACTGCGGTCGGGCTTGGTACCTGCCGTCGACCCTCTCCATCCTTCAGCCACCTTGCGCTGATCGCGCTGCAGGCGAGCGACATGCTGGACCCGCGCTTTTCTGCCGCCGCGCGCGGCCCGGGTGACCAAGTTGACTTTCTCCCCGCGCTCAGCTCAGGTATTCGCATGATACATACCGAGCATTCGGTATATTTCGCTGAGCAACATCAATGTTTAGGAGACCGAACCATGGAGCCATGCTTCGATGCGCGCGACCTGCGAAAGGCCTTCGGTCGATTCGCCACGGGCGTGACCGTGGTCACCACCGTGCTGCCAGACGGGCAACGGATCGGCTTGACAGCCAACTCGTTCACCAGTGTCTCGATGTCCCCGCCGCTGGTCAGTTGGAACTACCGGCGCGAGGCGCTCGGCTTCGCTGCCTTCGTGCAGGCGCAGCACTTCGCCGTCCACGTGCTGGGGCAGCACCAGTTGCACCTGTCGCCCCAGTTCGCCTCGTCCGTGCCCGACCGCTTCCACGGCGTGGACTTGGAGACCGGCCTGGGCGGCGTGCCGCTGATCAAGGACTGCGCGGCCACCTTCGAATGCCGCCAATGGGCTACGGTCGAAGCCGGCGACCACGTCATCCTGCTCGGTGAAGTGCTGCGCTACATGCACAGCGAAGCGCCTCCGCTGGTGTTCCATGCGGGCGGGTATCTGCAGTGGCCGCAGGCCCAGTGCGCATGAGGCCCCGCGCCGCGGCGTCAGCGCCCAATGCGGTCGCGTTCATCGGGATAGCGCGCCATGACCTCGCGCCACATGCGCAGGACCGCCGCATCGCGCTCGCGCCCGCGCAGGAACGAACCGAGCGCAAGGCCGCGTACCATGACCACCGACAGCTCCATCGCTCGCTCGCTCCACTCGCGCGAGTGCCGCGCCTGCACAAAGGTTCGCAGCCAGGCGGCGTTCACCGCCTTGCGAAACACATCAGCCGCCGGGCGCATGGCCTGCAGCAGGTCGTCGCACGTGCGCGCCGCGTTGACCAATTCGTGCTGCACCAAGTAGCGCTGGCCGGAATAGAACCGGTAGCTGTCGTCGATGAAGGCCGGCAAGGGATCGGACTGCGCGACCAAGGAGGCGGCCGCCGCGACCGAATCCACCGTGGCTTGCTCGTAGGTGTACACGGCCGCGGCGATGACCAGGTCCAGCTTGGTCTTGAAGTGGTGCACGCGTGCACCGCTGGACACGCCGGCACGCTCGTTGATCTCGGCCGTGGCCGCTCCCGCATAGCCTTTCTCCGCGATGCAGTCGATCGTCGCAAGGATCAATCGCTCGCGCGTGGCGTCGCTGCGCTGTTCCTGCGTGGGTCTGGGACTCTTGGCTTTGGGCGGCATACGCATATCAACAAACATACCGAACATTCGGAATCATAGAACATGATCGTGCATCTGAACACCGCAGGCCACCTCACGCTGGCCGAACCGGACGACTTCAAGCGACTGCATTGCGCATTCGTCCCGCCCGCCTCAGAGGCTCCCGTCGTGCGTGCGCAGCTTGCCGATCGCGTCGAGCTGGAAGGCACCGAGGCCGCCTGGATCGGCCTGGACTGGATGCGCAGCAGCGCCTCGGAACCGCGCGCCGCATGGCTGCTTGAGTTCGATCGAATGATCGAATGGGCAATGTCCCGCGGCTGGATCAGCCCCGATGGGCAGCGCGTGAAGGCGCACGTGGTCTGGGGCGCCGGGGATGTTCAGCGGCCCTGATGAATTCAAAAGACGAAAGGACTCGCAATGAAAATCGGAATCTTCGACCACCTGGACCGGCGCGACGTGCCGCTGCACCGGTACTACGCCGACCGACTGGAGCTGGTCTCGCTCTACGACCGGCTGGGCTTCTACGCCTACCACGTCGCCGAGCACCATGCCACGCCGCTGGGCATGGCGCCCTCCCCCTCGGTCTTCCTGTCCTCGGTCGCGCAGCGGACGCAACGGCTGAAATTCGGCCCGCTGGTCTACACGCTGCCGCTGTACCACCCGCTGCGCGTGGCCGAGGAGATCTGCATGCTCGACCACCTGAGTCATGGCAGGCTGCAAGTCGGCGTAGGCCGGGGCATCTCGCCCATCGAGGTGGGGTTCTACGGCGTCGATCCTGCCAAGTCGCAGGCGATGTACATCGAGAGCTACGCCGTCTTGATGCAGGCGCTCACCAGCGAGGTGCTGGATCACGAGGGCGAGTTCTTCCGCTTCAAACAGGTGCCCGTCGAGCTGCGCCCGCTGCAGCAGCCGCATCCGCCGATCTGGTACGGCGTGGGCAACGCGGACGGCGCCGACTGGTGCGTGGCGAACAACGTCAACGCCGTCGTCAACGGTCCGATCGCCCGTGTGCGCGAGATCACCGACCGCTTCCGCGCGCAATGGGCCGCGGCCGGCAAGGCCGAGAGCGCGTTGCCGCTGATCGGCACCAGCCGGCATGTGGTCGTGGCGCCGACGGATGCCCAGGCCCTGACGATCGCGGCGCGCGCCTATGCGCGCTGGTACGCGAGCTTCATGTACCTGTGGCTGCGCCATGGCAGCGCGCCGCAGTTCGCACCGTTTCCCGAGAGCTTCCAGGAAGCTCAGAAGCTGGGACTGGCCGTGGCCGGCAGCCCGTCCACGGTGCGGCAGTTGCTCGCCGAACAGGTGGATCAGGCGGGCGTCAACTACCTTCTCTCGCGCTTCGCCTTCGGCGACTTGACGCCCGCCGAATCGACCGCCTCCGTCGAACTCTTCGCCGCGGAAGTGATGCCCGCGCTGTGCGAAGAGGTCGCCGTCTCATGAGCGCAATCCCCGGCCAGCCGTATCTGCCCACCTTCCTAGCCGCGGGGTCACCCGAGGCGCGCACCCTGGTATTGCTGCACGGGATCGGCTCGACCGCGCTGGGCTGGCATGCCCAGTTGCAGGCCTTTCCTGGACGCCGGGTGCTGGCCTGGAACGCGCCTGGCTATGGCGACAGCATGCCGCTGCCATCGACCCAGCCGGTGGCGCAGGACTATGCGCTGGCCCTGCTCAAGCTGCTGAACAGCCAGGACCTCGGATCTATCGCGTTGGTGGCCAGTTCGTGGGGAACGCCGATCGCGATCGCGCTGGCTGCGCTGCACCCCGCGCGGATCACGCACCTGGTGCTGAGCGGACCGACCGCCGGTTACGGTGCCCTGCCCCCGGCGCAACGCTCGGCGCTGCTCGCGGCGCGCGGCGAGCGCGCAAGAACGGCCGGCATCTCGGCCATGCTGGAGCAGGACGCGCCGCGGCTGCTGGCGACGGACCTTCCTGCTGAACGACGCCTGCAGCATGTCCTCGCGCGCCAGGGCGTTACGCTGGAGGGCTACCTGCAGGCGCTGCACGCGCTGGCGGCGGCCAACGCGCCGCGCGCGCTGCGGGACGTTGTCTGCCCCACGCTGATCGTATACGGCGAGCAGGACGCGATCGCGCCGCCGGCCGAGCACGCCCTGCGGCTGGCCGAGGCGCTGCCCAGTGCGCAGTTGCACGCTTTCCCCCGGTGCGGCCACCTGCCGCATGTGGAGCTTCCGGAGCGCTTCAACCATCTGGTCGAGGCCTTCATCGATTCCTGAAACCATCTCACCAAAAGGAGACATCGTCATGCAAATCAACCGTTCCATGCGCGCGCTCGGCATTTCCGCGCTGCTGCTCGCCACATTGGCCGGCCCGCTGGCCGCGCAGACGGCCTGGCCCACCCGCACGGTCAAATTCGTCGTCCCCAGCAATGCTGGCGGCAGCCCCGACCGCGTCACGCGGCTGCTGGCCGAACGGCTGTCCAAGAAGTGGGGGCAGCCGACCATCGTGGAGAACAAGGCCGGCGCCACGTCCATCATCGGCACCGACTTCGTCGCCAAGGCGCCGGCCGACGGCTACACGCTACTGTCCACCTTCACCTCGCTCGTGCAGGTGCCGGCGCTGTTCAAGCGCGTGCCCTACGACACCGAGCGCGACCTCGTGGCGGTCACGCAAACCGTGGCGGTGGACGTGCTGTTCCTGGTGCGTGCCGATTCGCCGTACAAGACCCTGCAGGACTTCGCCGCGGCCGCCAAGACAGCCAAACCGCCGCTGAGCTACGGCTCCTTCGGCAACGGCTCGTCCTTCCACATCTATGGCGAGAAACTGGCGCAGGCCATGGGCATCGACCTGACCCATGTGCCGTACAAGGGCGAACTGCCGTCCACGTCCGATCTGCTGGGCGGACAGCTCAATTCGTCTTTCGCCTCCGTCGGCACCGCATTGCCGTTCCTCACGGACGGCCGTCTGCGGCCGCTGGGCGTCGCCTCGGCCAAGCGCTCGCCGGTCCTGCCGAACGTGCCGACGCTGGCCGAGCTGGGCGTGAACATGCCCGACGTCGTGGGATGGTTCGGCGTACTGGCGCCGGCCGGAACGCCTGCGCCCATCATCCAGAAGGTCGCTACCGACATCCGCGAGATCCTGACCCAGCCGGACATCGTGAAGACGCTGCGCGATCAAGGGCTGGAGCCGGTCGCCAGTTCACCCGAGGTGTTCCAGCGCCGGCTGCAGAGCGATCTTGCGCAGTGGAAAAAGCTGCTGCCCGAGGTCGGGATCAACCCCGCCGATTGAAGTGCTGCCGGCTGTGCCTGCTACCTGCTACCTGCTACCTGCTACCTGCTACCTGCAGTAGATCCGTCAATTTATGGTGATGCCTCAACCCCGCAATCAGACGCGCTGTGTCGGCGCGGCATTGTCACGTTGTCGATCGCGCAAGCTTCCTAGATGCAAAAAACGACGAAATCGCTCTATCACGGGCACCGGTTTCCGGCGGTGGTGATCCGCGTCTGCTTCAGGAATACAGCTCTCTGAAGGCTTTCTCGGGCTCATGAGGGACCGCTGGTTCGGTCAGTGACCGCAGCCGCATGCTGCCTTTCCTGCCGGCGCCGCAACGGAGAGTCGAGGGCCGGCGGGCTACTTGGAGCTCCCGCGACCGATGAGGTCCCACGCAAGGCCGGCAACCCAGCCGATGCCCACCAACCATGCCCCGGCCTGGACGGTGTCGATGTCGCCCGGCACGGCCCAGTGGATCACCATCGCGAGCACCAATCCGGCAAGGGCGCCAAGGCAAGACCAGGGTGAAACGAGAGCATCAAGCATTTGGTCGGTCTCGGAGAATGTCTGGTCCTGGCCGCATTCTGCCGTAGCGGCTTGAGCGACACCTCAGCGCAAACGATTACCCAGAAATCTTCCGGCGAGGTAAAGCACAGCGAGCGTGGGTACTCCGAGCACAAGATATGCGGCTCCCCACGACAGGGGCTCGATGAGCCACTCGAGGCCGAGCGCGTCCAGAGCTGCGGCTTGAAGTGCAATGGGAATCTGAAGGAATACGAATCGGCCCTTCGGGTCGCCGCTGCTTGTGATGGCCAGCGCAGCGCACACACCAACGATAGTTCCGTACAGAGCGCAAAGCGCGAGGCCGAGGCGACTCATTGTTTTTGTTTGTCCGTAGGGTCTTGTGCCTGTGGCGGGGCTCAAATCTTCGGAGAGGTCGAATGTCTCCTCATGGCCGACTGTAGCCTGTCGTGACCTCGGAACCCTTGGCCCCAAGCGGAAATAGCCACCGCTCGATCCGGCCGCTGAAAGCAGCCGCTCGCGCGGACTAACCAAAGGCTATTTTTTGCCGTGCTGCCCAGAGGGACCCCGAGCGCAGCCAAGAGCTCGTCAGGATTGCAACTCGATCTCGCCCGGCCGCCAGGTCTTGTTGAACCACGGTTCCAGCGGGCCGTAGAGGCGCAGCAGCATGAACCAGCCCTTGCCCGGAATCGTCTGCACCCAGTTGTTCTCCATTCCCGCCGGAGCCTTCGGTCCGAAGTAGACATCCACCGAGCCGTCCGCATTGGTCTTGACGCCCTTACTCTGGCTGCTGACGCTCGGGGCTTTTTGATCGGTTTGCACCATCGAGCGGGTCTGGTTGTCGTAGACGATGACTGACCAGAAATCCTTGACCGGGACGTTGGGCGGCAGGCGCAGCTTGTAGTTCTTACCGCCATCCAAGGGATTGCCCGTCGCATCCTGGACCGACCAGGGGTACTGCGACCCACGGCCCACCATCTTTTCCTCCATCGCCGGCGTCACGGCGATGGCGAAGTAGTAAAAGAAGACGGCACCGTCCAGGTTGCTGACGCCGGGCGCCGACTCGAACTTATAGCCGCCCAGGAACGGCAGGCGCCACGCACTGCCGGGATAGAAATACGCATCCTTCGGGCGAATCTTGAACGCGATCGTGCGTGCCGTCACGGCGCCGATATTGGCGGCGTCGGTAAGGATCTTCTTCATCCGCTCATCGGGAGCAAAGGGCTTGCCCTTGACGATGCCGATCGAAGCGAACAGGCCCAAGGTGGTGGGATCGGAACCCTCCGCCGGCTCTTCCTGTATGACCTGGTTCAACAAGCTCCAGAACGAATAGTCACCCGGCGCGACGAAGTTCGATGGGAGCCCGGAGGCATTGACGAACTTCATCTTCGGCGGGTTGGCGGCTTCGGCCAAGGGATAAAGCCGCAGGTTCTTCTTGGCCGAATCGACCGCGGGTTGGGTGGAGCCGTCTACGAGGAAAGAGCGAAAGACGAAGTAGCTGCCGAAGGTGCTCGGCCGCAAGACGTGGTACCCGCCTGGTACCTCGCCCTTGAATCCGGGCGGCAACAGGAGGTACTTGCCGCCCTCGCCCTTGTCGGCCCCGGTGATGCCGATGTCGCCCACCCACTTGTACCAGAAGTCGTCGACCGTCCCGAGCACCTTGGGCGGAATCTCGGCCACCACCGGACCCTTGCTCGTGTCGACCCACATGAAGTTGTAGATCGTGTTGTCGTTGCCAGTCAGCGCGACGGTCTTCGAATCCATCAGACCTTCCCAGATCACGTTGGTCTGGTTATCGGGTCCGAACTTGCGCAGCGAGTCGCGCATGCCGGCCTGATTGACGATCGGAATCGCGAGCAGATAGGCCTGAAGCGCGCGCGAACGGTCCAGGTTGTCGTAGATCTTGTCGACGGTTTCGGCCGACGGGTAGCCGTAGTCGAGGTTCAGCATTCCGATCGAGGACTCGATCTTGTTCGGCACGGCGACGCCCGGCGCGATAGGTGTCGTCATCTTGTAGGGCTGCGCGGAAGCCGTCGTAGCGATGGCGGCGGCGATCACCACGCCAAACAGTAGCTGTTTCATGACTTTTCGAGTCCTCTTGTAGATCGGTTGGCGGTTTGGATGGCCAGGCTGGTCAATGATTCTTGACGTACCCAAGCCACCCATTGATGGTCTCTAACGGCTGGTATAGGAGCAGACGCTTGTAGGTCCGGTTGTGGCCGGCACTTCGTCACAAAGAGGGAATCCAGGCATGGCGAGCCAAGGCTCCGCTTGAAGCCCGCATCGCCCGGTTCCGACGCTACTTACGGACGACTGCGGCGCCGTTAGGCCCCGCGCAGCCTGCGCGGTAGACGCCATTGACGCAGCTGACCCTCGGCGGCGGGGGCTTCTTGACCACGACCGCGCCGTTCGGACCGGAGCAGCCCGCGCGATAAACGCCCTTGACGCATGCTCCCGCCGAGGCATCAAGCGGCAGCAGGGCGATCATTCCCAAAGCTGTCGTCGCAGCCAGTAAGTGCCTGTACTTCAAAGCTTGCTCCTGAAAGAAAGGTTGGCGACCGCGATGAATACCTGCGGTTGCGCCCTGCGCAGAGAGTACCGATAAAAGCATCCGCCCGCACCTTCCCCAAAGGGCAGTAGAGCGGGGCGAGCCCACGTTGGCCAGTTTGATGCACGCGCTTCGGAGCAAGCGTTCCCGATCCCGAAGTCGATTGTTATTCGCACGCCGCGAACGTCCGCTGACCGGCGAATTTTGCGGCGCGGTCGACCGACCGCTTTTGGCTGCGGATTCAACCGGTCGATGCAACACACTGATGACTGCCGTAGGCAGAAGGAGTGTTGCAGATGGCGTACCGGACACGAACCTACTACACAGACAGCCAGAAGGCATTGATGTGGGAGCGATGGAGGGAGGGATGGACCCTCCAT
>NZ_JBFREQ010000064.1:0-15389 GCF_052114385.1 Variovorax sp. M-6 | reverse complement strand
GCCGCTGCCCCCGCAGCGGCAGCGGCGCCTGCCCCGGCATCGGCGGCGGCCGCGGCCGGGCCGATCGACATCAAGGTGCCGGACATCGGCGACTTCAAGGACGTCGCGGTGATCGAGGTGCTGGTGAAGCCCGGCGACACGATCAAGGCCGAGCAGTCGCTGATCACGGTCGAGTCGGACAAGGCGTCGATGGAGATCCCTTCCTCCGCGGCCGGTGTGCTCAAGGAACTCAAGGTCAAGGTTGGCGACACGGTCAACATCGGCGACCTGATTGCGGTGATCGAAGGCAGCGTCGGTGCGGCTGCGGCGCCCCCCGCTGCGGCCTCGGCACCGGCGGCCCCGGCACAAGCCGCCTCGGCGCCGGCATCGGCAAGTGCCTCGGCGCCGTCCGCGCCGGCTGCGGCAGCCCCTGCCCATGATCCGACCGTCGCCCCCAGCGGCAAGATGCCGCACGCTTCGCCCTCGGTGCGCAAGTTCGCGCGCGAACTCGGCGTGCCGCTCGAGGAAGTCAAGGGCAGCGGCCCCAAGGGGCGCATCACCCAGGAAGACGTCCAGAGCTTCACGCGGGCGGTGATGAGCGGTGCGGTCAGTACCAAGGCCTCGGGCGCCAAGGCGGCGCCGGCGGGCGGAGGCGAAGCGCTCGGCCTGTTGCCGTGGCCGAAGGTCGACTTCACCAAGTTCGGCACCGTGGAGCGCAAGGACCTGTCGCGCATCAAGAAGATCAGCGGCGCCAACCTGCACCGCAACTGGGTGATGATCCCGCACGTCACGAACAACGACGAGGCCGACATCACCGAACTCGAGGCCTTCCGTGTCGCGACCAACAAGGAGAACGAGAAGTCGGGCGTCAAGGTGACGATGCTGGCCTTCGTGATCAAGGCGATGGTCTCGGCGCTGAAGAAGTTCCCGGATTTCAACACCAGCCTGGACGGCGACCAGCTGGTCTACAAGCAGTACTACAACATCGGCTTCGCGGCGGACACGCCGAACGGCCTGGTGGTGCCGGTGCTGAAAGATGCCGACAAGAAGGGCGTGCTGCAGATCAGCCAGGAAATGGGCGAGCTCGCCAAGAAGGCGCGCGACGGCAAGCTCGGCTCGGCCGACATGCAGGGCGGCTGCATCTCGATCAGCTCGCTCGGCGGTATCGGCGGGACGCATTTCACGCCGATCATCAATGCGCCCGAAGTCGCGATCCTGGGGCTGTCGAAGGGTGCGATGAAGCCGGTGTGGGACGGCAAGCAGTTCGTGCCGCGCCTGACGCTGCCGCTGTCGCTGTCCTACGACCACCGCGTGATCGATGGTGCCTCGGCGGCGCGGTTCAACGCCTACCTGGGCCAGGTGCTCGCCGACTTCCGCCGCGTTCTTCTATGAACACCCCCGAGGCGCCTGCGGCGCTCCCCCCTCAAGGGGGCCGCTCGCTTGGGGCGGCCCGGCGCGGGCTTCTATGACCACGGTGGTGGCCGTCCGCAAAGGCGGCCAGGTCGTGATGGCGGCAGATTCGCTCGTGACCTTCGGCGATACACGCCTGTCGCATCGCGCCGAGGCCAATCGCAAGCTGTTCATGGTCAACGACGCCGCCGGCCAGAGCATCTTTGCGGTGGCCGGCGCGGCGGCGCATTTTCTGGTGCTGCAGCACGCCTTGGCGGCGCAGCCCACGGAGGCGCTGCGCTTCGGCAGCAAGGACGAGATCTTTCACACCTTCAGGTTGCTGCATCCGGTGCTGAAGGATTCCTTCTTCCTGCAGACCAAGGAAGACGAGCACGAGCCCTACGAGTCGAGCCAGTTCACGATGCTGCTGGCCAACGCGAGCGGCATCTTCGGCATCTACAGCTACCGCGAGGTGTTCGAGTTCAAGCAGTTCTGGAGCATCGGCTCGGGACGCAGCTTTGCGCTCGGCGCCATGCACGCGGTCTACGACAAGGCGCGCTCGGCGCGCGATGTGGCCGAGGCCGGCGTGGCCGCGGCCTGCGAATTCGATCGCAATTCGGCCGAACCGGTCGACGTTCTCACACTCAAACTCAAGGTGTCCAAATGAGCGAACTACAAGTCAAGGTGCCCGACATCGGCGATTTCGATGAAGTTGCGGTGATCGAGGTGCTGGTCAAGGCCGGCGACACGGTGAAGGCCGAGCAGTCGCTGATCACCGTGGAGTCGGACAAGGCCTCGATGGAAATACCGTCCTCCCATGCGGGGGTGGTCAAGTCGGTGGCCGTGAAGGTCGGCGACAAGGTCAAGGAGGGCTCGGTGGTGCTGACGCTGGACGCGGTCGAGGGCGCCGCCGCTGCGCCGGCACCCGCACCGGCGGCGCCCGCTGCCGCGCCGGCATCGGCACCGAAGCAGGCCGCCGCGCCGGCGACGCCGGCACCGGCCGCCGCATCGAGCTACACCGGCGCGGTCGATTTCGACTGCGACCTGCTGGTGCTCGGTGCCGGCCCCGGCGGCTATTCGGCCGCCTTCCGCGCCGCGGATCTCGGCCTCAAGGTGATCCTGGTCGAGCGCTACGCGACGCTGGGCGGCGTCTGCCTGAACGTCGGCTGCATCCCGTCGAAGGCGCTGCTGCACGTGGCCGCGGTGATCGACGAGGTCAAGCACTTCGCCGATCTCGGCGTCAGCTATGGCGCGCCGACCATCGACCGCAGCAAGCTGCTCGGCCGCAAGAACAAGGTGGTCGCCAAGCTCACCGGCGGCCTGGCCGCGATGGCCAAGATGCGCAAGGTGACCACGGTGCGCGGCGTCGGCGAGTTCATCGACGCCTACCACGTGAAGGTGCAGGAGGTCACGGGCGACGGCCGCCAGACCACCGACAAGTCGCAGACGGTCAAGTTCCGCCATTGCGTCATCGCTGCGGGCTCGCAGGCCGTGCACCTGCCGTTCATGCCGAAGGATCCGCGGGTGGTCGACTCCACCGGTGCGCTCGAACTCGGCATCGATCCCAAGCGCATGCTGATCCTCGGCGGCGGCATCATCGGGCTCGAGATGGGTTCGGTCTACTCGACGCTGGGCGCACGGCTCGACGTGGTCGAGATGCTCGACGGCCTGATGCAGGGCGCCGACCGCGACCTCGTCAAGGTCTGGCAGAAGCTCAACGCGCCGCGCTTCGACAACATCATGCTCAAGACCAAGACGGTGGGGGCCGAGGCCACCAAGGACGGCATCCGCGTCACCTTCGAAGGCGAGCAGGCACCGAAGGAACCGCAACTCTACGACCTGGTGCTGCAGGCCGTCGGCCGCAGCCCCAACGGCAAGAAGATCGGTGCCGAGAAGGCCGGCGTCAACGTCAGCGACCGCGGCTTCATCCCGGTCGACATCCAGATGCGCACCAACGTGCCCCACATCTTCGCGGTCGGCGACATCGTCGGCCAGCCGATGCTGGAGCACAAGGCGGTGCACGAGGCGCACGTGGCGGCCGAGGTGATCGCCGGCGAGCAGAAGGGCGACAAGGAATTGTCCAGCTCGGCCTTCAATGCCCGCGTGATCCCCAGCGTGGCCTACACCGACCCCGAAGTCGCCTGGGTCGGCCTCACGGAGGACCAGGCCAAGGCCGAGGGCGTGAAGATCGAGAAGGGCCTGTTCCCATGGACGGCTTCGGGCCGGGCGATCGCCAATGGCCGCGACGAGGGCTTCACCAAGCTGCTGTTCGATGCCGAAACACACCGTATCGTGGGCGGCGGCATCGTCGGCACGCATGCCGGCGACATGATCGGCGAGATCGCGTTGGCGATCGAGATGGGGGCCGACGCCTACGACATCGGCAAGACCATCCATCCGCATCCGACGCTGGGCGAAAGCATCGGCTTGGCGGCGGAGGCGGTGCACGGCCACTGCACGGACCTGCCGCCGGTCAAACGATGACCCCCGGGTTGGCTCACTTCGTGTAGCCGCCCACCCCCTTCCAGGGGGCAATACCGGCGGACCGGCAAAGCCGGATCCGCGGTATTTCTGGAAGGGCCGACCCAAGAAAAATCCCGCCTGGCGCGGGATTTTTTTCGTGCGGCTCGTGGGGGCTATTCGCCCGAGGTCCTGCCCTCGTCCTGCGCTGCCGCGACCCGGCGCGCGCCGCTGAAGCGGCGCTGCCAGTAGCTGCCGCTCATGTCCTCGACGCGGACCTGCGCGCCCGGCTTCGGCGAATGGATGAACTTGCCTTCGCCGACATAGATGCCGACATGGCTGAAGGCGCGGCGCATGGTGTTGAAGAACACCAGATCGCCGGGCTTGAGTTCGCTGCGGTCGATCTTCTGGGTGGCGGCAGCCTGCTCTTCGGCGCGGCGCGGCAGCAGGTGGCCCACGGTCTGGTTGTACATCGCGCGGACGAAGCCGCTGCAGTCGAAGCCGGTCTCGACGGTGTTGCCCCCGCGGCGGTAGGGAACGCCCAGGAAGCCGATGGCCGTGACCACAAGATCGGAGGTGCGGGCGGCAACAGTCTGGCGAACCTGCTGGAACTGGCCCAACAGGCCTTTGTCGACGGCCAGCGCCTCGGCGTGGTGGTCGTCGGTCCGGTCCAGCTGCGGCGCTGCGTGAGCGGCAAAGGCGAGCAGCAGACTGGCGGAGAGGAGTAATAGTCGCATGGCGCGTAGGATATGGACGACACTCAGGGGTGTCAATTTCATGCGGATTCGGGATTTTGCATGTAAACGATTGTCGGGAAAAGAGTTTTTTCGATTTCTCACATCCCCAAATGTAAAAGTCACCGTTATGGGTGATAAGTGTTTGGTTCGATGTAATGCAAAAGATTTGCAATTCGGGTTGAAATGGCGCCGGTCCAGAATTCGCCGTTTCGAAGGAAAGCATGAAAGCGCTGCTGCACCGGATCGTCTGCAGGTGGTCGTCCCGTCTCCTGATCGGGGCCGTTGCGGCGATGGGCGTCGCGCACGCCGCGCCGCGGCCGGAGGTCGTCGCGTCGGGCCTCGAGAACCCCTGGGGCCTGGCTTTTCTTCCTGACGGGCGCTTCCTGGTGACCGAGAGGCCCGGGCGCCTTCGGGTCATCGGTGCCGACGGCAAGCCGGGTGCGCCGGTGTCCGGCTTGCCGCCGATCGCGGCGGGCGGGCAGGGCGGGCTGCTGGATGTGCAGGTCGATTCGGCCTTTGCCCGGAACCGCACGCTGTACTTCTGCTTTTCCGAGCCCGACGCGGGCGGTGCGGCCAACGGTACGGCGCTGGCGCGGGGCCGGCTGTCCGCCGATGGCAACCGGCTCGAGGATGTCCGCGTCATCTTCAGCCAGAAACCCAAGGTGGCGAGCCGGAACCACTTCGGTTGCCGCATCGTCGAGGCCAAGGACGGCACGCTGTTCCTCACGCTGGGCGATCGCTTCAGCCGCAAGGAGGACGCCCAGAAGCTCGACAACCACCTGGGCAAGATCGTGCGCATCGGCAAGGACGGTTCCGTGCCTGCCGACAATCCCTTTGTCGGCCGGGCGGACGCGCTGCCGGAGATCTGGAGCTACGGCCACCGCAACGGCCAGGGTGCCGCGCTGGCGCCCGACGGAACGCTGTGGATGCACGAGCACGGGCCGCAAGGCGGCGACGAGATCAACATCCCGCAGGCCGGCCGCAACTACGGATGGCCGGTGATCACCTACGGCGAGAACTATGGCGGCGGCAGGATCGGCGACGGCATCACGCAGAAGGAGGGCATGGAGCAGCCGCTGCACTACTGGGTGCCGTCGATCGCGCCCTCGGGCATGGTCTTCCTGACCAGCGATCGCTACGGTGCCGGCTGGAAGGGAAACCTCTTCATCGGATCGCTGAAGTTCGGCTACCTCGACCGGATCGAACTCAAGGACGGCAAGGTCACGGCCGAGCACAAGCTGCTCGAAGGCGGCCGGGCGCGCATCCGCGACGTCAGGCAGGGACCCGACGGCCTGCTCTATGTGCTGACCGACGAATCCAACGGCAAGCTGATCCGGCTGTTGCCGGACTGAGGGCCCTTCGTCGCGCTGGCGGCCCGGTGCCAGCCCGACAGGTTCGGCGACGGCCGACAGTCTGTTCGGTGGTACGGTCTAGGGGCTTCCAACGTATTTCCCCGAAAGAGTTTCCCCATGCTGCTCGATGCATCGCAATCCCAACTGGTTCTGGTCGACTACCAGGCGCGTCTGATGCCCGCCATCTTCGAGGCCGAGGCCGTCGCCAGGAACGCGGTCCGTCTCGGCGAGATCGCCCGGTTGGTGGAGGTCCCGGTCTGGGGCACCGAGCAGAACCCGTCGAAGCTCGGCGAGAACCTGCCCGACATCCGCGCCCTGTGCCAGCGCACGCTGGCCAAGATGCATTTCAGCGGCGCCGAGGAGGGCCTCGGCGAGTGGCTGCGGGCGCCTGCGAAGGCCCCGCAGGGCAACGCGCGCAGCCTGCCCAAGCACCTGCAGAAGCCGGCCGCGGCCGAGGAGCGCAACACGATCGTGATCGCTGGCTGCGAGGCCCATGTGTGCCTGCTGCAGACCGCACTCGACCTGCTGGAGGACGAATTCGAAGTCTGGGTGGTGACCGACGCCTGCAGTTCGCGCACCGAGCGCAACCGCGACGCGGCCTTCGACCGCCTGGCCGGTGCGGGCGCCGAGCTCGTGACCACGGAGATGGTCGGATTCGAGTGGCTGCGGACGGCCGAGCATCCCCGCTTCAGGGATCTGCAGGCCTTGATCCGCTAGCGATCAGGGCGGAGTTCGGCGCCGCGGACGCCGGAGATAGGCCTCGCGCACGACCAGGGCCATGGTCTCGATCGGCGTGAACACGAGCGAGGCGGCGCCGAGGACGGCGCAGCCGAAGTCTGCGAAATGGAAGACGATCGGCGCGCCGTCTTGCCCCAGGAAGCGGCTGATGACGATCGTGTGGAACAGGAAGAGCAGGAAATTGGCTGCGGTCATCGCATTCAGCAGCCGGCTGCGGAACACGGCGCAGCAGATCACGGCCTGCACCGTGGAAGCGGCCAGCAGCGACATGCCCATCGGATAGCCCGCGGCGTGGCCCTGCCATCCGAGCGCGGCCAGCAGCAGCGTCATCGCGGCGAGCAGCGCCGACTTGCGGCGCACGCAGACGATGGCGGCCACAGGCGGCGTCATCCGTGCCGTGCCGCCGCCGTTGCGCCGAGGGTGTGGAGGTCAGAGTTCATGGGTTCCGTTGCCAAACGCCGTGGCGTCAGTCTGGGCCCGACGGGCGCGGATGTGTATCCGCCATTGGTCGGGTCGGAGCGTCGAAGGTGATACGGCGTTTGACGTCGCCAACTGCCTGTGGCCGGTCAGTGGGGGACCTGCAGGTCCACGTCGCGACCTTCGGCCTGTGCGATCAGGCGCGCCGTGGCATTCGCGGCCATCTCGAGCCGCCTCACGTCGCGCGGGTCCAGATGGGGGCAGGGCTCGAAGCTGAACCCGCACAGCATGCCGTACAGCGTGCCATCCGAGAGGCGCACCGGAACGCCGACGTGGCCGCCGAGCGCTTCGTAGTAGCTGGCCAGACCGTAGTCCGATCGCACGCTGGCGACGTCGTGCACGATCGACGGCATCCGGCCGTCGACGATGCGTTGGCAGATGGTTTCGTCCAGAGGGTGGAACTCGCCCGGCTTGATGACCGCATCATCGGCTTTCGAGGAGATGTGGCGGAACACGCGATTGCCGGCGACGAACTCGCCGACGAAGACGACCTCGAGATTGAGTTGCTCGCGCACCACGCGCAGCAGGCTGGCAATCGCGCCTTCGATCAGGCCGTTGTCGCGCACGCCGGCATTCGCCGTCACGGTGGCGATGTGCGTCGCACAATCATCCGCCGCTTCGGGCCCGGTCTCGAGAATCGTTTTCATAGATAAGCAATTTTGCCGGCAGACTCGCATTTAGGGGCCGGATTCCCGAGCGTGGATCGGTCCTGTGCGCACAAAGTCGGGCCTCGGTCGTTTTTCCGCATCGGCAGGCGGTCGATAGTTCTAACTGCAAGCGGCCCCCTCGCCAAAAAGCCAGGTGCGTTCATTTGTCTTGAAGGCGGCGATAGGCGCTGAAATGTCGGATGGCCCGTTGCTTGTCTCCCAGATGGTCGTGCAACCTGGCGGCATTGAAGTGCGCGTCACCGATGCCGGGCTCCAAGACCAGGCAGCGGTCGTAGCTCAGAAGTGCCTCTTGATAGCGGCCGAGGTCCTCCAACGCCACCGCGCGATTGAAATGCAGCAGGGCCACATCGGGGCAACGCGCCAGGGCGGCGTCGTAGAGCGCCACGGCCTCGTCATCGCGGCCGGATTCGCACAGCATCGCGCCGAGGTTCAGATAGCCGTCGGCATGGTCCGGCGAGGCGTCGAGCAGCTTGCGGTAGGTGCGCTCGGCCGCAGCCTGATCGCTGGCCTCGAGCGCTTCGGCTTGCGCGAACAGGGCGTCGGCCGATGTCAGCACGAGCGCCGGGTCTTCGGCCGGCCCGCGCTCCACGAAGGCGACCGAGCCGGCTGTCGGCGCGACCTCGAAATCCATCAGCAACTGGCCCGATTCCGCTTCCCAGCGGCTGCCGCGTTCGTGCACCGCGACCGTGCTGCCGACGGCCGTGATCCGCAATCCGCTCAGGGGCAGCTCGGCCGGCAGCGTGGCTTTCAGCCGCTGCAGAGCCCGCACGATCCTGCGCGTCGGGATGTCGGCCAACTGCAGCTTGTGGGCGGTGCGCAGCAGCACGACGTCGCGAAACGAAAAGCGATACTCGTTCCTAGGCCCCCGCGACGGGTTGACGAAGCCGTTGGCGATCAGCCGCGACACCGCGCTGCGCGACAGGCCCAGCATTTCCTGGATGCCGCGCAGCGTGTGCGGCGGCGTCTCCGGCGGCGGCGCGCTCACTTCCTTGATCGCGCACGCGCCGGGGTCGCGACCTCGGTCGTCGGCGCGCTGGCCCGCTTCACGCCCTTGCGTTCCTTCGAGGCCAGCGGCGTGGCGGCTTCCGCCGGCGCGGGCGCCGGTCGCCGGCTGCCGCCGCGAGCCAGGCTGGCACGCAGCATCTCGGTGAGATCGATGATCTGGCCGCCCGAGTCCGGCTCGCGTTCTTCTGCCGCGACCACCTGCTTGCCGGCGATCTTGGCGTCGATGGCGGCCAGGATGCGCTGCTTTTCCTCGTCGACGTACTGCGTCGGGTCGTAGCTGTCCTGGGCGATCTGGTCGATGAGCTGGAGGGCCAGCTTCACTTCCGCTTCCGACGGCTTGACCTCCTCGATCTCGAGCTCCTTGAGCGAGCGCACCTCGTCGGCATAGAGCAGCTGCTGCAGCACCAGACCATCCTCCGCCGCCCGCACCTGGACCACGTACTGCTTGCCCTTCCAGGCCCATTTCGCGAGCGCGCAGCGGCCGCTCTTGCGCATCGCCGCACGCAGCAGCGAATAGGATTTCGCGCCGCGCTTGTCGGGGGTGAGGAAGTAGGCCTTGTCGTAGTAGAGCGGGTCGACCGCCTTCTCGGGGATGAAGCTCACGATGTCGATCGCGTGGCTCGCGCTTTCTTCCACCGCCTTGAGCTCTTCGGCGGTGAAGAGCACGTAGCGGTCTTTCTCGAACTCGTAGCCCTTGATCATCTCGGAGCGCGGCACGACGACCCTCGGGTCCTTCTCGGACACGTACTGCTGCTTCACGCGCGAGCCGTCCTTGGCCAGCAGGTTGAACCTGACCGTTCCACTGCTTTCGGTGGCGGAATAGAGCTTGACCGGTATGGAGACCAAGCCGAAACCCAGGGACAAGGATGCGATCGACCGAGCTGCCATGCCTACCTCCAGGTGCGGGGTGACGGGCACCCGCGGGGGGCTCAGGATGCCACTTTCCGGGGGCTTGGAACAGAGGGGCGGGGAGGGGCGTGGTGCGAGCGCGGGGCTCGCCGTGGGCGCATTGCGCTTGTTTGACCGGCGTCAACGGTGCCGCGGACTCCCGGGAAGCCGATGTCAGCCTCCCGCAAGCTGTCTCCATAATTATGAATTCAGTTTCGGCCTTCGGTGCCGGGAATCATCAATGGAGACAAGCCGCATGACCCGTTACGCAGAGTTCTATCGCCAATCCATCGAAGCACCGGAGGCCTTCTGGGCCGAGCAATCAGGGCTGATCGACTGGCACACGCCGCCGCAGCAGATCTTCGATGCCAGCCGGCCGCCGTTTGCACACTGGTTCGTCGGCGGCACCACCAACCTCTGCCACAACGCGGTCGACCGCCACCTGGCGGCCCGGGGCGACCAGCCGGCGCTGATCTTCGTCTCGACCGAAACCGGTGTCGAGAAAAGCTACAGCTTCAAGGAACTCCATGCCGAGGTGCAGCGGACCGCCGCCAGCCTGCTCGAACTCGGCGTGGGGAAGGGCGACCGGGTGCTGATCTACATGCCCATGATCCCCGAGGCCGCCTTCGCGATGCTGGCCTGCGCCCGCATCGGCGCGGTCCACTGCGTGGTCTTCGGCGGCTTCGCCAGCGGTTCCCTGGCCTCCCGCATCGAGGATGCGACGCCCAGGGTGATCGTCAGCGCCGACGCCGGCTCGCGCGGCGGCAAGGTGCTGGCATACAAGCCGCTGCTCGACGAGGCGATCCGGCTGTCTGCCCACAAGCCCGAGGCGGTGCTGCTGGTCGACCGCGGCCTGGCGCCCATGGTCCTGACCGAAGGTCGCGACCACCTCGCGAGCGAGCTGATGGAGAAGCACCGCGATGCCCAGGTGCCGTGCACCTGGCTGGAGTCGACCGAGATCAGCTACACCATCTACACCAGCGGCACCACGGGCAAGCCCAAGGGCGTGCAGCGCGACACCGGCGGCTATGCGGTGGCGCTGGCCGCCAGCATGAAGCACATCTTCGACGGCCGCGCCGGCGAGACCTATTTCTCGACCAGCGACATCGGCTGGGTGGTCGGCCACAGCTACATCGTCTACGGCCCGCTGATCGCGGGCATGGCGACCCTCATGTACGAAGGCCTGCCGACGCAGGGCATCGATCAGAAGCCCGACGGCGGCATCTGGTGGCGCCTGGTCGAGAAGTACAAGGTGACCGTGATGTTCAGTGCCCCGACCGCGGTGCGCGTCCTCAAGAAGCAGGATCCGGCGCTGCTGAAGAAATACGACCTGTCCAGCCTGCGCGCGCTGTTCCTGGCCGGCGAGCCGCTCGACGAGCCGACCGCGCGCTGGATCAGCGAGGGGCTGGGCGTGCCGATCATCGACAACTACTGGCAGACCGAGTCGGGCTGGCCGATCCTCACCGTCGCCAACGGCGTCGAGCGCACGCCGAGCAAGTTCGGCAGCCCCGGCATCCCGATGTACGGCTACAAGGTGAAGATCCTGCACGAATCGACCGGCGAAGAGCTCACCGGCGCCAACCAGAAGGGCGTGGTGGCGATCGAGGGTCCGACCCCGCCGGGCTTCATGCAGACGATCTGGAAGGGCGACGAGCGCTTCGTCGACACCTACTGGAAGAGCGTGCCGGGCAAGCTGGTGTATTCCACCTTCGACTGGGGCATCCGCGACGAGGACGGCTATTTCTACATCCTCGGGCGCACCGACGACGTGATCAACGTCGCCGGCCACCGGCTGGGCACGCGCGAGATCGAGGAAAGTGTCTCGGGCCACGCGAAGGTGGCCGAGGTTGCGGTGGTCGGCGTCGCCGATGCCCTCAAGGGCCAGGTCGCGATGGCTTTCGTGGTGCCCAGGGACGGCGCGGCGCTCTCCGACGCCCAGGCGGCCCTCCAGCTCGAAGGAGAAATCATGAAGCAGGTGGCCGACCAGCTCGGCGCGCTGGCTCGCCCCGCGCGGGTACGCTTCGTGAGCGCCTTGCCCAAGACCCGCAGCGGCAAGCTGCTGCGCCGGGCGATCCAGGCCGTCTGCGAACAGCGCGACCCCGGCGACCTGACCACCATCGACGACCCGTCCACGCTCCAGCAGATCAAGCAAATGCTGTAGGGCTTTGCCCTCTCCCGGCCGGCGAAGCCCGGCCCCTTGGTGAAACACCGCGGAACCGGCTCTGCCGGGCCGCTGGTGTTGCCCCAGCAGGGGGGTGGGCGGCTACACGAAGTGAGCCAACCTGGGGGGTATCCACATCAGTGGCACAATGCGGCAGTACTCAGGCCCTTCCCCAGCCACAGTCGCATCCGCCAATCGGTTCAGCCGTGTCGCGGAAGGTTTCTTAAACCAGCTAGTGCTTCCTTCAGGGAAGCGAAGGTCAGCGGAATATGAGCGATTCCTCGTCGACGGCTTCGTCCGTCTACAGCGCCTACCAAGGCAACACCTATCTCTTCGGCGGCAATGCGCCCTATGTCGAAGAGATGTACGAAAACTACCTCTCCAATCCCGGCAGCGTGCCCGACAACTGGCGTGCGTACTTCGACGCGCTCCAGAACGTGCCCGCCACCGACGGCAGCAACGCCAAGGACGTGCCCCACCTGCCGGTGGTCAACGCCTTCGCCGAGCGCGCCAAGCAGGGCACCACCAAGGTGGTGGTGGCCAGCGGCGCCGACTCCGAGCTCGGCCGCAAGCGCACCGCGGTCCAGCAACTGATCGCCGCCTACCGCAACGTCGGCGCCCGCTGGGCCGACCTCGACCCGCTCAAGCGCGCCGAGCGCCCGGCGATCCCGGAGCTCGAGCCCTCGTTCTACGGCTTCGCCGACGCCGACCTCGAGACCGTGTTCAACACCAGCAACACCTTCTTCGGCAAGGAGACGATGTCGCTGCGCGACCTGCTCAACGCGCTGCGCGAGACCTACTGCGGCACCATCGGCGTCGAGTACATGTACATGACCGACCAGGGCCAGAAGCGCTGGTGGCAGCAGAAGCTGGAAAGCGCGCGCACCAATCCGCAGCTCACGGCCGACCAGAAGAAGCGCGTGCTCGAGCGGCTGACCGCCGCCGAAGGCCTCGAGCGCTTCCTGCATACCAAGTACGTCGGCCAGAAGCGCTTCTCGCTCGAAGGCGGCGAGAGCTTCATCGTCTCGATGGACGAGCTGATCAACCAGGCCGGCATCAAGGGCGTGCAGGAAATCGTCATCGGCATGGCGCACCGCGGCCGCCTCAACGTGCTGGTCAACTCGCTCGGCAAGCTGCCGGCCGACCTGTTCGCGGAGTTCGACCATACGGCTCCCGAAGACCTGCCCAGCGGCGACGTCAAGTACCACCAGGGCTTCAGCTCCGACGTGACGACGACCGGCGGCCCGGTGCACCTGAGCCTGGCCTTCAACCCCTCGCACCTCGAGATCGTGAACCCGGTGGTCGAAGGCTCGGTGCGCGCCCGCATGGACCGCCGCGCCGACCCGCTCGGCAAGCAGGTGCTGCCCGTGATCGTGCACGGCGACGCGGCCTTCGCCGGCCAGGGCGTCGTGATGGAAACGCTGGCGCTGGCCGAAACGCGCGGCTACTCCACCGGCGGCACGGTGCACATCGTGATCAACAACCAGATCGGCTTCACCACCAGCGACCCGCGCGACAGCCGCTCGACGCTGTACTGCACCGACATCGTCAAGATGATCGAGGCGCCGGTGCTGCACGTGAACGGCGACGACCCCGAAGCCGTGGTGCTGGCGACGCAACTCGCCCTCGAATTCCGCATGGAATTCCAGAAGGACGTGGTGGTCGACATCGTCTGCTTCCGCAAGCTGGGCCACAACGAGCAGGACACGCCGGCGCTCACGCAGCCGCTGATGTACAAGAAGATCGCGCAGCATCCCGGCACGCGCAAGCTCTACGCCGACAAGCTGGCGGCCCAAGGCCTGGGCGCCACGCTCGGCGACGATCTGGTCAAGGCCCAGCGCGCGGCCTTCGACGCCGGCAAGAACACCTCCGACCCGGTGCTGACCAACTTCAAGAGCAAGTACGCGGTCGACTGGAGCCCCTTCCTCAACAAGAAGTGGACCGACGCCGGCGACACCGCGATCCCGACCGCCGAATGGAAGCGGCTGGCCGAGCGCATCACCAAGGCGCCTGAAGGCTTCACGGTGCATCCGCTGGTCAAGAAGGTGCTGGACGATCGCGCAGCGATGGGTCGCGGCGACGTCAACATCGACTGGGGCATGGGCGAGCACATGGCTTTCGCCTCGCTGGTGGCCAGCGGCTATCCGGTCCGCCTGTCGGGCGAGGACAGCGGTCGCGGCACCTTCACGCACCGCCACGCCGTGCTGCACGACCAGAACCGCGAGAAGTTCGACGAAGGCACCTATGTGCCGTTGCAGAACGTGGCCGACAACCAGGCGCCGTTCGTCGTCATCGACTCGATCCTGTCCGAAGAAGCGGTGCTCGCGTTCGAATACGGCTACGCCTCGAACGACCCGAACACGCTGGTGATCTGGGAGGCGCAGTTCGGCGACTTCGTGAACGGCGCGCAGGTCGTGATCGACCAGTTCATCGCCTCCGGCGAGGTCAAGTGGGGCCGCGTCAACGGCATCACGCTGATGCTGCCGCACGGCTATGAAGGCCAGGGCCCGGAGCACAGCTCGGCACGCCTCGAGCGCTTCATGCAGCTTGCGGCCGACACCAACATGCAGGTGGTGCAGCCGACGACGGCGAGCCAGATCTTCCACGTGCTGCGCCGACAGATGGTGCGCAACCTGCGCAAGCCGCTGATCATCATGACGCCGAAGTCGCTGCTGCGGAACAAGGATGCGACCTCGCCGCTGTCCGAGTTCACCAAGGGCAGTTTCCAGACCGTCATCCCCGACAGCAAGGACCTGAAGGCCGAGAAGGTCAAGCGCGTCATCGCCTGCTCGGGCAAGGTCTATTACGACCTGGCCAAGAAGCGCGAGGAAAAGGACATCGACGACGTGGCGATCATCCGCGTCGAGCAGCTCTATCCTTTCCCGCACAAGGCCTTCGGCGCCGAGCTGAAGAAGTACCCCAATCTCGTGGACGTGGTGTGGTCGCAGGACGAGCCGCAGAACCAGGGCGCCTGGTTCTTCGTGCAGCACTACATCCACGAGAACATGCAGGACGGCCAGAAGCTCGGCTACTCCGGCCGTGCCGCCTCGGCATCGCCCGCGGTCGGCTACTCGCACCTGCACCAGGAACAGCAGAAGGCGCTGGTCGACGGCGCGTTCGGCAAGCTCAAAGGCTTCGTGCTGACCAAGTAAGAAAAGGAGCGCCGAGGGCGCTCTGACCCCATTCCAAAGAAACACGAAGCGAGCACATAGAAATGTCCATCGTAGAAGTCAAGGTTCCCCAGTTGTCCGAGTCCGTGGCCGAAGCCACCATGCTGCAGTGGAAGAAGAAGGCCGGCGACGCCGTCGCCATCGATGAAATCCTGATCGAGATCGAGACCGACAAGGTCGTGCTGGAAGTGCCGGCGCCCGCCGCCGGCGTGTTGGCCGAGATCGTCCAGGCCGACGGCGCCACCGTCGTCGCCGAGCAGCTGATCGCGAAGATCGATACCGAAGGCAAGGCCGGCGCTGCCGTGCCCGCAGCGGCACCTGCCGCCGCGCCGGCGGCAGCGCCCGCGGCAGCTGCGGCCGCGGCC
>NZ_JBFREQ010000063.1:0-15732 GCF_052114385.1 Variovorax sp. M-6 | reverse complement strand
GGGCAGCGCTGACCTTCTCCGCGTTCCGCTCCAGTGCGGACATCGTCTGCTGGGTCACCCCCAGTCGAACGGCGGCCTCGGCTTGGGTGATGCCCGTTTGCTTACGAAACGCCTGGAGCAAGTTGGGCAACTGCTCGGGTGTGCGAACGATGAAGTCAGGCATACAAGGTTTGAGATGTTTTTTCCGTTTACAAACTATACACTGTTTTCTAAATATACGCAGCATAGTTTGTTTTTCACGTTTACAGCCTGCCGTTTGTACCGGATCGCAAGTGCGACCACGGCCGGCCACCCGCAGAAAAACGCGCGACCCTGCTCAAGGACGAGGTCGCGCGGAGCAAGGAGCTGGAGGGGCCCCCGTTTGCCGGTCAAACCGCACTGCCGGCGTGCTTCGTGACGGGCCCGCTCACCGATCCTTGCACACGGCCGTCTCGGGGCCGCTCAGGTCGTTTAGCGAGAGCGGGCACAATAGGGATTTCGTATACCGCGTACCGCCGGAGCAATGGAAGCACTGAACATCGATGGCAAATTGGGCGAGCGCCACGCGCCGCTAACCAAGCTTGTCCTGACGGCGCTGCGCGACCGCATCCTGAGTGGAGAACTGGCGCCGGGCGAGCGACTGGTCGAGGGCCGCCTTTCGGTGGAACTCGGAGTCTCGCGCATGCCGGTGCGCGAGGCGCTGCGCGCGCTGGCGGCCGAAGGCATCGTCGCCATCGAGCCACGCCGCGGCGCGACGGTAACGACCTTCACGAAGGAACAGATCCAAGAGATGGTCGAGGTGCGCGCGACGCTCGAGGCGCTCAATGCCAAGCTGGCGGCGCGGCGCCACGACCCGGCGCAGATCGCCAAGCTCGAACGCATCCTGGCCGAGGGCTCGCAGCTCACGAGCGACGACGACCTGGCCCGCATTTCGGCCTTGAATCTCGACTTTCATGAAGCGCTGGGCAACGTCGCCGCCAATTCGGTGCTGCAGGAAATCATGCGGTCGCTGCGCGAGCGCACGGCGCTTTTCTTTACCGTGAACAACCGCGAGCGCATGCACGCCAACTGGCAGGAGCACGCCGCCATCCTGCGCGCCGTGGTGGCCGGCGATGCCGAACTGGCCTCGCTGCTGGCCGCGCGCCATGTCTACAGCGCGGCCGAGTTGCCGGCGCCCAAGACGCCCACCTGAAAACAGTGCCGGCTCAGCGTTCGGAAAGCCGGCGCCAGGCGAGGCCGGCGAGCGCTACGTCTTCCAGGCCGACGCCGACCGATTTGTAGACCGTGATCTCGTCCCGGCCACAGCGTCCGGGCGCCTGGCCGCTGACGAGCTCGGCGAGTTCGACGATTTTTTCCTCGGGCAGCACTCCTTCCGCGGCCTGCACCAGTTCGCCAGCCTCGCGCAGCGACTGCGGCCGCCACTCGATCGCCACCCGCGCCGCACGCGACAGCGCCACGTCGTCGAGTTCGCGGGTGTGGGGCAGGCTCGAGCCAACGGCGGCAACGAAGCAGCCCATCGGCAGGCGCTCGCCCGGGAACAACGGCGTGGTGGCGCGCGACGCCGTGACGACGATGTCGGCGCCATCCAGCGCCTCGTCGGCATCGCACAGCCGCACCGGCACGCCGCACTGCCCGGCGAGGCTTTCCGCCAGGCCGGCGGCGGGGCGCGGCGTGCAGACGCGGATGCTTTCGAGGCCGAAGGCGGCCGCCATTTGCAGCGCGTGGGCCTGGCCCTGCGTGCCCGCTCCGAACAGCGCCAGGTGCCGTGCGTCGGGTCGTGCCAGATGGCGCGCGGCGATCACCGAGCAGGCGGCGGTGCGCAGCCGCGTGATGGCCCCGGCGTCGAAAGAGGCCAGCGGACGGCCGTCCTCGGTCGAAAACAGCAGGATGACGAAGGAGAATCGCCCCTCGATCGTGGTGTAGACCTTGGCGCCTGCCACGCCTTGCCCCGGGATGACTGCGCCCAAGGTCGAGAGCTTGACGCCGCCGGCCTCAGTGCGGATGCGCTCCTGCATGGCGGCCGAGCGCTCGCCGAAGCGCAGGAAGGCATCGCGCAACACCTGTTGCGCATCGGTCGGCGTCACCAGCGCGTCGACCATCGAATCGGTGATGTGTTGCAAGGCGGACTCCAGCGAAACGTCAGAAGGCGATAGCTTCGCGCACCAGCAAGGCGATGGCGCCGATGGCTGTCAGGGCCAGCAGCAGGCCACGCACGGCGCCGCGCGACACGCGGCGATTGAGTGGCCCCGAGAGTGCGAAGCCCGCCACCATCAATGGCAGCAGCCAGGCACTGAGCCACAGCTCGTGGCGGCCGAAGCGGCCGACGCTCGCCAGCATCAGCAGCGAGAAGGCGGCGCCGAAGAAGAACACGCAGCCCAGCGTGGCGCGCAGCCGCGGCGGCGGCAGGTACTGCATGACCAGCGCGAACGGCGGCGCGCCCGCCGACGTGATGGTGCCCATCAACCCCGAGGCGATGCCGGCGCCGACCATATTGCCGCGCGAGGCGTCGATGCGGCAGCCGCTCAGGCTCAGGACGACCCCGGCCAGGATGAACAGCGCGAACATCACGGTCAGCAGTTCGGCGGGCAAGAGCAACAGGCACACCGCGGCGCCCAGCGTGCCGAGCACGCGACCCACCAGCGCGACGCCGGCAGCGCCCCAGTCGACCTGGTCGAACTCGCGCAGCGCCGACATCAGCGCCAGCGGCCCGCCGAGCGCGAGCAGCGGGCCCGGCGCGAGTTCGGGATAGAACAGGGCGGCGATGGGCGCCGAGAACATCGCGAAGCCGACGCCGCCGATGCCCTGCAGGCAGGCGCCCACCAGCACCATCGCGGCCATGCCGGCGTAGTGGCCCAGGCTCATGCCCTCGGGCAGCAGTGAAGCGATCATCTCTTGATCTCGCGCGGTTGCCAGGACACGGCGATGTCGCCGTTGACGAAGGTCTGGCAGGCCATGCGCCAGCCCTGCTTCACCTCGTCCTCGGACAGGTGCTTCCTTTCCTTGGCCTTGATGGCGTCGGTGTGCTCGGCGCCATTCTCGATGCGGCACTTGCAGGTGCCGCAGAGGCCGCCGCCGCACTTGAAGGGGATGCCGCCCTGTTCGCGCAGCGAGATGCGCAGCAGGTTGCCGCCTTCGGGGGCGGAAACGACCTTGGCGTTGTTGCTGAGAAAGGTGATCTGGATCATGGAAGGGGAAGGGCCGCCGCGGGCGGTGGCATGGGAGTCAACTGGGCACCAGCACCACGTCGGCATCGCCTTCGTGCACCAGGTGCCGCAGCGCGGCGCGCGCCAGTTCGACGGTTTCGAACTTTTCGAAGAACTTGATCGGCACGTGGTTGACGACCTCGGGCGGCGTCTCGTCGATCACCGTGACGCGGCAGTCCGACACGACCTCCGCGATCACGAAGCGCGCCTTGCAGCGGCCGAAGAAGAAGTAGTCGCTGGACTCGACGCGCCGCAGGCCCTCGACGAGTTCGGTGCGGAACTGCCCGGGTTTGCTGGTCAATATCAGGTACATGGCAAAGGGGCAATGGGCGTCGTCAGGCCGGCAGCGCGTCGTCTTGCGCCAGTTCGATGTCCTGCTGCACCCAGAGCTGGCAGGCCAGCCGCCAGCCGGCATCGAGACGTTCGCCGAGCTGTTTCTTTTCCTTCCAGTTCGGCGGCGGCAGGTACTCGGCGCCGGCCAGCACGCGGCAGGCGCACTTGGAGCACTTGCCCATGCCGCACTCGTAGCGCAGGTGGGGATATGGAAACTGCTTGATGCCGGCGCGCACCACCAGGTTGGTGTTGTCCTTGACCTCGTCGCGATAGACCTGGCCGCCTTTGTGGAAGGTGATGATGGGCATGCGCGCGGCTGTCTGAAAAGCGGATCGGCCGGATACTCAGGCGGTTTCGAGCGCCGCCGGCTGCGCGGCACCCTCGGCGCCTTCGACGGCCACGTAGTCGTGGTACAGGGCCGTCGTGTAGAGCAGGCGCATCTGGGCACCGACTTCGCAGATCTTCAGGCAGCGCTGCTGCAACTCGACGGTGGTCGCGTGCTCGAGCACGATCTGGTAGCCGCGCTCGCCGTGGATCTCGTCCGAGACGATGTGCAGGTCGAAGAATTCCACTTCCTCATCGGTGAAGCCGTATTTGTCGCGCAAGGTGGGCGTCTGCTTGCGGTAGATCGACGGCACCTGCGACTCGAGGCCCACCACCAGGCCAGCGACGGCCACGATCGGGTCTTCGCGCATCGCCACCGCGTAGCACCAGCTTTGCAGGCCGCGCGTGGTCGGCGACATGTTGTCGGGGTCGATCACGCGGTCGCGCGTGGTGCCGCAGGCTTCGGCAAAGCGGATCAGCAGGTCGGTGTGGCGATCGCCGCCGATCTCTTCCTCGTACATGTTGGCCAGCAGGAAGTCCTTCGCTTCGGTGAAGCGGTCGGGCATGCGGGCATAGAGGTAGCCGAGGTAGTCGGCGAAGGGGCCGACGTAGTGGTAGTGGTTCTCGGCCCAGCGCGCCAGGTGCGCGCGACTCAACGTGCCGCCGGCCCAGGCCAGGCTGAAGGGGGAGGTGTTGGCGCTCCTGCCCTTGATGGCGTTTTCGAGGGCGGTCCGGAATTCGTCGCGGTTCATGAGGGCGGGCATGCGGGCTCCTGGTGTCGAGTGGTGAGATGAAATTGGTTTGCACGGATACTGTATACCAACAGTCACCAACATCGCAACCCTACCTCCACAGGAGATTCCTGATCTTGCCATTTCTATTGGTATACAGTATTCTTTTATCGACTCCACCGCCACCACGCGCCGAAATGACCCACGCCTCATCGACACCCTTCCAGAACCACATCGACGGAGCCTGGGTTTCCAGCAGTTCCGATCGCACCTTCGACAACATCAATCCCGCAGACGCGCGGGAGGTCGTGGGGCGCTTTCAGGCGTCGTGCGCCGACGACGCCAGGGCGGCCGTGGCAGCGGCGGCTGCGGCTTTCGACGGCTGGCGGCAGACGCCGGTATCCAGGCGCGCCGCGATCCTCAACGCCGCGGCCCAATACATGGAGGCCAACGCCGCCGCCTTCGCCGAGGAACTGACGCGCGAAGAGGGCAAGCCGATGGCCCAGGCCAGGGACGAGGTCCTGCGTTCGGCGCAGACGCTTCGCTTCTACGCGGTGGAAGGCCAGTCTTTTTCGGGCGAGACCTTTCCGCAGGACGACCCGGACATGGTGGTCTACAGCCAGCGCGAGCCGCTCGGGGTGGTGACGGTCATCAGCCCCTGGAACTTCCCGGTGTCGATCCCTGCGCGCAAGATCGCGCCGGCGCTGATCACCGGCAACACGGTGGTCTTCAAGCCCTCGTCGGACGCGCCGCTGTCGGGACTGCGCCTGGCCGAGGCCCTGATCCAGGCCGGCCTGCCGAAGGGCGTGCTCAATTTCATCACGGGGCGCGCCTCGGAGGTCGGGCCGGTGATCACCGAATCGCCGGCCGTGCGTGCCATTTCGTTCACCGGTTCGACGGCGGCGGGCGAGCAGATCCACCGCGCGGCCGCCATGACCACGCGCACCCAGATGGAGCTCGGCGGCAAGAATCCGCTGATCGTGATGGACGACGCCGACCTCGATCGCGCGGTCGACCTCGTCATCAAGGGCGGCCTGTCGCTCAGCGGCCAGGCCTGCACCGGCACCAGCCGCGTGCTGGTCATGAAGACGGTGATGGGCGCCTTCACCGACAAGCTGGTGGCCAGGGTGCGTACGCTGAAGATCGGCAGCGGCATGACGCCGGGCATGGACCTTGGCCCGCTCGCCACCCGCAAGCAATTGGAGACGGTGCTCGGCTACATCGAGATCGGCAAGTCGGAGGCCACGCTGCTGTGCGGCGGCGAACAGCTCACCGACGGTGAATTCGCCCACGGCTTCTACGTGGCGCCGGCCATCTTCAGCGACGTGACGCAGCAGATGCGCATCGCGCGCGAAGAGATTTTCGGGCCCGTGATCGCGCTGATCGAGGTCGAGAGCTATGACGATGCGATTGCAAAGGCCAACGACACCGAATACGGCCTGTCGGCGGCCATCGCCACCACCAGCCAGGTGCATGCGCACCGTTTCGCGCAGGACATCCAGTCGGGCACGGTGAAGATCAATCGCACCACCACTGGCAACCTGATCAACGCGCCCTTCGGCGGCCTGAAGCGCTCGAGCACCTCGACCTTCCGCGAGTCGGGGCGCACCGGTCTCGAGTTCTATACGCAGATCAAGACCGTCTACCGCGGCTGCTGATCCCCTTTCCTCCTTTCGAAGAAACTTCCTATGAAGACCGCACTCAAGCTCGAACTCGAAGAAGCCCGCGTGATGATCGAAGCCGCCATCCGCAAGGCGCAGGAGATCGGCGTGCTCGAAACCATCTGCATCGTCGACGACGGCGGCTATCCGATCGCCATGGACCGCATGAATGGCGCCCGCATCACGGGGCCGCAGATCGCCTGGAACAAGGCCTTCACGGCGGCCGGCCACAAGCGCTCGACCCACCTGTTCAACACCCTGCCCAACGGCCCTGCGCTGCCGGGCAACGAGGCCTTCGGCATCCAGTGGAGCTTCGAGGGCAGGTTCGCCGTTTTCGTGGGTGGCTTCCCGATCGTGGTCGACGGCAACGTCATCGGCGGCGTCGGCCTCTCGGGCGGCAACGGCGAGCAGGACACAAAGTGCGGCTTGGCCGCGCTGCAGGCCCTGCACGAGCGCCTCGAAGGCCAGGGCCACGTCGTGCTGGTCGAGGCCGACATCAAGAAATAAGTCGGCATCGCCTGGAAGACCGAAAGACGGACCATGACCTTCCGCATCCAGCTGCTCGAGACGGCGCACTGCTTCGATGCCGCGCCCGGCGAATCGGTGCTCGAAGCCGCCTTGCGCCACGAACTCCGGCTGCCGCACGAATGCCGCTTCGGCGGCTGCGCGACCTGCCGCATCAAGCTCGTCGCAGGCACGGTGGACTACGACGAATTCCCGCCGGGATTGACGACCGACGAAGCAGCCGAGGGCTATGCGCTGGCCTGTCAGGCCAGGCCGGCCAGCGACCTGGTGATCAGTGCCGCGCGGCGCCTGCCGCCGTGCTCCGAGCCGGCGCGCCACACCGCCACGGTGACGGCCGTGCGGCCGCTCGGCGACGACGTGCTGCATCTGGCGCTCGAGCTTCCGCCAGAGGCCGACCTGCTGTATCGCGCCGGCCAGTACATCAACATCCTGCTGCCGGAGGGCGGCCATCGCAGCTTCTCGATGGCGTCGCGGCCGCATCCGCAGGCCCTCGACTTCCACATCCGCCGCATTCCGGAGGGCCGCTTCACGAGCGGGCACGCCGCCCGCCTGCAGCCCGGCGACCGGCTGCCCGTCGAGCTACCCCACGGCAGCTTCTGCTTTCACGCGGAAGACTACCGCCCGCTCCTGATGGTGGCGACCGGCACCGGGCTGGCGCCGATCAAGAGCATCCTGGAGTCGCTCATGGACGACGACGATTGCCCGCCGGTGAGCCTCTACTGGGGCATGCGCACCGAGGCCGACCTGTACCTGCACGACCAGATCCAGGCCTGGACCGATCGGCTGTGCGACTTCCGCTACGTGCCCGTGCTGTCGCGCGCCGGCGCCGGCTGGAGTGGCCGGCGCGGGCACGTGCAGCAGGCGGTCGAGGCAGACTTCGAGGATCTTTCGGAACATGCCATCTACCTCTGCGGTTCGCCGGCGATGATCGGCGACGCCAGGCGAGCTTTCCTGGCGCGCCATGCCAGCATCGACCACCTGTACAGCGACAGCTTCACCTTCCAATCCACCGCCGCGGCCTGAGCCGCGGCACGCAAGGAGTCTCGATGGACCTTGGCATCTCGCAGCGCACGGCGCTGGTCTTCGGCGGAAGCCGTGGCATGGGCCGCGCCTGCGCCCGACAACTCGCGCTCGAAGGCGTGCAGGTCGTGATCGCCGCGCGCACCGAGGCGACGCTGCGCGCGGCGGCCGCCGAGCTGTCGGCCGAAACCGCTGCGCCGCTGCGCTTCGTGGTGGCCGACATCACCACCGCTGCGGGGCGCGATGCGGCGCTCGCGGCCTGCCCGGCGCCCGACATCCTGGTCAACAACGCCGACGGCCGGCCGCCCGGTGACTTTCGCGACTGGTCGAGCGCCGACTGGCATGACGCGCTCGACGCCATGATGCTGGGCCCGATCGAAATGATCCGCCGCACGGTCGACCCGATGATCGAGCGTGGTTTCGGACGCATCGTCAACATCGTTTCGCGCAGCGTGAAGACGCCCCAGGCCGAGCTCGGGTTGTCGAACGGCGCCCGATCGGGGCTGGTCGGCTTCGTCGCCGGCCTGGCGCGCCAGACCGTGCGCCACAACGTGACGATCAACAACATCCTGCCGGGCGTGTTCGCGACCGACGCCCAGCGCCACCACGTCGAAGCGCTGGTGAAGAGCGAGGGCAAGGCCTTCGAGCAGCTGTGGGAGGAACGCGGCCGCAACAACCCGGCCGGCCGCTTCGGCCGCGCCGAGGAGGTGGGCGCGCTCTGTGCTTACGTCTGCTCTGCGAACGCGGGCTACGTCACAGGGCAAAGCCTGCTGATCGACGGCGGGGCCTATCCGGGGACCTTCTGAGGCCTTGCGGGACAGATCAAGAAACTGCAACGCAGCTATTGCTTTTCCTCAACTGACTAGGCCCGCAGCCGCGCACTGACTTCGTCGACGTTCAGGACGTCGCCGAAGAACAGCATCCAGTTGTGCAGCGACTGCATGTGCTCGCCCGGCGTGACGGCCGACAGCGCGTCCTCGACCATCACGGTGGCGTAGTTCATCATCATCGCGTCGCGTGCGGTCGACTCGCAGCAGACGTTGGTGACCGTGCCGCCGATCAGCACGGTCTCGATGCCGCGCGCCTTCAGCACGTCGTCGAGCGACGACGAGCCCGGAACCAGCGCGCTGTAGCAGCGCTTGACGACGCGCGGGTCTTCAGGCCGCGCGTCCAGGCCCGGTGCCAGTTCGAAGCCGGCGTGCGAGCGTCCGAGTTCGAGCAGCCGGCGGGTGCTGCGCTCGGGGGTCAGCATGTAGGCGTGGTGATGCGACCAGAAGCTGTCGGCGCCGTCCGAGCAGGTCTGCACCCAGATCACCGTGCCGCCGGCCTCGCGCAGCGCGGCGGCAAGCTGGTTGACCTTGCCGAAGGTGCCGCGCGCCGGCGCGCACTCGGCCATGAAGCCGGGCTGCGTGTAGTAGTTCTGCAGGTCGACCACCACGAAGGCGGTGCGCCGCGCGTCGAAGCGAGGGTAGGGGTGCAGCGTGCCTTGCCGCGCGATGACGCGGTCGACGATCCAGTCGGGGAATTCCATCCGGTGTCCTTGGACTGGCAGTCGCTCAGCCGTAGCGGCGCGCCAGAGCGCTCTCGACGCGGGCGATGACGAGGTACATCAGCGCCGACATCAGCGCCAGCACCACGATCGCCGTCATCACGATGTTGAGCTTGAAGATCTGGCTGCCATTGACGATCAGGAAGCCCAGGCCTTCGCTGGCCGACTGGAACTCGCCGACGATCACGCCGACCAGCGACAGGCCGATGTTCATCTTGAGTGCGGCAATGAGCGTCGGCACGCTGCCGGGCAGCACCACCATGCGCAAAACCTGCGCGCGGCTCGCGCCCAGCGTGGTGGCCAGCTTGATCTTGTTCGGGTCGGTCGATTGGAAGCCGTCGTAGGCGACCATGATGGTGACGAAGATCGCGATGGCGACGGCCATGCCGTATACCGAGTACTCAGAGCCGAGCCAGATGTAGAAGATCGGCACGAAGGCGATCTTCGGCATCGCGTTGGCGACCACCAGGAACGGATCGAGCACCTTGTTGGCAAAGCGCGACCACCACAGGCCCGCCGCGATGGCGACGCCGAACACCATGCTGAGCACGAAGCCGACCAGCGTCGCCTTGAAGGTGGCCCAGGTGTGCATCAGCAGGTTCCCTTGCAGCAGCAGGTCGACGAAGGTCGGCCACAGTGCGCTCGGATAGCTGGTGAGCATCGGGTTGACCACCTTGGTCTTGGCCAGCAGTTCCCAGAGGCCGAAGAAGGCCACGAGCAGCAGCAGCCGGCTCGCGAGCACGAGCGTTTTCTCGCGACGCTGGCGCGCCAGCCACTTCGCGTAGGCCGCGCTGGGCGCCTTGCCGGGGTTGTCCGACTTGTCGGACTTGACCGCGGCCTGGGCGGCCATCGTCATCGAGGGGGGTGCGTTCATTTCTGCGCTCACGGTCATCCTTCGACGTGCACGTCGAGCTCGTCCCAGAGCGTGCCGAAGTAGGTGTTGAATTCGGGCAGGGCGCGGGCCTCGAAGGGTGTCGGCCGCTTGCCGTGGCTGCTAAAGGTCATGAGGTGCTCGGACTTGATGCGGCCGGGGCGGCGCGACAGCACCACCACGCGGTCGGTCATTGCGATCGCCTCGCCGATGTCGTGCGTCACCAGCACCACCGACTTGCCTTCGCTTCGCAGTACTTCGACAACCTCGTCCGCGATCGCCAGGCGGGTCTGCGAATCGAGTGCCGAGAAGGGCTCGTCGAGCAGCACCACATCGGGATTGGTCACCAGCGTGCGGGCCAGCGCCACGCGCTGGCGCATGCCGCCCGAGAGCTGGCGCGGGTAGTGGTGCAGGAAATCTCCCATGCCGCACTTGTGCAGCAGGTGGATGGCGCGCTCGCGCGCCTCGTGCATGTTGCGCTTCTGGATCTGGGCGCCGAGCAGCGCGTTGTCCAGGATGCTGCGCCACTCGTACAGGTAGTCCTGCTGCAGCATGTAGCCAATGCTCGGCGACGGTCCGGTGACCGGCTTGCCGTCGACGGTCACGCTGCCGGACGAGGGATCGAGGATGCCGGCGATGATCGACAGCAGCGTGCTCTTGCCGCAGCCCGACTGGCCGATGATGCTGACGAACTCGCCCGGCGCGACCGCCAGCGAGATGTCGTCGAGCGCCTGGGTCTCCCCCTGCAGCGTGAAGTAGCGCAGCGAGACGTTGCGCACGTCGATGCGCGGCCGCCCGGCCGCGGAAATGCCCGGCGCCGCCATCACTTGGCCTTGCTGGCGAAATCGGTCACGACGACCTGCTCGTACTTCACGCGCTTGCCGCTTTCGAGCACGCCGCTGGCGGTGAGCATGTCCTGCAGTTGCTCGATGGCGGCTTTTTCCACCAGCGGCGAGGTCTTCCACAGCTTGTAGCCGCGATAGCGCTCGATGGCCTTGACCAGTTCCGGCTGAGACATGCCGGGGAAGAACTCGGCAACCTGCCTGGCGAGGTCGGCGACCGGCGCCGTCTGCACGTACTGCTGGGCGCGTGCGATGGCCTGGGTCCAGGCTTGCAGCACCTCAGGGTTCTTCTGCATGAAGACGTCGGTGGTGGTGAACACGGTGTAGTCGACCGGACCGACTTCGCTGCCGATGGACGCCATGACGTAGCCGTTGCCATCTTTTTCGAGGTTGCCGGCTTCAGGCTCCAGGAAGATCGCGTAGTCGTTCTGGCCCGCCATCCAGGCGCCGGTGCGCGCGGCCGGGCCGATGTTGTTGACCAGCTTCAGGTCCTTCTTCGGGTCGAGGCCGTGCTTGCGCAAGGCGGCTTCAAGAAAGACGTCGGGATTCGAGCCCGGACGGAAGGCCATGACCGACTTGCCCTTGAGCTGGCTCCAGTCGAAGTTGCCGCTCGCCGGCTTGCGCGCCATCAGCAGGAAGCCATCGGTCGCGGTGAGGCCGGCAAAGATCTTCGGCTTGGCCGGCGACTCGCTGTTGGCTACATAGATCGAGGCCTCGGGACCGATCAGCACGATGTCGGCACTGCCGGACAACAGCGCGGCCATGCCCTTGTCGGTGCCCTGGGAGGTCTTCATGCCCACGTCCAGGCCGGCGTCCTTGAAGTAACCCTGGTTCAAGGCGACGTACATCGGCACGTACAGCACCGAGCGGATCACTTCCTCGTAGCGCACCTTGGCCAGGGGCTTGGCGGGCTGGGCGGCGGCTTGAGCGGCGACCTGGCCGGAAAGGCCCACCAGTCCGGCCGCCATCGCGAGCGTCGGCACCAGTCGAACAAGGGCCGGTATACGGCGCGAGAGCAAGGACATGGAAAACCTCCAAGTGATGATGAGTTAATACAGTATGCAAAACGCGGGCCAGAAAGCAATCTTGCAGTGCAGCATGGCGGCGCGTCTGAAGCCCATTCGCACGCCGACTCGACGAGAGTTTGCCTCCTCTGAAAATGCTCTTCTTTGGAGCACCTCCTGCACCATCCAGGCGCGCTTGAAGCCGTCTCAGAGCGTTTATCTCATGGCCTGATCTTTGCATTGGTTGAATACTGTATACCGTTTAAGTGCGTTTTCTTCTACAGAACAACCCCAACTCCATGAGGTTCAAAGCGTTGTCACGTTGGCGGTCCATGGCCGCAACATCGGCATGCGCCGTTGCGATGCAGACGGCGGTGGACGGAGTTTGGCTGAGGCCCGTGAAAGGGCGCCAAGCGTCGAAGCGCGCGGCGAGATGCTTGCGGTAGAGCGAGGCGCGCAGCAGATGGCGCTTGAGTGCGAAGTGCTGGCGGATCGGACCGAAGCTCGAGAGAAAAGACTGCGTGCGCTCGAGCCTGCGAAAGCCCCGCATGCGTCGCTCGCGCTCACGGGTGGGTTGATGGCTGTTCTCGGCACGGTTGTTCACGCGTGCGCAGGCCTTCGCGAACAGATGCCGGACGGTCACAAGCTGCGCGATCTCGGCTTTCGCGGCTGGATAGCTGCGCAGTGGGTCGGTGACGATCTTTCGTGGTGCCTCTGGGCAGGCGGCCAGCACGCGCTTGAGGAAGCGTTTCGCTGCGACCTTGTCGCGGCGCTTTTGCACCAGGACGTCCAGTTCAGCGCCATGCATATGCATCCGCCCGGCACCGTAGAAGCGCCTACGACGCCTGGGGTTTGGCTCTCGTTGCTTCCGCGATGGTTTCTTTTACCATCGTGCCGACGGGCGTCAACGGCGTGACCACATCCGTGCGCCCTTCGTAGATGCGACCAGGGCGTTCGGCGAGGGCGCCCAGGACGTTCTCGCACAAAGTCACGAGTGGATTGTCCGTACTGCCTTCCCGATGTGGAATGCCTGACATCTCGCGCTTGTATCCTTCGAAGGCTGTCGATACAGCCTCTTTGAACGCATAGTCTTCCTCCATGCGAAGTGCCATGTTGTAGTGATGTCCGGCGTAAATTGCTAGCCAGACTCGTCTGACGATCTACGTGGGCAGCTCGAGCGCCGGTACCTTCGACACCGCAACCGACAACTTGTACTCGCAGAGCTCGACGTTCCCGATGCTGGCGCAGGCCAGACGCAGGTCCTCGGAAATCGTGCGGCAAACGATGATGCCGCGCACCTTCTGACTTGGCTCGGCAAGCTCCTTGCGGACCCAGTTCATGTAGCGCAGCAACTGGCCCACGACGCGGTCGTACCCTCGGGAAACCTTGAGTTCGAGCACAACAAAGGCGCCGGCCTTGTCCTGAGCCAGGATGTCAATGCGGCGCCCTCCGCCTGCTTCGAACTCAATGCCTCGAAGGTCCTCGTCTTCGTAGAGCTTGAGCCCGGGCTCGATGCACTCAAGGTTCTCGGCGAGGTAGCGCTGCAGGTCCTTTTCGAGCAGGAATTCCGTTGAGCCAGGTGGTGCTTCGGCTTCGCCTTCGTCGTCCACAACCGCGCCGACGCCGAGCTCTTGCTCCTGCCGCGCGACATCGCCCTCAATCATCTCGTGGATCGGGGCCGGGTCCTTGCCAGGCTCATAGAGCCGAAACTGCCCCGAGTCCACCCTGACAAACAAATCGTCGGTTTCGTTGGTCGAAGTGTGATGCAGGCGACTGCGGTCGTTCGTCGACGCCTGCACCAGGTGCGCGCGAATGCTCGCTGGCTTGAGTTTGGGATATTTCTTCGCGAACCACTCGATGACCCGCGGGGTCGTGAAAACCTGACCAGGTTTGAGCTCCCAGTCGAACAGCATGTCCTTCAGAAGCGCACGAGTGGGCTTTTCGTAGATCGTTCTCGCCATAGGTCTCCGAGTTTTGAAGCGGTTTGAACAGCCGCTGCCGGCGCATGCCTCTTGTGGCTCGCTGCCCGTGCATTCACCGCTGCACCGCGCGGGGGGCTGCTGCTATCGGGCGAAGCGCCTGTGCGCCAGCCATGCGACCAGCCCGACGCCTACCGCTGCCGCGCATGCGCGGTAGACCGTGTCGTCCTCGATCAAGCGCAGAACGGGATTGGCAGCAATCAACGGAGCGAAGGGGGACATGTCACCATGGATGAAGCCATCGAGCACCAGGTGGCTCAGCGTTCCAAAAAAGGCGCCGAGTGCGACGGGCCCGAGGCTGGTCGCGAGGGGCGCTTCAAGCCCGGCCTGACGGTAGTGCCGAACTTCGGTGTTCCAGCGTCCCACCACCTTCCGGATGATCCAGGGCGCGATCGCCGTCGTCACGGTGCCGACGAGGAGCGCCCCGCCAAGGGTGTGGTGATCGTACTTTCGGTGCGGAATGACAAGGTAGGGCCGAAACTCTCCTTTGAAACCAAGGACTTCCGAAAAGTCTTGCGCGGAAAGCCCAAGTTCGTAAGTCCTTGTCGCGTCACGACTTTTCGATCCAAAGCGCACCGATTTGCACGACAATTCCGATCACCCCAGGCCAGTCCACGTACGCGCCCAGCACCAAAGCACGGTAGGACTGGGCCGTATGTCTGAATCGCGATCGCTTTTGCAGGCCGCTATCCGAGTTCGAGGCCGTCGGGGCTGGAGCTGCATCGATGGACCGTGCCCGCGGCGAACGACGCTGCGGCGGCCGCCGGAATCAGGGGAGGCCGAAGTCTGTAGCAACGGTTGGCACCTTCAGTTCTACGCAATCCGATCCGCAGGCCCCCTGTTCGATCGGGTCGGGTCGGCGCGCGGGTCGATGCAGCACCGCTCGGCTCGGCGTGATCCGCAGCATTTCGCCATCCGGGGCTGCTTGCCCGTCGACGATCAGGGAGTAATCGGACTCTTCCCGCGGCGGCCAGATGAGCCCGACGGCGGGCTGCTGGATCAGGTTGTTGCGTGTGCGATGGCCGATGCCGTCAATCACCAGTACGCTACCTTCGAGCATCGGCACCACTGCGACCGCATGCGGCGCGCCATGCGCGCTGGCCGTCAGCAGGTAGGCAAAGCGGTACCGCGTCATGACCTCCGCCAAGTCTTGGAATTCGACTGGAATGCTCATGTCTGTCACCATTGGTTGGCGTTCGCGCCGAACGGCTCTCGCTTCCGGCCTAGACCCTGCAAGGCCCGATTGCGCGCAAAAATGGACTGATTCGATTGTCGGCCCAACCCCTCTTTCGACGCCTGGCTCCGCCAGCTCCGGCGTTGATCACCGGACATCTCCGGTCACATAGCGCCACTCAAGCTTTGTCGGACTTCTGCTTGCCCGAGTCCATCATCCTTGCCACCGCGCTCACCTGGGCGGCTCCAGTGCGGAAGTATCCCGCCACGGTATCCGTACTCCGATGCCCCGTCATGGCCATCGTCTCCTGCAGAGGCATGTTCTGCCGACCCGCCTCGGTCACGAATCCGGACCGCAGCGAGTGCGCCGAGAAATCCTCTCCGACCCCCGCCAGCGCACACCGCGCCTTCACGATGTCCCGCACCGCCGTCCCCGAGAGCCCGTCGGTGCCGAGTTTCCCGTTCTTGAGGATGCGCCGGAAGAGGGGCCCCGAGGTGATCCCGCTGGCCTTGGCCCCGAGGTGATCCCGCTGGCCTT
>NZ_JBFREQ010000062.1:0-17312 GCF_052114385.1 Variovorax sp. M-6 | reverse complement strand
AGCATCCGTGGCCCGTATCCGCGGCCGACGCGGTCGTGTGCATCAACGTGATTCACATCTCCCCGTGGGAGGCCACGCTCGCGTTGATGGCGGGCGTCGGCAGGATACTGCCCGCCGGTGGCGTGCTTGTGACCTACGGCCCGTACATGCGCGGCGGCGCGCATACGTCGCAGAGCAATGAAGCGTTCGACGCGAGCCTGCGCGCAAGGAATCCGCTCTGGGGCGTGCGCGACATCGACAAGGTGGCGGACGTGGCGGGCAATGAAGGCCTTGCGCTGGAGGAGGCCGTACCAATGCCGGCAAACAACTTCACTCTGGTCTGGCGGAAATCAAACGTCGCACTCCCCGGCGCGCGGGCCCTCATCGACGGGTCTGCTTGAGCCCCAAAGCCGTCGGTCACGAATGGCGGGAACTGGCTGCTCTCTGCCTCTAAGGCCGAGCGACCTGTTCCGAGCACAATCCGCCACCGGACTACGCACCAGTAGGTCACCCCCCCACTGCGGACAATGCCGGTTCAACGCCCCGCCTTCGACAAGCCACAATCCGCCTGCATGAAAATCCCACGCCACTTTCCGCTGTCTCTGGCTCTTCTGATCGCCGTATCCGCTGTCTCCGCCCACGCCGCAAAGCAGGTCGCGCTGCGATCGCCAGCGCCGCGCGTCCTCTGCGACCGCTACGTGTGTGCCAATGGCAAAGGAATTTCGCTTGAGCTCACCCAAAAGTACCTCGGCAAAAAGGCCGCGACCAAGCTGGCCTCACAGGGGGACTTCGACCGGACCGAGTTCACCTTTGCCAACGGCGTGTTCTGCGACGTTAAAGAGCGCCTATGCCGCGCAGATCGGTACTACGGTGCCGATGGCAAACGCAGCGCGGGCGTGAACAAGAAGTACACCGAGCTGCTGTTTGGGAAGCTTTGACTTGACGCAGAACCCGGTCTTGCCAATCGTCACGGCCTCGCTGCTGCCATCGAACTCGGTGAGCGCAAATTGCAAGGAGGTTGCGATGCGCCTGGCGGCCACTCCGAACACGGCGGCAACCTGTGAAACGATCGAGGGCGCATTCATTGCGCGCCGGAAAAAACCAAGCTGATCGGCAATGGCCGCTTTCGGGCGAGCCTTGCGCAGTGGTAGCCAGCGCACCCGATGAATTCATTCAGGCGAGCAGTTCTTTCTTCCGGCACGCGAGCCGAAGGAAGAGTGCTCCTCTGCCGCCGTGATGGACCTTGAAGCAGAGCAGCAAGGGCTACCTCGAGAGCACGAGCGAATACGGAGCCGCTCCCGCTACCTTCGTCGCCAAGGGCGCAAGGGCGCCAGAGGTGGCGTTGATGGTGTAGCTCGAAATCGTGTTGGACGACTGATTCGCTACGTACGCGAATCGGCCCGTTGGGTCCACAACGATGGTGCCGGGGCCCGACCCAGAGCCCACCTTCGGTGGGGTCATCGGACTCAGCGCACCAGAGAGGCTGTTGATGGTGAAAGCCGATACGTTGGCGTCATTGGAATTCGTTACGAAGGCGAACCTGCCAGTGGGTTCCATCGCAACACTATATGGTCGATTCCCCGAAGCGACCGTTGGCACGCCCATCGCGCTGAGAGCGCCAGAGACTGCATCGACGGAGTAGCCCGACACATTGGTCGCGCCCCAGTTCGTCACGTACGCAAAGCGACCCGAAGGGTCCAACGCAATGGAGTAGGGACTTGAGCCTGTGGCTGCAGGCGCAGCGGCTATCGGGCTCAGGGCGCCCGATATGGCATCGATGGCGTAGACCGACACGTTCTGCGCGCTGAAGTTGTAGTTCAGCACGTACGCGAATCGCCCCATCCGATCCACCACAATTCCGGTTGGACCGCTGCCAGTGGCGACTGTCGGAACTGCCATGGGGGTCAGAGCCCCTGAGGTGGCATCGATGGTGAAGGCAGAGACAAGGTCGGTCTGGTAGTTCGTCACATAGGCGAACCGTCCGGTGGGATCTACCGTGACGGCCCACGGCCTGCCGCCCGTCGTCACCGTAGGCACGGCCATCGGCGTCAACTCGCCAGAAGAGCGATCGATGGTGTACGCCGACACATTGGCAGAGTTCAAGTTCGCCACATAGGCAAACCGTCCAGATGGATCCACCGCGATGGAGATGGGCTTGGTACCCGCGCGCACCTCCGGCACAGCCGTCTGGCTCAAGGCGCCCGACGTGGGATCGATGGTGTAGCTCCAGACATTGTTGCCGTTCAAGTTCGCTGTATACGCAAAGCGGGCGGCCGGCGCTGCACACTTCACGGCCACGTTCGTCACGTCCGTCGACGCAGCAACCCCGGTACCGGCGCTGACCTCGCAAACTCGCGTCAAGATTTTGGATTGGCTCTTGACCGTGACCGCATAGGCTGCTCCGCTGGCAACAGGCGCTGCGAAACGAAAGCTGCCATCGGCCGCGATGGGAAGGTCATTTCCCAAGTTGTTCTGCAGCACCAGGCCGGATCCGAGGAGACCGGTGACAGTGCCGCTCACCGTGATCGTTGGCGTCGGTGGTGGTAGCACAGGTGGGTCAGCGACCGCAGGTCCTTGGGGTGCCACTGGGGTGGCAGACGTCGGCGTGGACGTCGTGTCGCTGGTGCTTCCCCCGCCACAAGACGGCAGGCCGGCGATGAGGGCGACCAGCAGCAGCGGGCCGAGCTGGGCAGGAAACCCGCTACAGATCTTTTTCATTGGGGGGATGGAGACGGAGGAGGCTGACCAACCCGAGGCAGCGCGCTGCCGGTCATCTGAACCGGTGAGCCAGTATAGAAATCGGATATGCAGAGAACAACAGTCCAATTGGACTGGTTTCTCGCTGCGGATTCAACCGGTCGATGCAACCCGAGGCATTGGCAGTCGGACGACGCACAAGCGACTGGGCGGCGAGTCCCTCAGCGCGCATACCTCCGAAACAACGTAGCCAACTTCCCCGCCGCCAGCGACAGCGGCGCAGCCCTCAGCTTGAGGATCCCCAAGGTCAGCGCGGGCAAGCCCATCCCCAACGGCACCCGCACCACCTGGCTCGCATAAGGCTCGATCGACAAGAACTCCACTGGCAAGATCAGCAGCAGATCACTGCGCGTTACCAGTCCCCAGCTGACGCCGAATGAGTTGGTCTCGATGGTGCGCTCGGGCACCGGCAGGCCGTCGCGGCGCAGGCGGTCGAACAGCACGGTGTGGTGGCTGCCGGGGGCGCGGTGCACGATCCATTCGGCATCCACGATGTCCTCCCACCGAGTGGCCTTGGCCAGCGGGTGGCTCGGACGGCAGGCCACCATCATCTCGATTGGGGCGATGGGGTCCAACTCCAGGTCGGCGTCCAGTGCGCCTTCCATTGCACCGGCCACCGCGAAGTCGATAAAACCTTCGCGTAGCAGCGGCAGCACCGCCGGCATCAGCCCTTCATAGAGCTTGAGCTGCGCATACGGCAGCGTGCGGCGGAACTCGCGAATCACATCCGGAAGCACGCCCATGAAGATCACCGGCGTGACGGCTGCCGCCACCAGCGCCTGCTTGCCGCCCTGCAGCTGCTGGATGTCTTGCAGCGCCAGCGCCAATTGCTCCTGGGCCAGGCGGGCGCGCATGGCCAGCTGGCGGCCACTCTCGGTGAGTTCGACGCCGCGCGAGCTGCGCAGCACCAGCGGCGCGTCGACCTCGGCCTCCAGCTCGCGGATCGCCTTGGTCACCGCCGGCTGGCTCAGCTGCAGTGCGCGCGCTGCGGCGCGGATGCTGCCGGTCTCCACGACGCGCAACAGGGCCCTCAGCTGGTAGTCCTTCATGGGAGCTTCTTCTCTATCAAGGGGTGACAACCACCGGTTATAGCCGAAACGAACGCATTGTCTTATGCGCGCGCCTTCGCCTTCGTAAGCTTGCTGCCATCCGATCAACCCGTTGCCAGCAAGCAAGCACTGAAGAAGGAGTCGAAGGATGGAGACAAGAAAAGGAAACTGGACGCGACGCGCCCTGACGGCGTCGCTGGCCCTGGCGGCCATCGCCACCACCGGCGCGGCCATCGCCCAGGCACAACAAGACAATTGGCCCCAGAAGCCCCTGCGCTTCATCGTGCCCTACGCTGCCGGTTCGGGCGTGGACGTGTCCATGCGGCCGGTGGCCGATGCCATGGCGCGCGAGCTGGGCCAGGCGGTGGCGGTCGACAACCGGCCGAGCGCGGGTGGCATCGTCGGCACGCAGCTCATCGCCACTGCGCCGCCCGACGGCTACACCTTCGGCTACGGCAACATCACGACGCTGGCCATCAACAGCTCCTTCTTCACCAAGCTGCCCTACAACACCGAGAAGGACCTGACGCCGATCGGCTTGTTCATGGCCAATGCCTACGTGGTGGTGGCGCGCAACGGGCTGCCGGCCAACAACTTCCAGGAGTTGCTGGCCTACGGGCGCAAGAGCCCCAACATCAAGCTCACCGTGGGCAACCCCGCCATCGGCGGCGCCGGCCATCTCACGGGCGAGTTGCTGCGCACGCAGACCGGGCTGCCGATGGAAGCGGTGCCCTACAAGACCGGCACGCAAGCGGTGGGCGACATGGTCAACGGCCAACTCGACCTGACCATCGAGAACGTGTCGGCCGTGCTGCCCTTCATCCAGTCGGGCCAGATCAAGGCGCTGGCAGTGACCAGCGCCAAGCGCGTCAGCGTGCTGCCGCAGGTGCCGACGCTGGCCGAAAGCGGCGTGCCAGGCTTCGACGTGGTGGCATGGGGTGGGCTCGTGGCACCGGCAGGCACGCCGAAGAAGGCGATCGAGCGGCTCAACGCGGCCATGCGCAAGGCCATGGCCGACCCGGCCGTGGTGCGGGCCCACGCGGCGCTCTCGGTCGAGCCGATGCTGTCCAGCCCCGAGGAGTTCACCGTCCTGGTGAAGCAGGAAACGCCGCGCTGGGCCGAGGTGGTCAAGCGTGCCGGCGTCAGGGGCGATTGAAGAAGCGAGAGCCTCCATGAAGAACGAACTCTGGCGCCTGAGCGCCAACGAACTCGCTGCGCTGATCCGCCGGCGCGAAGTCTCCTGCCGCGAGGCCATGCAAGGCTGCCTGGAGCGGCACGACGCCGTCAACCCGCGCCTTAATGCGGTGGTCGACCTGCATCCCGAGGAGGCATTGGCAGAAGCCGATGCCGCCGACCAGGCACTGGCGCGCGGCGACGCACTGGGCGCGCTGCATGGCGTGCCGATCACGATCAAGGTCAATGTCGACCAGCGCGGCTTTGCCACCACCAACGGCATCGTCGCCAACAAGGGACTGATCGCCACGCAAGACAGCCCGGTGGTTGCCAACCTGCGGCGCGCCGGTGCGGTGCCGCTTGGCCGCAGCAACACGCCGGCCTTTTCGATGCGCTGGTTCACCGACAACGATCTGCACGGGCGCACGCTCAACCCGCACGACGCGGGGCTGACGCCGGGCGGCTCCAGCGGCGGCGCCTCGTCCGCAGTGGCGGCGGGCATTGGCCCGATCGCGCATGGCAACGACCAGGGCGGCTCGATCCGCTACCCGGCGTACGCCTGCGGCGTGTACGGATTGCGGCCCAGCGTGCAGCGCGTGCCGGCCTTCAACCCGAGCGCCACGGCCGAGCGGCCGCCGGCCTTCCAGATCACCTCGGTGCAAGGTCCGCTGGCGCGCAGCGTGGCCGACCTGCGCCTGGCCTTCGAAGCCATGGCCGCGCGCGATCCACGCGACCCCACCTGGGCCCCGGCGCCCTTCGCCGGCCCCACGCCCACGGCGCCGATTCGCGTCGGCCTGTGCCGCCGCGTGCCCGGATTCCAGGCGGACCCGGCGGTGGTCGCCGCGCTGGATCAGGCGGCGCGTTGGCTCGAAGCCGCGGGCTATCGCGTGGAGGAAGTCGAGCTGCCGCTGTTTCGCGACGCGCACGAGCTGTGGTTCAACCTCACGCTCAACGACACGCGGCTGATGATGGGCGAGACCATCCTGCGCGACGGTGACGCCGCCATCCAGCGCGCCTATCGCGAGATGCTGGCCTGCGCGAAGGAGCTCGACCTGCGCGGTTACCTGGAAGCATCGGCCTCGCGCATGAAAATCCGGCGCGCCTGGTCGGCCTTGTTCCAGAGCCATCCGCTGCTGCTGATGCCGGTGTCGTGGCGCACGCCCTTCGCCATCGACGAAGACCAACGCGACAGCGACACGATCCACGCCATCTTCGAAGCGCAGAGTCCGCTGCTGGCGACTGCCATGCTCGGCACGCCGGGACTGTCGGTGCCTCTGCCAGGCAAGCAGCCGATGGGCGTGCAGCTGATGGCAGAGCCGTTTCGCGAAGACCTGTGCTTTGCGGCGGCCGAGGCCATCGAGCGGCAGGCAGGCCCGGTGCGGCCGGTCGATCCGGCTTGAGGGGGCCGGGGCGACTTGCAGCACCAGATCCTCGATATCGGGGATGAGCCGATGGAAATCACCGGCGTGTTCCAACAAAACCAACGGCGTACGAGCCTCGCGTTCAAAGCTGTACCACTCGCCCTTTCAGAGTTTCGCGGCAACTTCGAACGGCCGGTTCCGGGTGGATCCGGCGTCCGCTGCAACGGGTTGCTAGCCGCGCGCGCGCCGGTAGTGCATGGCGACCGCGCCGCTGCGCAGCGGCTTCGCCGAGACCAGCTCGAGCCGTCGCGTGCCAGGCAGCCCGCTCTGGTACAGGGTCGGGCCGTGGCCCGCGATCCTGGGGTGGACGAGGAACTTGTACTCGTCGATCAGATCCAGCCGATCGAGTTCGGTCGCGAGCTTGCCGCTACCGAGGAGCACGCCGGCCGGGGTCGCGTCCTTCAGCTTCTGCACGCCCGTGCGCAGGTCGCCGGCGATGTGGTGGCTGTTGCTCCACGGGAAGTCCTTTCGCGTCGAGGACACCACGTACTTCGGCTTGGCCTCCAGTTTGAGCGCCCACTCGCGCATCGCCGGCGGCGCCTCCTGGTTGCCACGGACGACCGCCGGCCAGTAGCTCTCCATCATCTCGTAGGTGACGCGGCCCCACAGCATCGCCCCTCCCTCGTCCATGAGGCGGATGAAGAAAGCGTGTGTCTCGTCGTCGGCGATTCCCTCCCGGTGGTCGACGCAACCGTCGAGGGTGACATTGATGCTGAAGGTCAAGAGTCCCATGGCGGCGATACTCCGAGTTGGGCGGACCGCTGTGCTGCGCGGTGGGCCATCGCTTCTGGCCAAGCGAATCAGACGCCTGATAGCGGTCCGCCAATGCCTGCTTGTGGCCGAATCCTGCCTCATTGCGGGTGGGTGTGCACGCGCTTCGCGTCGTCGCATCCGCATACGGCCCGAGCGGAAACCTAAAATAACCTCGCAGGGCGCCACATCGGTGTGCTACGGCAAGCACGACTGCGAGTGATCTTTAGTCTGAGGCCTTTGGCTTGGGCTTGAAGATGTGCACGACCTCACCACGCCCGAGCATCTCCACCAGCTTGGCGATGCGCCTGGCACGCGTCTCCGGCTTGACCGCCGTCTGCACGCGCCAAAGCACAGCGTAGCGGTTGGACGCACTGATCGTCGCGAAGAAGGCCTTCGCCTTGGGGCTTGCCTCCAGCGCGGCCTGCAGGTCGTCCGGCACGCTGGACGTGCGCGCGCCGTCGTAGGCCTTGCCCCAGCGGCCGTCAGTCTTCGCGGCGTCGATCTGGGCCTGCCCCGCGGGCTGGATGCGTCCGGCCTCGATCAGCGCGGCGACCTTGTCCACATTGATCTTGGACCAGATGCTGCGTGCGCGCCGCGGCGTGAAGCGTTGCAGGAAGTGCTGGTCGTCGAGCCCTTTCTTCTGGCCGTCTATCCAGCCCCAGCAAAGCGCGATCTCGACAGCCTCGGGGTAGGTGACACTGGGCTCGCCGGCGCCTTTCTTCGCGATCTTCAACCACAGCCCGTCCGACGTGGCGTGGTGCTTTTTCAGCCACGCGTCGAAGGCCTTCGCGGACTTGAAGAGGGTCGCAGCGGTGTCGGATTTCGTGTCGGGCATGTCATTGCTTCGAGAGTTCGGTCTGGCATTTTCCGTCCTGCTTCTGCCTCATTTGCCGTTTGCCCGCTTTGTCACTTTCGTCGAGGTCGATTTTTTCGTGCGAGACGATACGCCGTCCAGACTGTGCCCACGTTCATGCAGGTGTGCGATCTCGGCGGCTACATTCGCAAAACTCGCCCGTACGAATTCGAACGCGCGCGTGGTTGCCGGCGCCAGCGTGCGGCCAGCGCGATGGATGATCCCCAGTGTCAAATCCAGGTCGAGTCGCGGCGTCACGTCGATCGGCACCACGATGCCGGCATTCAGCGGATCGAGCACTGCAATGGCGGTCGACGGCGCGACGGCGTCGCTCGATGCCAGCAACGCGTGCACGGTGGCGAGGTCGCTGGTGACGAGAGAGAAGTGGTTGCTGAACGGAGTGCGGAGGTCATACAGGTCCGCTATCCTGCGTTCGACGGACGCATCGGCGTAGCCCGACGAAATCAGTGGATAGGCCGAGAGGTCGGCCATCGTGACGTTGCGTTTTTTCGAGAGCGGATGCCCTGCGCGCGCGAACCAGCCGAAAGTGCAGGCGTAGAGCGCTTCGATCTTCATGTCGGGATCGTGCCGGGCGATGCGGACGTCGCCGATGAAAAAATCGAGTTGCTCTTTCAGCAACGCGGCATAGAGCACGTCGGTACTCTGCACCATGGAGCTCACACGCAAGCCGGGCGCCTTGTCGAGCATCTCCAGCATGAGTGGCGCGAGCAGGAGCTTCGAAATCGATGAGCCCATTCCAAGCGCCAGCGAGCCGATTTCACCATCGCGCATGAGCGCCAGCGAACGGGCCCCTTCGTTCTCGTCGAACACCATGCGTCGCGCGCGCTCGACGTAGGCGAGGGCATATGGCGTCGGGCGCAAGCGCCGGTCTTGCCGGTCGAACAGCGGCACCTGCAAGACGTTTTCCAGGGCACGCAGGCTCCGCGACAGCGCCGGCTGGCTCAGGTGGACCGTCTCGGCCGCGGCGCTCAGCGAGCCGAGGTCGATGACGGCCAGGAAATGCTTGAGTTGCCGGATGTTCACGTCCGCCTTTCACTTGCAGAAAGTGCAATGACTTACTAAATATTATGCAATTTACGCAAGCAAGGCAAGTTCCTAGACTGCGTCCCGAACCCCAGACAACAGCCATGAAGCCCACCCCGCAACCCTTTGCAGCGCTGCGACCCGTCGTCGCCATCTCGTCCGATCGCATCGAGTTGCACGGGCATGCGGTGCACGCGGGCCTGCACGGCTACGTCCGCGCAGTCAGCGAGGTTTCGCAGGCGCTTCCACTGGTGCTGCCTTCCTTTGCCGATGCGCTGCATGTCGACACATTGGTCGCGGCGATCGACGGCATCGTCCTCACGGGCAGCCCGTCGAACGTGGCGCCGGCGCGCTACAGCGCGCCCCTGCCGCACCGCGAGATGCTGCTCGACCACCACCGCGATGCGGCCATCCTGCCGCTGCTGCCGGCGTTGGTTTCGGCCGGCGTGCCGGTGCTGGCCGTGTGCCGCGGCTTCCAGGAAATGAATGTCGCGTGGGGCGGCACGCTGGAGCCCGCCGTGCATGAGCAAGTCGGCAGGCTCGACCACCGCGAAGGCGATCACGATCGCCCGATCGAACGCTGGTACGACGACAGCCATGACCTCCATATCGTCGAAGGCAGCCTGCTCTCGCGATTGGCGGGCGGCACGCGCGCGCGAGTGAACTCGGTGCACCACCAGGGCATCGATGGCCTGGGCGCCGGCTTGCGCATCGAGGCCAAGGCCCCCGACGGATTGGTGGAAGCCTTCTCCATCGCCAGCGCTGCCCAGTTCACGCTGGCCGTGCAATGGCACCCCGAAATGCGCATCGACGACAGCGCGTTCGCACGGGCCATCTTCCAGGTCTTTGGCGACGCCTGCCGGCTGCGGCAGAAGCAGCGCCAGCTTCAATTCGCCTGACCCACACACAACTTGACGGAGACACATGGACAACGCCCAGATCAACGCGCTATTCAGCCGCAGCTACGCTGAAGCACGCCAGAAATTCCTGGATGCCGCATCGCGACGCGGCCTGCCAGTCGAGTCGCACCTGCTGCCAATGCCTGGCGCCGATGGTGAGACGCTGGCCACCGACGTCGTGCTGGAAGGGGCTGCCAATGCGTCAAGAATGCTCGTGGTCATCAGCGGCGTGCACGGGGTCGAGGGCTTCTGTGGCTCCGCGATCCAGACCGGCATGCTGCAGCTTGATTCCGGCACCCGTGCGGACGCCTTGCACGACACCGCGGTGCTGTACGTGCATGCGGTCAATCCGTTCGGGTTTTCACACTCGCGCCGCGTCACGCAGGAGAACGTGGACCTCAACCGCAATTTCGTCGATTTCTCGAAGCCGCTGCCAGTCAATGCAGGTTACGCAGAGATTCACGACTTGCTGCTGCCGACCGAGTGGCCGCCGCATGCAGACGTCGAGTTTTCGCTTGCCGCCTATCGCGACCGCCACGGCGCACGCGGCCTGCAACGTGCCATCGGCCTCGGCCAGTACGTCTTCGCCGACGGCATGTTCTTTGGTGGCAACGGGCCGACCTGGAGCAACGACACTTTCCGCCGCATCCTGCGGCAGCATGCGTCGCAAGTGCGCCAACTGGCCTCGATCGACATCCACACGGGACTTGGTGCCTATGGCGTTGGCGAGCGCATCTTCGCGAGTTTCGATGAAGATCCCTCCGTGCTCGCGCGCGCCGAGCGCTGGTGGGGCGAGCTGACCTCGGTCACCGCCGGCACCTCCACCAGTATCCCTCTGACCGGACCGATCCAGACGGCACTCACCGAAGAATGCCCCGACGCGCAGCACGTGGGGATCTGCCTGGAATACGGCACCTATCCGAGCGAGCGTGTCACTGGCGCACTCCGCGCGGAGCATTGGCTGCACCGGCACGGCAGTGCGGATGCGGCGCAGTCGGGCGCCATCAAGCAAGAACTCAAGGATGCGTTCTATCCCGACGCCGCCGCCTGGAAGCTCGCAGTGTGGCAACAGGGCTCGCGGGCTTGCCTGCGAGCGCTCGAAGGTTTGCAGGAAGACGCGTCGCAGGCCACGCTGGCCTGAACTGCGTCCGTTTCGATCTCAATCACGAACGAACCACGGAACACTCCATGAACGCGACCACCATGAATCCCGCGTCCCAGGCCGCCACGGGCGCGCGCAGCACGCATCCAGCGCAGCAGACCACGATCAGTCGCAAGGCCGTGGCTGCTGCCGTCGCGGGCAACGCCCTCGAGTTCTACGACTTCGTCATCTATGCCTATTTCGCGGTCTACATCGGCCGCACCTTCTTCCCCGTGAGCGGCGAGTTCGGCAGCCTGCTGGTGGCCCTGGCCACGTTCGGCGTGGGCTTTTTCACGCGCCCGCTCGGCGGCGTGCTGATCGGCGCCTTCGCCGACCGGGCTGGGCGTAAGCCGGCCATGATCCTGACGGTCGCACTGATCACCTTCGGCACCTTGGGTCTCGCGGCGACGCCCAGCTACGCCAGCATCGGCATCGCGGCGCCGATCATCGTCGTGTTCTGCCGCTTGCTGCAGGGCCTTGCGCTCGGTGGCGAAGTGGGCCCGGCGACCGCGCTGCTGCTGGAAGCAGCGCCACCCGGCCGGCGCGGCTTCTATTCGAGCTGGCAGATCGCGAGTCAAGGGCTGGCCGTCGCCGTGGGCGGCGTGTTCGGCGTGACGCTCTCGCTGGTGCTCACGCAGGAGCAGCTTGCCTCGTGGGGCTGGCGTGTGCCGTTCCTGTTCAGCCTGGTGCTGATTCCGATCGCGCTCTATATCCGCCGCAGTCTTCCCGAGACCCACGAAGGCAGCAGCGAACGCACCGGCGCGCAGATCGTCGGCTCCGTGTTCAGGAACCACGGCCGCATCCTGATATTGGGCGTGCTTCTCTCGGCCGCCACGGCAGTGGCGTCGCAAGTGGGCAACTACCTGGTCAGCTACGCGGTCATGGTGTTGAAACTGCCGTCGGCGCTGGCACAAGGCAGCGTGCTGATGGGCGGCGTCATGACCTTCGCGTTCGCCCTGGCAGGCGGCCTGTTGTGCGACCGTTTCGGCCGAAAGATCACCAACCAGGCCCCACGCATCGCGCTGATGCTGTTGATCGTGCCGCTGTTCATGTGGCTGTCCGGTGCACCCGGTGCAACCACGCTGCTGGCGGTGTCTGCGATCCTGGCCGCACTGACGGCCATGTTCGGCGCGGCGGGCCTGGTGACGGTGCCGGAACTCCTGCCCATCGCCGTGCGAAGCACGGGCCTGTCACTGGTCTACGCGATCAGCACTTCGGTATTCGGCGGCACCACTCAGTTCGTCGTGACATGGCTGATCGCCGTGACGCACAATCCGATGGCGCCGGCCTACTACGTGGTCGCGATGTGCGCCATCAGCGTGGCGGCGATGTGGATGTTGCCCGAATCGCGCGATGTCGACGTGATGAAGTAGCTGCGAATATGGGCTGTGTCTGGAGATGGGTTCTGGCCGACTGTAGGCGGACGCGGAAGGAGCTTCGGGCCCCGCAGCGGACATTGCATGGCTCAGGCTGTGGATCGGTCGGATCCAAGCGCCAGGCTCATCGACTGCACCATGTGGCTTGAGTTTTCACGCAGTGGCTCCAAGACACCGACGGGGCGAAAGCCACAAGCCACATACAAACGCATCGCGGGCGTTTCTGCAGCAGTGGCACCTAGAAAAACGCAGGTCACTCCGAGGCTCTCGGCCCAAGCGACTGCCTCTTTGAGCAAAGCACGGCCGGCCCCCATTCCGCGCGATGCGGGATCGACCCACATCTGGAACACGTTGGCCACAGCCCGTTCTGTGGCAGACAACTTGCACCACACCAGACCGCAAACGTCCTCGCGATTGAACGCGAACAGTACACAGTCCTTGCCTGAGGAAGTAGCTGCGGCGATCCGGGCAGCCCACATGGCATCCGCTCTTTGGGCCTCGGCTTCATATGTGCTTCCGAAGGCATTCGGGGAGTCAAGCAGCGCCCGCAGGCGCAGATCCCGATAGGTCCTCCACTCATTCGGTTCTGCTGGTCGCACAGAGATCACAACACCAACTTTCTGCTTAGAAATATTCGGATCCGGATTCACGATTCAGCACTTCCGGTGCCAAGCTAGGAAGGCCCGCATTCAGAAAAGACCTTGCTGCGAGCTCGTCAGTGCCATGAAATTCTCCCCCATGGGCTGGAGGATGGCGTCGCCAATTGGCTGCAGCTGCTTGGTCAGATAGTGCTCGTAGTCGATGCGGGAATGACGCGTTTCCAGCGGCTCCGGCCCATTCAGAGTCATGACGTATCGAATCCAACCACCCCTCTGATACTGCTGAGGTCGGTTGACCCGACCGTTGTACTCGTCGGCGATGCGAGCCGCGCGAACCTGCGGCGGCACATTGACCTGGTAGGCATCGAGGCGATGGCGCAGGCGCTTTCGGTAGATGAGAAGGTCATCCTTGCGGCCAGCCAACGTCGACTGCGCGTAGTCGGTCACAAACTCCTTGTAGGGGTCACCGTGAAAGATGCGTGACAGCAGGCCCTCCTGGAACTGGCGCGCCAGCGGGGTCCAGTCGCTGCGGGCCATCTCCAAGCCACGGTAGACCATCTCCTCCTTGCCCGCGGCATCCACGCTCAGGCCCGCGTAGCGCTTCTTGCTGCCGACGTCTGAACCACGAATGGTGGGCATGAAGAACTTCTTGTAGTGGGTGTCGAACTCGATTTCGAGAAAGTTCTCCAGGCCGTGCTCCTCGCGAAGGGCACGCGTCCACCAGTCGTTGATGTCCTTCACCAGGTTTTCCGCAATGGCGTGCGCTTCCTCGTTGGTGTGGGTGCGCTTGAGCCAGATGAAGATGGAGTCGGTGTCGCCATAGATGACTTCGTAGCCCCGGTTCTCCACGAATGTGCGCGTGAGCTTCATCATCTCGTGTCCACGCAGGGTTATGGCGGATACGACCTTGGGATTGAAGAAGCGGCAGTCGGCTGCACCCAACACGCCGGCAAAGGAGTTCATGAGCAGCTTCAGGGCTTGGGACAGCGACTCGTTCTTGACCCGCTTGGCCTCGTCCCGAGCCCGCCAGAGGGTGGTCACGATTTCCGGCAGACAATGCTTCTCGCGCGAGAACGCCGTCCCTTGCGGCCCCTTCACGACCGTTGCCGAGTCGCTGGCGTTCGAGCCTTCCACAAAGCCGACAGGATCGACCAGAAACGTTCGAATGATCGAGGGGTACAGGCTCTTGTAGTCCAGGACCACGACCGAATCGTAGAACCCTGGCTTCGAATCCATCACGTACCCACCGGGGAAGGCCTTGCTCGGAATCTCGCCCACGCTCGGTGCCACATAGCCCAAGCGATGCATCCGCGGCAGATAGTGGTGGCTGAACGCGGCAATCGAGCCGCCGAAGTGGTCCACCTGCAGGCCCGTGGTGTGGGCACGTTCCATCATGAACCGCAGCAGATTCGCTTTGTCGAAGATGCGCAGAACCAGCTCGCAATCCCGGATGTTGTAGAGCGCGAGCGCGGGCTTGTCCTCCTGGTACCGCCGCTCGATCTCTGCCATCTTGTCGTACTCATCGCCGATGGCCTTGCCCTCGCCCAGCAGTTCTTGTGAAACGGCCTCCAGACTGAAGGAAGGAAAGCTCCACGACGCGGCTCTGAGTGCCTCGATGCCGTCGATGACCACCCGCCCGGGCGTGGCCGCGAACAGGTAGCCCTGCTTTCCCGGATGGGTTCGCCAATCGATGGGCCGACGCTCACGCCCCAGAAGGAGTTGTGCCCCACAGTTGTCGGCCGCCTTCTGCAGAACTCGCAGGTCGAACTGAATGACGCTCCAACCGATGATGACGTCCGGGTCGTTTCTCTCGAACCAATCATTGAGCTTCTCAAGCATGGCCTTGCGGGTCGGGCAATAGATGAGAGAGAAGTCCAAGGGCTCGCCCGACTCAGGTGGCGGCTCGCCGAGCATGAAGACGACACGTTCGACCGCCCCGTCCAGCGCAATGGAATAGAGCTCCTCGTCCTGGCTCGTCTCGATGTCCAGCGACACCACCTTCAACACCGGACGGAAATCGGGCGCGGGCTTCAGCTTGCAGTCGACGACGGTGAAGCGGTCCGCCCTCCCTCCTTCCACCAGCACGCCGGCGGTGATGAACCGCTCCATCAGGAAGCGGTCGTGCGGGCGCACGTCGGCTTCGAGCAGAGCAACGCCCTGGGCCCGGAGGGCACGTGCCAGTTGACCCAGTTGGCGGAAATGCTTCGCATAGACACCGACGACGGGTGCCTGATGGAATGTCTTCAACTCTAGCTCACGCACCTCCATCCCTGGCATGGCAGCAAGGTGCGCTTCGACCGACGCCCTGTGCATCGTTTCGACGAATGCGACAGAGGTCTGGGAGGACAGGACCACTTTCCTCGGCCCCACATCTGTCGCCAACCAGTACTCGATCTCGGTGCCGGCCGCGACATCACGCCAGCGGCGAGTGAGGATGAAGCCCTTGAATTCGGAGGGGAGCACGAGAGCTTGAAGAAGGAGGGCGGGCAGTCGGCAATTGACACGTCAGTGCCTCTGATGCGAGGGCACGGTCCGGCCGGCGGCACACGAGTTCACGGCACATCACGCGTTGCCATCGTTCATTTGCCAAACAACCTGGCCACGCGCTGCCACATGCGCAGGAACCATCCCGCGCGTTCCACATCGGCCTGTGCGATCAGCGGCGCTTCTCCGACCGGCTTGCCGTTCGACTCCGCGATCACCTTGCCAATCACCGTGCCCTTGGTCACCGGCGCCTCCAGGTCTGGCTTGACCTGCACGGAGGTGCGCACTTGCTGGCCCCGCGGCACCGTCACCGTCCATGGTGAGCCCAGGCCCGCGGCAACAGTATCGGCCTTGCCGAAGTTGACCTTGGCAGTCGTTACTACCGTGTCGGGCTGAACGGGGGTGGCCTTCTCGAAGTTGCTGTAGCCCCACCCGAGTAGCGTGCGCGTCTCGTCCGCACGCGCCTGTGCGCTGTTGGTGTTGAGGATCACTGTGATCAGGCGCATCCCGTTGCGTTTGGACGAAGTGACCAGACAGTAGCCTGCCTCCTGGGTGTGGCCGGTCTTCAGCCCGTCAACCGTCGGGTCGGTGTAGAGCAGCGCGTTGCGATTTCCCTGCTTGATGCCGTTGTACTTGAACTCGCGCTCGGCGTAGATCGGGTAGTAGGCGGAACTGTCGCGGATGATCGCGCGCGCCAGGATCGCGAGGTCCCGCGCAGACGACTTGTGGGCCGGGTCGGGCAGGCCTGTCGCGTTCACGAAATTCGTGTTCGTCATCCCGAGACGCTTCGCTTCGGCGTTCATGAGCTTGGCGAAGCCCTCTTCCGAGCCGGCCATATGCTCGGCGATCGCCTTGGACGCGTCATTGCCCGACTGGACGATGATGCCGCGCAGGATGTCGATCACCGTGGCCTGGCTGTTGAGCGGCAGGTACATGCACGACTCGGTGCTCGAGCCACGGCACCAGGCGTTCTGGCTGACCGTCACCAGATCGTCCTTCTTCAGCTTGCCCGAGCGAAGTGCCTGTTCGACCAGAAAGCTGGTCATCATCTTGGTCAGCGAAGCTGGCGGCAGCGGTTCGTCGGGGTTGGCCGAGGCCAGCACCTCGCCGGAGTCGAAGTCCATCAGCAACCATGCCTTCGCGGGGATCGCCGGCGTCCCGCCGGCAACAGCGGTCTGTCCAGCTAGGGGCGCCGAGGCAGGCGCGTCGGCCGTGGGCTTCGTATGGGTTGCACGCTTGGCGGCGTGGGAGGCTGCGAAGGACATCGAGCTGGGAACCAGCGCGCCTGCGGCGATTGCGAAGACGACCGGGAGGATGGGGAAAGACTTGAGTTTCATGGTGTTCGGGGGCAGAACGGAGATTGTCGCGGATCAAGCGTCGGTTTTCGACCGTGCATAGAAGATCAAGGATCACGGTACAAGTTCAGTACATTTCAACCGCAGTGAGAATTGACCGTTGAGGTGTAGACGATGGTCCGGATGAAGCCGTAATTGTCTGCTGCGCAGCACAGCGCGTCCAAGAAGGCGTCCGCGCGCAGCGGCAGCGAGGGTGGCGCCGCCCTGGCCGCGCATTCATGACTTCAGCCCAGGCGGAAGCCTCCAACTCCACGGCATTGCTTGTCGTTCGCCGGAGCTACACATCGCGGAACTCCCTTCGGCGTTCATCAGGGCCACCCAGAAGGTCAGAATCGAAGGAGCGTGTTGCGCGCGGAAGTCCAATCAACGATATCGCTGCGTCGTCGAGATCCTTCAACGGTTCGTACTCCGCCATCATCTCGGGGGACT
>NZ_JBFREQ010000061.1:0-17693 GCF_052114385.1 Variovorax sp. M-6 | reverse complement strand
GTATGCCGACCTGCCCGGCGTTCCGCGCGACAAACTGCACCTGAACGTCGAATCCGACTCGCTGACCATCGAAGGAGAGATCGACATGACGGTGCCCGACGGGCTGCAGTCCACCCACACCGAGGTCGGCGTCGCCCGCTTCCATCGGGTCTTCACGCTGAGCAAGGAACTCGACACCGAGAAGATCTCGGCGGAGCTGGCGCAGGGCGTGCTCAAGCTGCGGATTCCGAAGGCGGAGCACGCTCAGCCGCGACGAATCAATGTGGAAGTGAACTGAGCGCCCGGGCGCGACGCGTGGGGAGACCGGTCGATCGAGCCCGTCTGTCTCCCACTGCCCGCAGGCCCATTCATGCTGCGTTCAGCGATGCGCTCGACCATGAAGCTTCTCCTCCGACCCTCCAAGGTCTTGCCCGCTTCGGCGGGCTTTTTCTGGGCTACCTGGACGAGGCAACTCCTCATCGGCGAGCGCCTGCAGCAACTCCATGGCGGCCCCCCCTCAATCCGAGAGTATTGCCAGCCCAACTCTCCCTGGTGTCAGACGCCGCGCAGTCCGGGAGACAGCGCAAGACAGCAATCATTCGCTTCGCCACACTCGATCGCCGGAACGCGGCTGTTTGAGCCTGCAGACAAAAAAAATGGCCTAGAGGAGATAAATCCTCTAGGCCATTCGAGAGAGTGGTGCGGCTGGCAGGAATTGAACCCACGACCCCTTGGTTCGTAGCCAAGTACTCTATCCAACTGAGCTACAGCCGCACAGCTTTCGATTATAGCGCCAATTTTCGGGATCTGTCGACGCATCGGTTTTTGTTTTGCAAAAGACCGAGCGCGGGAGCAGACCTGAACTTCAATGAATGCCTGGTAGGCCGTCCTGGGCTTGAACCAGGGACCAACGGATTATGAGTCCGCTGCTCTAACCAACTGAGCTAACGGCCCACGCGCCCCGGATTCTAGTGGGCCACGGCGCCCTGCCCTACTTGCGGTGGCTCAGCGCGTTGGTGACCAGCTTCGAGGTGATGTCGACGATCTGGATCATGCGCTCGTACGGCATCCGCGTGGGACCGATGACGCCCAGCGTGCCGACCACCTGTCCGTCGACCTCGTAGTTCGCGCTGACGATCGACAGGTCGTCGAAGGGCACCACCTGGCTTTCGCCGCCGATGAAGATGCGCACGCCCTCTGCCTGGCTCGAGACATCCAGCAGGCGCATCAGCTGGGTCTTGTGTTCGAACAGCTCGAACGCGCGCCGCAGGTGGCTCATGTCGCTGGAGAAGTCGGTCACGGCCAGCAGGTTGCGCTCGCCCGCGATCACGACTTCGTCCTGGGCCTCGGTCATGACCTCGGAGCTGACCTGCACGGCGGCCTGCATCAGCGCCGCGATCTCGCCGCGCAATTGCTCGACCTCGGACTGCAGGCGGTCGCGCACCTGCTCGATCGTCAGGCCGGCGAAGTGGGCATTGATGTAGTTCGACGCCTCGACCAGCTGCGACTGCGAGTAGTCGACCTCGGGGAAGATCACCCGGTTCTGAACATCGCCGTCGGGCGCGACGATGATCACCAGCAGCCGGCGGTCGGCGAGCCGCAGGAACTCGATCTGCCGGAACACCGAGGCACGGCGCGGTGCCATCACCACGCCGACGAACTGCGACATGTTCGACAGCAGGTGGGCGGCATTGGCGATCACCTTCTGCGGCTGGTCGGCCGCCAGGCTCGGCGCGGAGGTGAACTGCTCGCGCTGCGCGGTCAGCATGGTGTCGACGAAGAGCCGATAGCCGCGCGCGGTCGGGATGCGACCCGCCGAAGTGTGGGGGCTTGCGATCAGCCCGAGCACCTCGAGGTCGGACATCACGTTGCGGATGGTCGCCGGCGACAGATCCAGCCCCGGCGCACGGGAAAGCGTGCGCGATCCCACGGGCTGCCCGTCGGCGATGTAGCGCTCGACGAGAGTCTTCAGCAGCAACTTGGCACGGTCGTCCAGCATCGAATGATTTTAATGTTGTAATTTGTGAATGAGCTCCCGCTTTCGGCATGTCGCGTTGATCGGTAAATACCAGGCCTCCGGCGCCCGGGCGCAATGCGGCGCGCAGGACAACGTCATGGAAGGCATCGGCGCCTTCCTCGAATCGCAGGGCTGCAAGGTGTTCGTCGAGAAATCGCATTCCGACGCCGTCGAAACCGGCCCCTACCCCGCGCTGACGGTGGAAGAAATCGGCCAGCAATGCGAGCTCGGGCTGGTGGTCGGCGGCGACGGCACGATGCTCGGCATCGGTCGCCAGCTCGCGCCGCACGACGTGCCGCTGATCGGCATCAATCGCGGCCGGCTCGGCTTCATCACCGACATCTCGCTCGACAACTACCAGGCGACGCTGATCCCGATGCTGGCCGGCGACTACGAGGAAGACCTGCGCACGCTGATGAAGGCGCGGGTGATGCGCGGCGACGAATCGGTGTTCGACACCCTGGCAATGAACGACGTGGTGGTCAACCGCGGCGCCACCTCGGGCATGGTCGAGCTGCGGGTCACAGTGGGCCACCATTTCGTCGCCAACCAGCGCGCCGACGGCATGATCATCGCGACCCCCACCGGCTCGACCGCCTATGCGCTGTCGGCCGGCGGGCCGCTGCTGCATCCCGCGGTGCGGGGCTGGGTGCTGGTGCCGATCGCGCCGCACACGCTGTCGAACCGGCCGCTGCTGCTGCCGGACGCGGACGAGGTCACGATCGAACTGGTCGGCGGGCGCGACGCCAGCGCCAATTTCGACATGCAATCGCTGGCCACGCTGGCCATCGGCGACAAGGTGATGGTGCGCCGCTCCGACTACCGGGTGCGCTTCCTGCACCCCAAGGGCTGGAGCTATTTCGACACCTTGCGCCGGAAACTGCACTGGAACGAAGGGGGATCTTGAGATGGCGTTGAGGCGCATTGCGCTGCGGGATTTCGTGATCGTGCGAGCGCTCGAGCTCGATCTGTCCGGCGGGTTCACGGTGCTCACCGGCGAGACCGGTGCCGGCAAGTCCATCCTGATCGACGCGCTGCAGCTGGCGCTGGGCAACCGGGCCGATGCCGGCTCGGTGCGCGAAGGCGCCGAGCGGCTGGACGTGAGCGTCGAGTTCGACACCGACCCGGGCCTGGCCGACTGGCTGGAGGAAGGCGGCTTCGAGGGCGGCGATGCCCTGTTGCTGCGCCGCACGGTCGATCTCCAGGGCCGCAGCCGCGGCTGGATCAACGGCAGTGCGGCCACCGCCACCCAGCTGCGCGAGCTCGGCGACCGATTGCTCGACATCCACGGCCAGCACGCCTGGCAAAGCCTGACGCGGCCGGACGCCGTGCGCGGCCTGCTCGACGCCTACGCCGGCGTCGACACCGGCGCACTCGAGACCGCCTGGCAAGGCTGGCGGCAAGCAATCGCCGCGCTCGAGAACGCACGCTCGGCGCAAGACTCCCTGCTGCGCGAACGGGAGCGCCTCCAATGGCAGGTGGCCGAGGTCGCGAAGCTGGCGCCGGGCGAGGACGAGTGGGAAGAACTCACGGCCAGCCACAGCCGCATCTCCAACGCCCAGGCACTGATCGATGCCGCCGAAGGCGCCAGCAGCGCGCTCGAGGACGACGACAGCGGCGCCCTGGCCGCGCTCGCCCGCGCGCTCACGCTGCTGCAGAACTGCGAGCACATCGAGCCGGAATTCAAGGCGCTGGGCGAGGTGCTCGCTTCCAGCGTGGCCCAGGCCTCGGATGCCGCGCATTCGCTGCACAGCTACCTGCGCCAGGCCGACACCGACCCCGAACGGCTGGCCGAGCTGGACGAACGCATGGGCCTCTGGATGTCCCTGGCCCGCCGCTACCGGCGCACACCGGCCGAGCTGCCCGCGCTGTTCGCCGGCTGGCAGGCCGAGCTGAAGGCGCTCGACGCCCAGAGCGACCTCGAGGGGCTCGAACGCGCCGAGCAATCGGCGCAACAGGTCTACCTGAAAGAGGCCAAGGCGCTGGCCAAGGCCCGCAAGCAGGCCGCGCCCAAGCTCGCGCAGGCGGTCACGCAGGCCATGCAGGAACTCGGCATGAAGGGCGGCCGCTTCGAGGTCGCGCTGCAGCCCTTCGCGCAACCGAGCCGTTCCGGCCTCGAAGACATCGCCTTCCTGGTCAGCGGACATGCGGGCAGCACGCCGCGCTCGATCGGCAAGGTGGCTTCCGGCGGCGAACTCTCGCGCATCGCCTTGGCCATCGCGGTCACGACCAGCGAGCTCGGCGCCGCCCAGACCCTGATCTTCGACGAGGTCGATGCCGGCGTCGGCGGCGCCGTGGCCGAAACCGTCGGCCGGCTCATGAAACAGCTCGGCCGCGACCGCCAGGTGCTGGCCGTGACCCACCTGCCGCAGGTGGCGGCCTGCGCCGACCACCACCTCGTGGTCGCCAAGCGGCAGACCGCCGCCAAGGGCCAGGATGCCGCGCGCACCGAGAGCAGCGTGGCGGCGATCGACGACGAAGGCCGGGCCCAGGAAATCGCCCGCATGCTGGGCGGCGAACGCGTATCCCGCACTTCGCTGGCGCATGCGCGCGAGATGCTGGGGCAGAAGACGACGGTGGCGGCGCCATGAGCCTCGAGCTCGTACTGATCACCGGCATGTCGGGCTCCGGGAAGTCCGTCGCCCTGCATGCGCTCGAAGATGCCGGCTACTACTGTGTCGACAACCTGCCTCCCGAACTGCTCTCGCCTTTCATCGCGCTGCAGCAGCAACAGCAGGCGGCCAAGGTCGCGATCGCGATGGACGTGCGAAGCGGCGTCTCGCTGCCGCTGGTGCCGCACCAGCTCGAAGGCCTGCGGCAGCAGGGCGTGTCGTTGCGCTCGCTGTTCCTCGACGCCACCACCGATGCGCTGGTGCGCCGCTATTCCGAAACCCGGCGCCGGCACCCGCTGTCGCGCCAGGAAGGCCGCACCGATGCGCCGGAGCAGCAGCGCGTCCTGATCCAGGCGATCGAGCTCGAGCGCGAACTGCTGGCGGACCTGCGCGATGGCGCCGACGTGGTCGACACCAGCATCATCCGCCCGGCCCAGCTGCAGAGCTACGTCAAGGCGCTGATCTCGGCACCCGAAAGCGCGCTCACGCTGGTGTTCGAGTCCTTCGCGTTCAAGCGCGGCGTGCCGCTCGACGCCGACTTCGTGTTCGACGTCCGCATGCTGCCCAATCCGCACTACGTGCCGGCGCTGCGGGCGCTGACCGGACGCGATGCGCCCGTGATCGAGTGGCTGCGCGACGACCAGGACGTGGCCCGGATGTACGGCGACATCGAGCAGTTCCTGGGCCGCTGGCTCGACGCCCTGGCGCGCGACCATCGCAGCTACGTCACGGTGGCCATCGGATGCACCGGCGGCCAGCACCGCTCGGTGTTTCTGGTGGAGCAGCTGGCGCGCGGCTTCGGCGCCCGCTGGGCCGCGCTCAAGCGCCACCGCGAGCTAGACGGAGCCTGATCCGCCGGCGCCCAGCAGCTTGCGCACCGGTGCGGGCAGCCCGAGCGCGGCCCACTCGTCGGTGGCGAACCATGCGCCCTCTTCGGCCATCGGCTTTGTGCCTCGGCTGTCGACGTCGACCGGATGCAGATGCAGGTCCTTGTGCGTCAGCACATGCAGGAAGACGGCGTCATCGCGGGCGTTGGCGCGGTCCTTGGCGCTCAGCATTTCCAGCAGCGCGTCACGGCTCTCGAAGACCGGCAGGCAGTAGAGCCCGGCCCAGATGCCGCGCGACGGCCGCTTCTCCAGCCACACGCGCCCTTGCGCGTCCCGGGCCAGCAACATCCACAGGGACTGGGAAGTGCGCCGCAGCTTGCGCGTCTTGACCGGATAGCTTTCGGGTGCGCCCTGTTCGCGTGCCGCGCACAGGTCGCTGACCGGGCAGATCATGCAACTGGGCTTGCGCGGCAGGCAGACCGTGGCGCCCAGATCCATCAGGCCCTGGGTGTAGCGGGCGATGGCGGGTCGATCCTTCGCCGGCGGCAGCAGTTCGGTGGCCTCGTTCCACAGCAGGCGTTCCTGGGCCGCGGAAGACATGTCGCCGTCGAAGGCCAGCAATCGCGTGAGCACCCGCTTCACGTTGCCGTCGAGGATCGCGACCCGCTCGCCGAAGCAGAAAGCCGCGACCGCCGAAGCGGTCGAGCGGCCGATGCCGGGCAAGGTTTGGAGCTCGGCCGCAGTGCGCGGGAATTCGCCGCCGAAGCGCGAGACCACTTCCTGCGCGCAACGATGCATGTTGCGCGCACGGCTGTAGTAGCCCAGACCGCTCCAGAGTCCAAACACCTCGTCCTCGGTGCCTGCCGCAAGCGCCGCCACCGACGGGAAGCGCGCCAGGAAGCGCGCGAAGTAGCCCAGCACGGTCGAGACCTGCGTCTGCTGCAGCATCACTTCGGACAGCCAGACGCGGTAGGGATCCTGGGTGTTCTGCCAAGGCAGCTCGCTGCGCCCGTGGCTGCGCTGCCAAGCGACGACGCGCTCCGCGAAAACCGGCACCCGCGTGTGACCCACGCCGCATGAAACCGGCGCTGTCAAGGCCAGAAACACCGCGGAACCGGCTTCGCCGGGCCGCTGGTGTTGCCCCCGGCGAGGGGGCTGAGGGCCGCGGCTCCGGGCCTGCCTGCGCAGGCCTGGACGGCCCGAAGAGCCGCTGCCTCTGGCAGCGACTCGAGGCGGGCTACACGAAGTGAGCCAACCTGGGGGAGAGCCATATCAAGCCGCACTGAGTTCGCGCGCCGCCGGGGCGTTCGGCGCTTCGTTGCTGGCGAGCAGGGTGGTGAGTTCGAGCAGGCGCCGGTGCAGTTCCCCGAGACTGCCTTCCTGCGCCGCCAGTTCCGCCAGGCGCTCGTCGAGATTGCCCGCCGCGCCCTGGATGCGTTCGACCGCCTCGATCCGCTTGGTGAAATTGCGGCGCCGTTCCTTGAGCTGCGCGTCGAGTTGGGCGCCCGCCCCCTTGCTCCAACGCTCCACCTCGGTCATGGCGGCCTCGTTGACCACGCGCAACCGGCTCGCCAGCGCGCGCACCAGCTTGTCGCAGAAATCCGGCTGGGCCAGCTTGAGCAGGTTGCCCACGCTCAGGTAGTGGAGGTGGCTGCGTTCGATCTGGCTCAGTTGCAGCTCGAAGTCCGACAGGTCGGGCTCGGGCGGCGCCTGCAGCGTGAAGCCGTGCTCGGCGTTGAGCTGGCGGAAGGTCGCATGCAGCATCGACTGGATCTCGGCGCTGGTCGCCTGCACCTCGCGCAGATTGTTGCGCAGCGAGTCGAAGGTCTCGCCGTAGACCTTGCGCACGCTGAACTTGAGGCCGCGCCGCTTGAGGGCCGCGGCGAGCCGGGCCATGTCGGCCTTGAGCGCGGTGCTGCCGAGCACCGCATAGACCTCGCGCAGCAGCTTGCCCTGCACCGAGCGCAGCGCCAGGATGCGGGCGTTGCTGCCCTCGAACTCGGTCTGTTCCTGCTCGATGCGCGAACGCATGTGGCGAATCACCGATCCGTTCTTGCCGCGCAGGCCCTGCAGTTCGAGCGCCTGCTCGGACAGGTCGCGCTGGCGCACGTTGAGGATGCGCGCCGCCTCGGCCCTGAGCGCGACGATGCCGGCGTCGACGGCCAGGCGCAGCATGAGCTCGCGCTTGCCGAGCAGGCCCTCGCCGAGCACGGCCTCCAGCGCCGGCAGCCGGCTGGCCTGCAACAGCGGCGCGTCGCGGCGGATCTTGGCCTGCAGCCCCTTTTGCGCCGACACCGGCAGCACCTGCGGCAGCGGCACGCCGAGCAGTTCGGCTGCGCCCTTGCGCTGGCGCTGGATCTGGGCATCGACCTGGGCCGGCGTGCTCAGGATGTCCCACATGGTGTCGATCTTGTTGAGCACCACGATCCGGGTGTCGGTGAGATCGCCTTCGGTGACCAGGTGCTCGCGCCAGATGGAGAGGTCGGACCGCGTCACGCCGGTGTCCGCGCCAAGGATGAAGACCACCGCGTGGGCCTGCGGGATCAGGCTCACGGTGAGCTCCGGCTCGGCGCCGATGGCGTTGAGGCCGGGTGTGTCGAGGATCACCAGACCCTGCTCCAGCAACGGGTGCGGCATGTTCAGCACCGCATGGCGCCAGCGCGGGATCTCGACCCGTCCGTCCGAATCGGGCACCGGGTTGTCGTCGGGCACGTCGTCGCTCCAGAAGCCCAGCGCCCGGGCTTCGGCCAGCGGCACCCAGCGGACTTCCGCGACCTTGCTCATCGCCTCCGACAGGTGCTCGGCGTTCTCGACATCGATCGCGATCTCGGTCCAGCGTTCGGGCTCGTCGCGCCAGTGCGCGAGCGAGTGAGCTTCGAGCCGGGTTTCGATCGGCAGCAGCCGCAGGCTCGGCGGCAACGCGGCGTCATAGCCCAGCTCGGTCGGGCACATGGTCGTGCGGCCCGCGCTGGCCGGCATGATCCGCCGGCCGTAGCCGGCAAAGAAGATCGCGTTGATCAGCTCGGACTTGCCGCGCGAGAACTCGGCCACGAACGCCACCATGACCTTGCTGGTGCGCAGCTGGGACTCCAGGTCCCGCAGCCGCTCGGCCACGCTCTGGTTCAGTAATTCGTTCTCATTCAGCCAGCGGGACAACCACTTGAGCCGGTGCGCAAAATTGCGCCGCCAAGCGCCGTGCTTGTCGAATTGCTGATTGAAGGAATCGGTCAAGGCAGGATTTGTAAAGGCGACTTACAAAATATAGCATCGGCACGCGCAACGGAAGTCATTCGCCCGCGCGATTCAGTGCTTTTGGCACACAGGACAGAAATAGGTGGCGCGCTGGCCCTGCCGGATCGCCCGCACCGGTGTCGCGCAGACCCGGCACGGCTCGCCCTTGCGGCCGTAAACGGTGGCTTCGAGCTGGAAGTAGCCGCTCTGGCCGTCCACGTTCGAGAAGTCGCGCAAGGTGCTGCCGCCGCGCTCGACCGCGCGCGCCAGGATGTCGCGCACCGCGGCATGCAGGCGCAGCGCGCGCGGCCGGCTGATCCGCGCCGCCGCCAGCGTCGGCCGGATGCCGGCCAGAAAGAGCGCCTCGGAAGCGTAGATGTTGCCCACGCCCACCACCACGTCGCCGGCCAGCAGCACCTGCTTGATCGGCGCACGGCGCCGGCGCAGGCCGGCGTGGAAGGCCTCGAAATCGAAGCCGTCGCCGAGCGGCTCCATGCCCAGCCCGCCAAGCAGCTTGCGTGCGAGCGGCGAACCCTCGTCCTCCACGAAGACCACGGCGCCGAATCGGCGCGGATCGTTGAGCCGCAGCGTGCCACGGCTGGTGACCAGGTCGAAATGGTCGTGCGCGCCCGGCGCAGGCAGCACGTCGTCGAAGCGCAGGCTGCCGGACATGCCCAGATGCAGGAGCAGGAGGCCGGCATCGAGGTCGACCAGCAGGTATTTGCCGCGCCGGCGCACCGCGCGCACGGTGCGCCCGACGAGTGCGCCGGGCTCGACCGCCAGCGCCCAGCGCAGGGGCTTTCCGAGGCGCACCGCATCGATGCGGGCGTCCGCAATGCGATCGGCGATTCCGCGGCGGGTGACTTCGACTTCGGGGAGTTCAGGCATGGGAGAAGACTGACATGAAAACACGCCGGCGTTGAAGCCCCACGCGACATGGCGCAAAAGCCTTGGATTATTATGGCTTCGATGACCTTCCTGCTTCGCCGATCCCGCCTTGCGGCGGCCGCTTTCCTGGCCCTGATCGCGCTCGCAGCGCAGGGCCAGACCGAAGCGCCAGCCGCAGCGCCCACCAGCCCCGCCCCTCTCGTCGACCCTGCAGGACAACCCCCGGCGGCCAAGGCGCCATCGCCGGCCCAGCCTTCGGCCATGTCCGCCGAGCTGTTCTACGAAGTGCTGCTGGGCGAACTCAACGCACGCTCCGACCCCGGCACCGCCTACGGGCTGGTGCTCGACGCGGCGCGGCGCGCGCGTGACGGCAAGCTGTTCCAGCGCGCGGTCGAGATCGCGCTGCAGGCGCGCTCGGGCGATTCCGCCCTGGCGGCCGCCCGAGCCTGGAAGGAAACGCTGCCCGACTCGAGGGAGGCTCGCCGCTTCGAGCTCCAGATCCTGATCGCGCTGAACCGCATCGCCGATACGGTCGAGCCGCTGCGCGCGGAGATCGCCGCCACCCCGCAGGTCGAGCGGCCGTTCCTGATGGCCGTCATCGCGCGCAACTATTCGAGGGCCACGGACAAGAAACTTGCGGCCTCGGTGGTCGAACAGGCGCTGGCCGACGAACTCGCGAGCCCGGCGACCGGCGGCGCCGCCTGGGCCACGGTCGGCCGCCTGCGTCTTGCCGCAGGCGACACACCCGGCGCGCTCGAAGCCGCCATCAAGGGCCAGCAGCTGGACCCCTCCGCGGAAGGGCCCGCCCTGGTGGCGCTGGACCTGATCGACCCCAGCCAGCCGCTGGCCGAACCGATCGTCAAGCGCTACCTCGCCGGGCCGAAGGCGCAGCCCGAAATGCGCGTCGCCTACGCCCGCGTGCTGGTCGAAGGCCGTCGTTACGCGGAAGCCTCGGCCGAACTCTCGACCCTCACGGCGGCCCGACCCGAATTGCCCGAGCCCTGGTTGCTGCTCGGCAGCCTCCAGACCCAGGCGCGCCAGGACAAGGCGGCCGAGGCCTCGCTCAAGCGCTTCATCTCGCTCGCGCCCACGCTGCGCGACCCCGAAGGCCGCGAGCGCGGACTGACCCAGGCCTACCTGCTGATGGCGCAGCTGTCGGAGCGGCGCAAGGACTTCGCCGGCGCCGAAGCCTGGCTGGCCCGCATCGACAGCACCGACGACCTGATCGGCGCACAGGCGCGGCGTGCCGCGCTGCTCGCGCGCCAGGGCAAGCTTCCCGAAGCGCGCGAACTGGTGCGCAGCCTGCCCGAACGCACCGCGGACGAGAAGAAGCAGAAGTTCCTGACCGAAGTGCAGCTGCTGCGCGATGCCAAGCAGCACCAGGCCGCGTTCGACATGCTGGCCCAGGCCAGCGCGGCGGCGCCCACCGACACCGACCTGATCTACGACCAGGCCATGGTGGCCGAGAAGCTGAATCGGCTCGACGAGATGGAGCGCCTGCTGCGCCGCGTGATCGATCTCAAGCCGGACAACCAGAACGCCTACAACGCGCTCGGCTATTCGCTGGCCGATCGCAAGGTGCGGCTGGAAGAGGCCCGCACGCTGATCCAGAAAGCCGTGCAGCTGGCACCCGACGATCCGTTCATCGCCGACAGCCTGGGCTGGGTCGAGTACCGGCTGGGCAACACGGCCGAGGCGCTGCGCGTCCTCGAGGACGCGTACAAGCGCCGGCCCGATCCGGAAATCGGCGCCCACCTGGGCGAGGTGCTGTGGGCCGCCGGCCAGCGCGACCGCGCGGTGGCCATCTGGAAGGAAGCGTCGCTCGCGGATGCGGACAACGAGACGCTGCAGGAAACGCTCAAGCGCCTGCACGTGAAGCTTTGAATCGGCGCGGGGTGCTGCTGGCCGGCTGGGCCGGCCTGCTGCTGGCCAGCTGCGCGAGCCCCGGAGGCCCGCCCGCCGGCGGCCACGCGGCCTGGAGCGGTCGCCTGTCGCTGCGCGTCGAAGGCGACCCCAACCAGAGCTTCTCGGCCCTGTTCGAGTTGCGCGGCGCGCCGCAAGCCGGCGAACTCATCCTCACGAGCCCGATCGGCAGCACCCTGGCCCAGCTCCACTGGGCGCCCGGCGAGGCGCTGCTCAGGAACGGCAGCGAGACGCGCCGCTATGACTCGGTCGATGCGCTGATCGAGGCCGCGACCGGTGCGGCGATCCCGGTCGGCGCCCTCTTCGCCTGGCTGGCCGGCCGCGACGAGCGGGTGCCAGGATGGCGGCCCGACCTGTCACAGGTCTCCGCCGGACGCTTGCAGGCCACGCGCGAGTCGCCGCAGCCCCGTGCCGACCTGCGCATCGTGTTCGAGCGCGCATGAAGGCGATCTACGACCTCCCGGCGCCGGCCAAGCTCAACCTCTTCCTGCACATCACGGGCAGGCGTGCCGACGGCTACCACCTGCTGCAGTCCGTCTTCATGCTGATCGACTGGTGCGACACGCTGCATGTCGAAAGGCGCGACGACGGCGCGATCACGCGCGAAGACCTCACCACGGCGCTGCCGGCCGACGACCTGATCGTGCGCGCCGCCAGGGCCCTGCAATCCGCTGCGCAAACGCCGCTCGGTGCCCATATCGGCGTCGCCAAGCAGGTGCCGGCGCAGGCGGGGATGGGCGGCGGTTCTTCCGACGCCGCCACCTGCCTGCTGGCCCTGAATCGCCTCTGGGGCCTGAAGCTGCCGCTGTCGACACTGGAACAGATCGGTCTCGGCCTGGGCGCCGACGTGCCCTTCTTCCTGCGCGGACAGAATGCCTGGGTCGAGGGAATAGGCGAAAAAATCACCCCTGTCACCCTGCCGCCAGGGCGCTTCGCGGTCGTCAAACCGCCCGAAGGACTCGATACCCGACAAATTTTTGCAGCACCTGACCTGCAACGCGCCACACCGACTGCTATAATCTCGGGCTTTGCTGCACACAGCGAATCGCACCAAGGCCAGGTTGATAAACTCGGCGAACCGGGTTTCCTGGAATTTGGTCGAAACGACTTGCAGCCGGTTGCCCAGCGGCTTTGTCCCGCGGTCACCGAAGCCATCGAATGGCTCGGTCGCCAAGGACTCAAGGCCCGGATGACCGGTTCGGGAAGTTCGGTGTTTGCGACAATGCCGCATGATGCGGAACTCGCCGAGGCGCCCCAGGGCTGGCAGGTTCGAAAGTGCAGCAATTTGGCCGTTCATCCCCTCGTGGGCTGGGCAGCCTGAAGTTAAGATCGGATCGCTCGCGCGGTCTGATGAGATGGATCAATCCGCGTGAGCGGATTGACGAGGTAGATCAATCCGCTCACGCGGATTGATGCGACATATATCGGTTGATGGCATTGGCCATTGACCCGTGTAGGGGAGTCGCCAAGCTGGTTAAGGCACTGGATTTTGATTCCAGCATGCAAAGGTTCGAATCCTTTCTCCCCTGCCAAATTCATTCACGAGAATTTTGGCGGCTCTCCCGAAAGAGCCAATTCGCATTGCCGGGACGCACTCATGCAGGCTCAACACCCTGACTTCATGGTTTTCACCGGCAACGCCAATCCGGGCCTTGCCGCCGAGATCTCGCACAACCTGGGCACCTCGCTGGGGGCCGCCCGGGTCGGCCGCTTCTCCGACGGGGAAGTCACGGTCGAGATCAACCAGAACGTGCGTGCCCGCGACGTCTTCGTGGTGCAGTCGACCTGTGCGCCGACCAACGAGAACCTGATGGAACTGCTCATCATGGTCGACGCGCTCAAGCGCGCATCGGCCGAGCGCATCAGTGCCGTGATCCCGTACTTCGGCTATGCGCGCCAGGACCGCCGTCCGCGTTCGAGCCGGGTGCCGATCTCGGCCAAGGTGGTGGCCAACCTGCTCGAGACCGTGGGCGTGGCCCGCGTGCTGACCATGGACCTGCACGCCGACCAGATCCAGGGCTTCTTCGACATCCCGGTCGACAACATCTATGCCTCGCCGGTGCTCCTGGGCGACCTGCGGCAGAAGAACTACGAAGACCTGATCGTGGTCTCGCCCGACGTCGGCGGGGTGGTTCGCGCCCGGGCGCTGGCCAAGCAGCTGAATTGCGACCTCGCGATCATCGACAAGCGCCGTCCGCGCGCCAACGTGAGCGAAGTCATGCACGTGATCGGCGAGATCGACGGCCGCAACTGCGTGATCATGGACGACATGATCGACACCGCCGGCACGCTGGTGAAGGCGGCCGAAGTGCTGAAGGAACGCGGCGCAAAGAAGGTCTACGCGTATTGCACGCACCCGATCTTCTCGGGCCCCGCCATCGAGCGCATCGCCCAGGGGTCGGCGCTCGACGAGGTGGTCGTGACCAACACGATCCCGCTGTCCGACGCTGCGTTGGGCTGCACCAAGATCCGCCAACTCTCCGTGGCGCCGCTGATCGCCGAGACGATCCAGCGCATCGCCAAGGGCGAGTCGGTGATGAGTTTGTTCTCGGACCAGGAAAATCTGTTCTGAGAAAAAAGCCGGGCTTCCCGCAGCGGAAGCCCATTTTGAAACCGGAGTCGCACTGGTCGCGGTCGACTTCCACAGGAGCTAACCATGAAATTCGTCGCTTTTGAGCGCGCAAAGCAGGGCACGGGTGCGAGCCGCCGTCTCCGCATCACGGGCAAGACGCCCGGTATCGTCTACGGCGGCGAAAGCCAGCCCCAGCTGATCGAAATCGATCACAACGCGCTGTGGCACGCCCTCAAGAAGGAAGCCTTCCACTCGTCGATCCTCGAGATGGAACTCGCCGGTGCCACCACCAAGGTGCTGCTGCGCGACGTGCAATACCACCCGTTCCGCCAGCTCGTGCAGCACGTCGACTTCCAGCGCGTCGACGCCCGCACCCGCATGACGGTCAAGGTGCCGCTGCACTACAAGGGTGAAGAAGAGTCGGTGGCCGTCAAGACCGACCACAACCTCGTGAACCACGTGATGACCGAACTCGAAGTCAGCTGCCTGCCGGCCGACCTGCCCGAGTTCATCGAAGTCGACCTGTCGGGCCTGACCAAGAACGCCACCGTGCACGTCAACGACATCAAGCTGCCCAAGGGCGTGAAGTTCGTGAGCCACGGCAAGGTCAACCCGGTGGTGGTTTCCGCCGTGCCGCCGCTGGTCGCTGAAGAGCCCGCAGCCGGCACCGAAGGCGCCGAGGGCGCTGCCGCACCCGCCGCCAAGGCCGACGCCAAGGCGCCCGCGAAGAAGAAGTAATTCTTCCCGCGATCGCGCTTCGACGGCCCGCCCAGTGCGGGCCGTTTGCGTTTCCCGGGCGCAAGTCACAATCCCTTTTTATGATCAAGCTGTTTGTCGGCCTCGGTAACCCTGGCCCTGAATACGAAGCCACGCGCCACAACGCCGGCTTCTGGTGGATCGACGCACTCGCCCGCGACCTCAAGCTCACGCTCTCTCCCGAGCGCAGCTACCACGGGCTGGTGGCGCGCACGCAGGTCGGCGGCAAGCCGCTCTGGCTGCTCGAGCCGCAGACCTTCATGAATCTCTCGGGCAAGTCGACGGCCGCGCTGGCGCGCTTCTTCAAGATCGAGCCGAACGAGATCCTGGTCGCACACGACGAGCTCGATGTGGTCCCGGGGCAGGCCAAGCTCAAGTTCGGCGGCAGCCACGCCGGCCACAACGGCCTGCGCGACATCCACGCCCAGCTCGGCACCGGCGACTACTGGCGGCTGCGGCTCGGCATCGGCCACCCGGGCGTGAAGTCCGAGGTCGTGAACTGGGTGCTGAAGAAGCCGCTGAAGGAACAACGCGAGGCGATCGAGGACGCGATCGTGCGCACGCTGCACGCCTTCCCGGCGCTGGTGGCCGGCGAAATGGACAAGGCGACCCTGCTCATTCACACGAGCAAGCCGCCGCGCCCCAAACCACCGCGGCGCGAGCCCGGCGACGGGGGTACACCCGCCGCGGGCTAGCGGAAGCGAGAGAGAAGAAGGAAAAGGGAGACAACAAGAATGAGACTGTCACACACACGAATCGCAGCCCAGGGCAGCCTGCTGCTGGCGGGCGCCTGCATTCATTGGGCCGCGCAGGCGCAAGGCGCAAGCGGCATCTGGCGCTGCGGAAACACCTACACGGACCAGCCTTGCAAGGCCGGCCAGGTCGTGGAACTCGACGACGCACGCAGCGCGGAGCAAAAACGCGCTGCCGACCAGGCGACGCGCGATGTTCGCGCCGAGGCGGTGCGCATGGAAGGCGACCGGCGGCGCCTCGAAGCCACGCAAGGGCCCGGGCAGGCCGCCCTGATAGACAACGCGCCGCGCGCGCGGGACGCCGCGCCGAATCCCAGGGACAGCGCGCTGAAGAAAGGCAAGGCAAGGAAGGATCCGCAGTACGTGGGCGCGCAGCAGCCGCCGCTGGCGAGCAAGAAGAAGCGCCCCAAGCCAGGCGCCGCGAACGACCCGAACAGCTAGGGTGCCGAGGCGGCCGCCGGACCCGCCTGCGCCGCCGCCTTGGCAGCCTTCTCCGCCGCGAGACGCTCGAACTTCTGCCACAGGGTCTCGCGCGTCTCGACGTACTCCGGATGCGTCGGGATGCAGGCGACCGGGCACACCTGCACGCACTGCGGTTCGTCGAAGTGGCCCACGCACTCGGTGCACTTGTGCGGGTCGATCTCGTAGATCTCCACGCCCATGTAGATCGCGTCGTTGGGGCACTCCGGCTCGCAGACATCGCAATTGATGCATTCGTCGGTGATCATCAGGGCCATGCAACGATTATCGATCAACTCGGGCATGGACGTTGCGTGTCGGGTTATGCTGCGGCCCGCCCTATGAGTCTGTTTCTTTTCAAGCGTTTCCTGACCTTGATCGCCACCCTGGTCGGCGCTTCGATCATCGTCTTTCTGGTCCTCGAGATCCTGCCCGGCAACGCCGCGCAGATGCTCATGGGCCCGGACGCTTCCCCCGACGCGGTGGCCGCACTGGCCACCAAGCTGGGCCTGGACCAGCCGGCCTGGACGCGCTACTGGCACTGGATCGGCGGCCTGCTGACCGGCAACCTCGGCGACAGCTATGCCTACAGTTCGCCGGTACTCGACCTGATCCTCGAGCGCCTGGCGCTGACCGTGCCGCTGGCCCTGCTCGCGATGGCCTTCACCACCGTGCTGGCGCTGGTGGTCGGCGTGACCGCGGCCGCCCGCCACAACAAGCTCGGCGACGTCGGGCTCATGAGCCTGACGCAGGTCGGCATCGCGATTCCCAACTTCTGGTTCGCGATCCTGCTGATCCTGGTGTTCTCGGTCCAGCTGCAGTGGTTCTCGGCCGGCGGCTTCGAGGGCTGGGGCGAAGGCATCCTGCCCGGGCTCAAGGCGCTGCTGCTGCCGGCGCTGTCGCTGGCGGTGGTGCAGGCCGCGATCCTGGCGCGCATCACGCGCTCGGCGGTGCTCGAGGTGATGCGCGAGGACTTCGTGCGCACCGCGCGCGCCAAGGGCGTGTCGCAGCGCGCCGTGCTCTGGCGCCATGTGCTGCGCAATGCGCTGATCCCGGTGATCACGGTGATGGGCATGCAGTTCTCCGAACTGCTCGCCGGCACCATCGTGGTCGAGAACGTGTTCTACCTGCCGGGCCTCGGCCGGCTGATCTTCCAGGCCATCAGCAACCGCGACCTGATCGTGGTGCGCAACTGCGTGATGCTGCTGGCCGCGATGGTCGTCATCGTCAATTTCGTAGTCGATGTGCTGTACGCCGTGATCGACCCGCGTATCAAGGCGAGCGACATATGAGTGTCCTTCCCACTCCGGTGCCCAGCGCGGCCGCCTTCAAGGTGCCAGGCTTCTGGCGCCGCGCGCTGCGCCACCGCAGCTTCACGATCGGCGCCGTCCTGAGCCTGCTGCTGCTCCTGGCCGCGGCCGTCTCTCTGGTCTGGACGCCCTGGTCGCCCTACGAGATGGACATGGCCAACAAGATGCAGGCGCCCTCGGCCCGGCACTGGCTGGGCACCGACGCCTTCGGGCGCGACGTCGCCTCGCTGCTGCTGGTCGGTGCGCGGGCGTCGATCCTGGTCGGCGTGATCGCCGTGGGCATCGGGCTGGTGGTCGGCACCGCGCTGGGCCTGCTCGCGGCGGCGCGGCGCGGCTGGGTCGAGGAAGCCATCATGCGCTTCGCCGA
>NZ_JBFREQ010000060.1:0-18128 GCF_052114385.1 Variovorax sp. M-6 | reverse complement strand
TCGGCGGCTATATCCAGGGCGGCAACGAGCAGAGCGCGTTCAACCTGGTCGTCAGCCCGGGCATCCCCTCGCCCATCGGACCCATCGGCCAGACCACCTTCTCGCCCAACGCCACCCGCTTCATCCTGATCCTGACCAAGACGCTGTAAGCGTCGCTACAACAAGGAAGCAAGACGTGGCCTACGCCGCATACCGTGAGCACCCTGGTCGAACGCAGGCGGCGAACGCCACTGCGTTTCACGTGCTCGATGTCGCCGTTGCCTCCAGCGACGCGCGAAGCGTCCGCCAACTCGTGGCGCGATGCGCCGACGCCGGCGTGGTCCGCAGCGAACCCCTGCTGAACGACCGCGGTTCGCAGGAGAGCGACGCGCCCCGCGTGCGCCTCATGATCCGGCTGCCGCTCGCCAGCTATGCGCAGCTCCTGCATGGCCTGATCGAGGCCCTGCCTTCAGGAGAGATCGGCCGCCTTGTCACCTGGCCGGATCACCTGGTGCGGTGCGGCCTGAGTCATGGCCGTTGAAGCGCAGCGGCTGCCAGGAACGCTTGTTTCTTGCGAGGGATTCAAGTTTCGTGAACGCCGCTCTGGCGCAGCGTGCGCCGCAGCAGACCTTCCTGCTCAGACAATGCGGCGAGCACCCGGTCCCTGGAGCGAGGGTTCAGTTCGGCGGTCGGCAGCGAAACGCTGAGGGCCACGATGGGCCGCCCGGCGCCATCGAAAACCGGAATACCGATGGCGGACATGCCGGCGTAGACATCGTCCGAGCTCAACGCATAGCCGGTGACGCGCGTTTGTTCGATGCGCTCGCTCAACGCTCGCATGTACGCCGCGGCGCCCGCCGGCGCGTGCGGGGCATGCTGCCGAATCACGTGGATGCGCTCGGTCTCGGGCATGAAGCTGAGCAGCGCCAGGCCGCAAGCTCCGGTGCCCAAAGCCGCGCGGCTTCCCCGCCATGACGTCCGGGCCTTGCGCTTGCGTTCAGGGGTGGCGAGATCCAGGCAAAAGACGTCCGACCCACTGCGCACCTTGAGGTAGGTGGTCTCGCCCGTCGCCTCCGACAGGGCCGCAAGCGACGGGCGACACAGCTCCTGCAATCTGAAATTCATCAGGGAAATCACACCGAGTTCGTGCGTGAGCGGCCCCAGCCGAAAGCGGCGTTGCGCATCGCGCATCACCAGCCCGCTGGCGAGCAGTTCCGCCATCAGGCGGGCCACGGTCGGCTTGGGCAGGCCGCTGGCACTGACCAGGTCCGACAAGCGCAGGCCGGAGGCATTCATGGTCGAGACGATCCTGAGCAGGGAGATCGCACGCCCGAGGCTCTGGACGCCACCGGCAGGCCGGCCAGGTATTTCTGTCGCTTGTCTCACGATACGGCCCTTTGCGCTTTTCGCTGCATCGATGCGGCTCCATAGTTGTCTGGTCGCGTGCTTGCACGCTCTCCAATGAGTAAGGACACATGCAGCCTCATGCCCTCGCACCCGACCCCAACGTGTCGCACGCGGCTTCGCCACACGGCGCCGACACGCAGGTCGAACTGTCGTTGAATCGACTCTGCGTCGAGTTCCTCAATGCGCTGGACTCGCACGACCATGCGAGAGCCCTTGGCACCTTCGCCCCGGATGCCATCGTGGCCACCCCGGCAGGCGAAGCCCGGGGCATCGCGGAGATCGAGAAGTCTCTGCGCGCGCGCCCGGGCACCATGCTCACGCGCCACATCTGCAGCAATTTCCAGCTGCTCGCCCACGCCGGCCACACCGCAAAGGGGGTCTGCTACGTGGTCTGCTTCAAGCAGTTCAGCGATGGTCAGCCCCCGCTGAAAACACCGCTTCCCATCGTGGCGGAGTACCACGACGAGTACCTGCAAACGGGTGCGAGTTGGAGGATCCAGAAACGCCGGATCGTGGCGATCTTCGATCCGGATCTGCAATGAACACAACGGCCTCTCCTTCTGCTCGACCATGAAACTTCTCACCTTCCACGACCCCGCCGGACATCCACGGGTTGGCGCACTGCGCGCAGACGGCATCGTGGACCTGGCCAGCCGCCTGCCCGATCTGCCGGCCGACCTCAAAACGCTGATCGCGCAGTGGCAGCGCTGGGAAACGCCGCTGCGACGCTGCCTTGCCGACAGCGGGTCGGCCGACTTCCCGCAGCAGGCGGTACGTCTCTGCGCGCCCATCCCCAACCCCGGGAAACTGCTGGGCACGGGGATGAACTACGCGGACCACATTGCAGAAACGGGCGCCCCCACGCCGACCGACCCGATCTGGTTCTCGATGCCGTCGACCGCGGTCAACGGCCCCTTCGATCCCATCCAGCGACCACGGGTCAGCGACGCGCTCGACTACGAGGCGGAGCTGGTGATGGTGATCGGCAAGAGATGCCGCCACGTTCCGCTGGCGCGGGCGCCCGAGGTGATCTTCGGCTATTGCGTCGGCAACGACGTCAGTGCCAGGGACTGGCAGCTGCGCACGAGCCAGGTGTTTCTCGGCAAGTCCTTCGACACCCACGCACCCTTCGGCCCCTGGATCACGACCGCCGACGAGATTCCGGACCCGCACGACCTGGCGATCCGATGCTTCGTCAACGGCGACATGAGGCAGGACTCGAACACCCGGCACATGGTCTTCAACTGCTTTGCGCAGATCGCGCACCTGAGCCAGGTGATGACGCTGGAACCGGGCGACGTGATCTTCACGGGCACGCCGGCGGGGGTGGGGCTGGGGCATCGCCCGCCGCTCTACCTGCGCGATGGCGACGTGGTCCGGATCGACATCGAAAGGCTGGGCGCGATCGAAGCGCGCGTCACCGACGAAGCAAAAGCCCTCTGAGCCCGGCCCCTCCCCGCAACGACATTCCCTAGCAGTCATGACGTCCATTCGCTTTCCACGCTCGCCGCGCAACGCCATTGCGCGGGCCCTGCTCGCTTCGACCCTTGCGGTCCTGAGCCCCGGCGCGTTCGCCGAGTACCCGGAGAAACCGGTCAAGATCGTCCACGCCTACCCTGGCGCGCCCCTCGATGCCGCCGTGCGGTTCATGGCGGACAAGTTGGCGCTGGCCTGGAAGCAGCCGGTGCTGGTGGACACCCGGCCGGGCGCCAGCGAGATCATTGCCGGCAACACCGTCGCCAAGGCGGCGCCGGACGGCTATACCCTGTTCGTGGGTACGGAGGCGAACTTCGCGAACAACCAGTACCTGTTCTCCAAGCTGCCCTTCGATGCCGAGCGCGACCTGCTGCCGATCAGCGAACTCTACGAAGCGCCGTTCTGCGTGATCGTGCCGGGCGACCTTCCGGCGCGAACCCTGCGCGAGTTCGTCGGCCTGGTCCAAGGCAAGGGGGCCGACTACATGTACGCCTCGACCGGCGCCGGTGGACCGAACCACATGGCCATGGAAAGCCTTCGGCGATCGCTCGATATCGACATGCAGCATGTGCCCTACAAGGTGGGGCCGCAGTTGATGCAGGACCTGGTCACGGGCCGCGTCAGCACGCTCATCGCGGGCGTGTTCACGGCCGCCCCTTATGTGGAAAGCGGACGCCTGCGGGTGCTGGCGGTCAGCGGCGCGCGCAGGCAGAAGTCGCTGCCCGCCACTCCCACGTTCGCGGAAGCAGGCTATCCCGAGATCGACCTGCGCACCTTCGCGGGCCTGGCGGCACCGCGCGGGACACCCGCGGCGATCGTGGCCAGGATCCAGAAGGATGTCGAGGTCATCCTGAAGTCCGACGAATTCCAGCAGAAGGTGGGAGAGCCCTTCGGGTATGTGCCCGTCGCCAGCACCCCGGCCGCCTTCGCCGAGTTTCTGAAGGTCAAGCGGCAAAGCGCCAAGGCCCAGATCGAGGCGCTGCATCTCAAACTGGATTGACCTGTTCACCGCCGCTGCCCTCAGGCAATGACGGCCGCTTCGCCGAAGGCCAGGCGAGGCCCGCGAGGATGGTTTCCTGCGGGATCGCCATAGCCCAGGTTGACCAGGAAGTTGGCCCGCCAGCGCCCATCGGGGAAGAAGGCAGCGTCGACCTTGGCGGCGTCGAAGCCGCTCATCGGCCCGGCATCCAGCCCCAGCATGCGTGCGGCGATGAGGAGGTAGGCCCCCTGCAGGCTGCTGTTCCTGAATGCGGTCTCCTGGGCCAGCGGCGGTTGGGCTGCAAACATTTCGCGCGCGTCCTTCATCGGGGTCAGCCGAGGCAACAGTTCATAGAAGCGCGTGTCTTGCGCGACGATGACCGTGACGGGCGCCGCCACGGTCTTTTCGGCATTGCCCGGGAACATGGCGGCTCTCAGCTTTTCCTTGCCGGCCGCGCTCTTGACGAAGACGTAGCGCGCGGGTTGCGAGTTGACCGAGGTCGGCCCCCACACGGCGAGTTCGTACAGGCGCTTCAGGTCCTCGTCGCCGACGGGCCTCTCGAGGAAGCGATTGAAGGTGCGGGCAGATCGGAAGACCTGGTCGAGCGCCTCCGGCGCCACGGGTTGTGTCGTCATCCTTGAATCTCCAAACGATGGATGGGTTGCGGAAAAGCGGGGCCGCGTGGGCCGCGGCCTGCGGCTGCATGGTTCCGTGCGCGGCTCAGGTGGCGTACGGGCCGCGCAGCCCGGGCTCTCCGGCACGATGGCGGGCCAGCAGCACTTCCGGATCGAACTCCACGCCGATGGGGTTCCGGGCGAAGGCGCCCGAGCGGAACCAGGCGTCCAGTTCCTCGGCGCTGTCCATGTTGTCGACCTGGAGCTCGACCTGCATGTCTTCGGGGTCGCGGTAGTACAGCGAGGTGGTCGGGCCGTGGTTGATGCACCAGGAGGGGCGGATGCCGTGGCCCTTGAGCCTGTCGTAAGTGTGCAGCAGGTCGTCGAGCGTGGCGTAGGTGAAGGCCACGTGGTGCACGCCCACGCTCTCGGGCGGGCGGGCGCCGTGCGCGGGGGTGTTGATCAGCGCGATGCGATGGTGCTCGTCGTCATAGCTCATGAAGCACAGCATCTCGTTGCGAAACACGATGCGCGCCCCCAGCACCACGGTCCACCAGCGGATCTGCGCATCGAACTGGCGCGTGGCGAGCACGAGGTGCGCGAGCTTGGCCGGCGGACGGGCCTGCGGGTCGGGCGAAGGAATCGGGAACTTGCCCGTGGGGTTCGTCATGGCATTGCCTTTGGAGTTCAGAACCGGTGGACGGCGGTCTTGCGAACCGGGACTTTATATTTGTATAAATCTCATTGGGATTGGTATTTATACTTATATAAAACAAACAGCTTCGCGCAGCCCTGCAGGGCGCTTGGCAAGCGCCGCCTCACCGCGGTGCTCCTGCGTGACAATCGGCCTTTTCAGCAGCCCGCCCCCATGAGCAAGACACCCGACAGAGCCAAGCGCGCGCCTGCTGCTGCCAGCCGCTCGCCCGCTCTGAAACGCGCCGACAAGGCGGACGCAGTCCCCCCCGCAGCCGATGCCTCCGGGCGCCGGCGCCTGATGGATGCCGCTGTCATCGAATTCTCCGAACGCGGCTTCGACGGCGCCTCGGTCCTGTCGGTCGCCAAGCGGGCCGGCGTGAAGCAGCCATTGCTGAACTACCACTTCGGCGGCAAGAACGGGCTCTGGCGCGCGGTGGTCGAGGAGGCCTATGCGGAGGCGACCCAATCTCTCGATGCGGTGCGCACCCACGCCGACGTGGACGATCCGCTTTCGCGGTTGCGCGATGCGCTGCGCGCCTTTGCCATCATCAACGTGCGGCACCCCACGGCGCACCTGCTGGTGCTGCGCGAGGTGGCCCAGTCCGGGCCGAGGCTGGATTGGCTGGTGGAGACCTACATGCGCCCCTTCCACGACATGGTGGACGGGCTGATCGCGGAGTGCCACCAGGCCGGCCTGATCAAGTCCTACCCGCGCGAATACGCGAGCGTGATGATGACCAGCGTGCTGACGGCCACGCAGTCGTCAATGCACCTGATCAAGAAGCTCTACGGAACCGACCCGATGACGCCCCAGGCTGCGGAACAGCACGCCGAGCGGGTCATCGACATGCTGTTCAGCGGCATGATGCTGCCGACCCGGAAAGGCAAGAAGAGTTGATGGCGCGCGCTTTCCCGGTACTCGTCACATCCGCCCCTCGACACGCGTCCGCGAGAGGTCGAACACCACCTGGTCGTACCACCAGAGCCCCTCGAACAAGACGCGCGCAACCTGGCGCAGCGCATGCTCCGGCGCGATCTCGCCGATGGAGCGCTTGCCGTCGATGGCATCGACGAGCTTCTTCTGCTGGGCGGTGATCGGCAGGTAGAGGTCGGTGTAGGTGTGGTGGCGGTTGATCAGCACCGCCGCAGCACCCGGCTGCAGTCGTTCCTGAACCACGACCGTGTCTGGTGCGCGCAGGGGCACGAAGTCCAGCCAGGCATCGCCCTTGAAATCGACGCGCTCGTGATCCGGTCGTTCGATGCGGTACGCCACCACGCTGTGCCGGACCATCGAGCCGCGGAAGAGTTCGACTGCGGCGTACTGCTCCTCCACCGGGAGCCGGGACAGCAGCGGCAGATGTGCAGAGGATGCCAGGGCCCCGCACTGGGGCAGATAGGCCGCCTGGCCCAACCAGCGGCCGAACCTGAGGCCACCCGCACGAAGGAATTCGAACAGTTGCGGGACCGAGTAGGCGCGGTCCTGGGGGTGGAGAAGCGCATCGGCCAGTCCCGCCTGATCCTTGAAGTCGGGCGCACTGCGCAGCAGCGGCATCAGCGGGTGATCCGGCGGCAACGCCCGAAGACTCGCCGCGAGCGCCTCGATCTCATCGGCGGTCGTGCCGATGCCGAGCCGGCGGCAGTAGTCCTGCAGCAGATACACCCCGGCTCGGCCATAGGGCGCATAGACCATCAGGTGCATGGCACCGTTCGGCGCCAGCACGTCGCGAAGGGCCTGCAGGCCCGTGTCGGGGTGCGGCAAATGGTGCAGGACGCCCGTACAGACCACGTGGTCGAACGTGCGCCCCAATTCAGATGCACGCTCGACCGGGAGTTGGCGGAGCTCGAGGTTGTCGAGGCCGTGCTTGCGCCTGAGCCGTTCGGTCTGCTCGATGCCGGTCGCGCTGACATCGATGCCGACCACCTTCGCGCGAGGCCACCGCATCGCGTGCTTGGCGGCCTGGGAGGTGCCGCAGCCGGCGACCAGGATGGTCCGATCCTCGCGATAGGGTTCGTCCGGCCAGAACAGATGGGCCTCGGCGCGCCGCCGATCCTCGTTCCACGATTGCCGGTAGCGCTCCAGATCATCGACCGGAGGCGGGTAGGGATGACGCTCGTAAAAAGCGTTCACCTCCCGCGCCACCCGGTCGGCATCCAGCATCGAGCTCAGGAATTGCCGTGACCCGACACCTGGGCCAGTACCGCGTCCAGGTTGAACGACGCGGGCTTCTGGCGTGGCGGGAACTTGGCGAAGTCCGCAATCTGCGCCGCGATCACCGCCTGCATCTGGTACATCTGCGGCACGTGATCGACCATCCAGTCCAGGTAGGTGTTCGAGTTCACTGGGGCTCGCTCGAACGGGTCGCGCCGCAGGTTCATGATGTACGGCAGCCGGAGCTTCACGAACGGCTCGGCCCATTGCCTCATCGTGTCGGCGCGCTGCTCCGCCAGATGGAACTTGTAGTCGCCGACCCGCACCGCGATCACCTCCCCGTCATCGCTGAAGTAGACGATGACGTTTCTCGCGCTCTCCTTCGCGGCACCGGTCAGGTAGGGAATCTGGTTGTAGCCGTCGAGATGGACGTTGAACTTCCTGTCGCCCACTTTGCAACCCTTGAGGAGTTGCTCGGTCACATCGGGATTGCCGGCCGCCGCAAGCAAGGTCGGAAACATGTCGATGTGGGAGACGATGCCGTTCAGCACCGAGCCGGCCTTGATCTTCCCTGGCCAGCGCATGAAGCACGGCACTCGCCAGCCACCCTCCCAGTTGGAGTCCTTCTGGCCGCGGAACGGGGTGTTGGCGCCGTCCGGCCAGGTGTCGTTCTCCGGTCCGTTGTCGGTCGAGTACATCACGATGGTGTTGTCGGCGATGCCCAGCTCGTCGAGCTTGGCGAGCATCTGGCCGATCTGCTCGTCGTGGACGACCATGCGGTCGCTGTAGGGATCCTGTCCGCTCTTGCCGAGGTTCTTTTCGGCAACGTGAGTGCGGAAATGCATGGCCGTCGAGTTGTACCAGAGGAAGAAGGGCTGGTCCGCCTTCGCTTGCTTCTCCATCCAGGAGAGGGCCGCGTCGGTGATCTCCTCGTCGATGGTTTCCATGCGCTTCTTGGTCAGCGGGCCGGTGTCCTTGATCGTCTGCCCGCCCTTGCCGTCCGAGACGCAGTGGAGCACGCCGCGCGGACCGAACTGCTTCTTGAATGCCGGGTCCTTCGGATAGTCGGGAAGCTCGGGTTCCTCCTCGGCGTTCAGGTGATAGAGGTTGCCGAAGAATTCGTCGAAGCCATGCACGGTGGGCAGGAATTCATCGCGGTCGCCCAGATGGTTCTTGCCGAACTGGCCGGTGGCGTAGCCGAGCGGTTTCAGCAGCTCGGCGATGGTCGGGTCTTCCTTCTGCAGGCCGACGGTGGCGCCGGGCATGCCGACCTTGGTCAGGCCGGTGCGGATCGGGTTCTGGCCGGTGATGAAGCAGGCGCGCCCCGCGGTGCAGCTCTGCTGCGCGTAGTAGTCGGTGAAGGTCACCCCTTCTGCCGCGATGCGGTCGATGTTGGGCGTCTGGTAGCCCATCATTCCGCGACTGAAATGGCTGATGTTCCACAAGCCGATGTCGTCACCCCAAAGAATCAGGATGTTGGGTTTCTTCGCCGCCATATCTTTTCCTTTGCATGAGAAGAATTGAAAGGTGCAGGCAAGCTGCGTGGCCGTGCGAACGCCAGACCCCGCGCACAGTCGCGCCGTTGCGCTCCATTGATTCGCGGATTCACCCCGATGACAGGCGCATCCGGAAAACGGCTCCCCTCCGCTCGGAATGGCCGGCGAGCCAGGCAGCGGCTCGTCGAATCGGTGGTCTGGTTCGCCAGGCGATGGTCATCTCGCCAACGCCATCTGTACATCAGGGCAAGGGGCAACTTCGCTGCCCGAAAGGGCAACTCCTGCGCCTAGCCCCATGTCGGAAGGTTCTGCAAGGCATCGTTGGGGCGGTCCACAAGGTCGACGCCAGTGATGCCTTTTCCGCCCGGCAGGAGTTCAACGTCGCAAATGATTTCCCAGGCATGGTCTTCCGTTCGCCGCGCGAGACACACCTCCTCACCGGCAGCAATCAGATTGACGCATTCCGCCATGCTGATCCGCTGCGCCGTGCCAAGGGCCAGCCCTGTCGAGCCGAGTTCCTTGTCCACGACCGCATGAATGGCGACAAGATCGATCCTGTCGCCCTCGTAGTGAACGGCGGTAATTGCATGCTGGGCCATCTTCGACCTCCATTCGTAGAGAACCCCAGTATGGCGGCTTTCAGCGTCGAGGCGCACCCCCCAAAATCCCGCGCAGCCCCCGTGCCGCCAGGCTAACATTCGCCATGCATTTCCGTCGCTGCGCTCCCCCGCCCCCTTCCCTCTGATCCGCGCCCCTTCGGCGCAGCAGAGGGCTCAGGCCGTCCCTGCGATGGCCTGAGCACGGGATCAACGTGCCCGTTCTTCCGGGCACTCGACGGTATGCACATCATGAAAGTCTTGAATGGAGCGCGGCTCGCGTGGGGCGGCGTCTTGTCCGCGGGCGTGTTGTGGGGTGGCGGGGCCCTTGTGGCGCAGCATTTGATCGAACGCGGCATTTCGCCGTACAGCCTGGCGCTCGCGCGCTTTTCGCTCGGCTTGCCGCTCCTGTGGTGGTGGCACCTGCGGGCGGCGGCCGGCACATCGGCGCGCTGGCGCGATCTGGCGCGGCGCCAGCAGGGCTTGATGCTCGGCGCGGGGCTGGCGATGGCACTGAATGTGAGTTGCTGGTTCGAAGGCGTCGCCCACCTGGGCGCCGCGATTCCCACGGTGATCTCGATCTGCTGCGCACCGGTGATCGTGGCGATGGTGTCGGTGCTGCGCGGCTACGAGCCGGCCAGCCGCCGGCTGTTCGGCGCGCTGGCGCTCGCGTTGTTCGGCGTGGCATGGATTGTCTTGCCGGTCGACGGATGGCAGCTCGCACCCCGCCACGGGGCCGGGCTGGCCTGGTCGCTGGCATCGGCCGCGCTGTATGCGACGGTGGTGCTGTGCAACGCCCGCATGCCCGCCTCCGTGTCGCCTGTGGCCGCATCGACGTGGGGGATGACCACCGCGGCCGTCGTCATGGCCTTGCTCGCGAGCGCACAGGGCCTGACCTGGCCGACCGATGCCGGCCACTGGCTCGGCGTTGCCTACACCGGCGTGCTGACGACCTCGGTCGCGTACCTTGCGTTTGCCTGGGGTTCGCGGCGGCTGTCACCCACCGCGGCAGTCATCGGCACGTTGATCGAGCCCCTGGTGGCGACCCTGCTGATGTGGCTGCTGTGGAACGAGCCGATGCTGCCGCGCCAATGGATCGGGGCACTGCTCCTGGGGATTGCGATGTGGCTGCTCGCGCGGCGCACCCGGGCTTCGGTCGCTGCCTGATCTCGGAGCCCGCGCGAAAGTGCTAGCCTGCGTCCCCTTGGGGATCCCATTCACGGACTGAAACCATGAACGTCTCGACCCTTCTCGTCTTCGCGCTGGTGGCCTTCGTGGCCATCGCGACACCGGGCCCGACGGTGCTGCTGGCGCTGGCCAACGGGTCGCGCCATGGCGTGCGCCAATCCCTGCCCGGCATGCTCGGCGCGGTCCTGTCGGACTTCGTGCTGGTGGGCGCCGTCGCGCTCGGGCTGGGCGCGCTGCTCGCCGCCTCGGAGTTCTGGTTCTCCGTCGTCAAATGGGTCGGCGCGGCCTATCTTGCGTGGCTCGGCCTGCGGCTGCTGCGCTCCAAGGGAGGCCTGGATCTTTCGCAGCTGGAAGCGGGCCGAGGCAGCGCCACGCCGAGGCGCATCTTCGCGAGGTCCTTCCTGGTCGCGGTGACCAATCCCAAGGGCTACCTGTTCTGCTCGGCGCTGCTGCCGCAGTTCGTCGATGCGGCGGCGCCCCAATGGCCCCAGTACCTCGCGATCGGCCTGGTTTTCGCCGGCCTGGACTTCGTCGTGATGCTGGGCTACGCGGTGGTCGGCGCCCGCGCCGTCAGGCTGCTGCGCCAGCGCGCGGTCCTCTGGCTCGACCGCTCCTGCGGCGCCGCGCTGCTGGCCCTGGCCGGCTCGCTGGCCTTCTACCGGCGAGGCACGAGCTAGGGCCTGAATAGGCTCTAGGGCCTCAGTGCCGGAGGATGGACGGGATGTCGGTGTAGTCCAGCAATTCTTCCAACGCCGTCACGGCGCGCTGGAACTCTTCCTCGTCGACACCACGCTCCTTGAGCCAGCCGTGCACGAAGCCGCGGAACGACAGGTTGAGCTTGTCGTCCGCAATGCCGTGCGCGGCAAGCAGGGCAATGCCGATCACCTGCAACGCCGCCAGCCCGCGGATTTCCTCGCTGTAGCCTTCCTCGAAGCTCTTGGACAGCTCTTCACCGGCCTTGGAGTTCGAATTCATGGTGGTGCCTCGGGTCTCGCTCGCCGATGCCATCTCGGCAATCGTCATCCTGCGCCATCGGTCGGCGCTTGGGAAGTGCCTGTTCGGGTAGCGCCGGTTGCCCTTTGGTGAGGCTAGAGAAAGACGCCGACCACCTGGTCCAGCAGCTTGTCGAAAGGCACCAGCGCCAGAGCGACCAGCCCGAACGGCAGCGCGGTGGCGACGCCCAGCACCAGCAGGCTGCGCAGGTCGATCGGCGTCAGGCGCATCGAATAGGCATTGGATGCCGTCTGGTAGAAATCGACCACCGCGGAGAAATCGCCGGTCGCCAGCGGGTCGACGCTGTCGTCGCCGGGCTGGCCGCTCATCCACTTGTGCTCCAGGGCCTCGCCCAGGCGTTGCGACAGCGTTCCATAGCGAACGCTGCCGAGCCGCCAGGTCCGCAACAGGTGTCCGCCGAAGACCAGCACCGGCGCAGTAAAAACCAGCAGCACCGCCACGACCGTGCCGAGCGCCACGCGGGAGAGCTGCTCGGGGCTGCCCGGCCCGCCCGCGAGCACGTGGGCGAGTTCGGTGGCGGCGACCAGCGCGCCGATGGCCACGCCGAGGATCGAGAACGCGCCCAGCGAATGGCTCACGAACATCAGCCCGGCGGCACCGTCCGGATGGGCGGCGATCAGGCGCAGCCGCAGTCCCGCCACCCGCCAGAGGTAGCGGGCCCAGAGGAAGATCCGCCAGAACCATCCGAGCATCAGGATCAGCAGGATCGGCAGGCTGACGAGCGCATGCCACCAGCTCGCCAGCGAGCGGCCGAGCGGCGCCTCCGGGGCGCCGCGGTGCCAGTTCGGCAGGAAGGAGGTGGGCACATAGCGCACCAGCAGCAGGGCCGCCACGAAGGCCAGCACCACCGCCAGGGCCTCGACCAGCCAGCCGTCGCGCAGCCGGATGATCGAACGCACGATGGCGTCGTAGGCCTGACCCTCCGAGGGCGGCACCACGCCGCGGCTGCGAAACGAGTGCGCCAGATCTCCCAGCCGCGGAATGCAGACGGCTTCGGCCAGCACCAGCAGCGGCGCGACCACCAGCAGGCGCACATGCGCCGAGGCATCCTGCATGAATGCGCGCCACACCGCTTCCTGGCCATCGGCCCGCGCGATCAGCGCCAGCACCAGCAGCGGCAGCGGCAGCCAGCCGATGGCGACGACCACCAGGCAGCGCCGCCAGACGTGCCGATGCTCGGGATCGAAGCGCCCCCAGAGCCGCAGCAGGCGCATCGGCGGCCCGCCGTCGAACAGCCGGGCGTCCGCGGCATCGGGTGGAAGAGGGATGGCGGGCGAGGTCACGGCAGGCAGTTTGCTCCCCACGATAGGCCAAGCGGCGCGCGCTGCCCATCGGCCGTCGGGGCATCCGGGTCGGCACCTTGGTGCAAGGCGGCGCGTGTGCCGGCCCGCACGGTCGCACGCGCCCGCGCTTCAGCCCGGCGTTTTGACGACGACCCATTCGTCGAACGCAAGCTGGCGTCCGTCGGTGCTCCTGACTTCCAGCGGCGCGACCGGCCGGCCGCTGCCTCGTTCGACAAGCCGCGAATGGCGTTCACCGCGGCGGAAGAGGTTGCCCTCGCCCCATTGGCGCAACCCGACGATGACGGGAAAGAGAGACTGCCCCTTGGGCGTGAGCACATATTCCTGATAGGACGTGCCGTCGGAGGCCGGTTGAACCTCCAGGACACCTTCGTCGAGCAGCGCCTTGAGCCGGCTCGACAGAATGTTGCGAGCCACGCCCAGGCTCGATTGAAAGTCGCCGAACCGACTCACGCCGTCGAAGGCGTCTCGCACGATCAGCAACGACCACCGGTCGCCGATGACGTCGAGCGCCCGCGCGACGGGGCAGCTTGCGGTGTTCATGCGTTTGCGCTCAGCCATCGATACCACCTTCGTGCGACAACAGCGCCGCATCTGGTTGCATTTTAAAACCAATCGGACTAACCTCGGCTAGTTTTAATTTGAAACCAGAATGAACCATGCTTGAGAACTTGTCGAACCGTGCGGTCGCCATGCCGCGGAAGCTGGTGGCTCTCTTTGCCTGTACCAGCGGCGTCAGCGTCGCCAACGTGTACTTCGCACAGCCTTTGCTCGACCGGCTGGCGGCGGAGTTCGGCGTTTCGCTGGGTGCTGTCGGCGGCGTCGTGACGGCCACTCAGGCGGGCTCCGTGCTGGCCTTGCTGCTGCTCGTGCCGCTGGGCGACCAGCATGACCGCCGCCGGCTCGCCCGTCTGCAGATGATGGCCCTGGTCGTTGCGCTCGCCGGCGTCGCCATGGCGCGGAGCACCTTCGGTCTGATGGCGGGCATGCTGGCGGTGGGACTTCTGGGCACGGCGATGACGCAAGGGATGATTGCCTACGCGGCCAGCGTCGCGACGCCTCGCGAGCGCGGTCGCGTGGTCGGGGCCGCGCAGGCCGGCGTGGTCGTGGGGCTTTTGCTCGCGAGGGTCTGGTCGGGGGTCATCGCCGACCTGGTCGGTTGGCGCGGCGTGTATATCGGATCGGCGGGCGTCATGGCCGCGCTGGCCGCGCTGATCTGGCGGCAGCTGCCCGCCCAGCGGGCCTCGGCCGAGCGTCTGTCCTATTTCCAGCTCGTCCGTTCGACCCTTGCGCTGCTGCTGACCGACCGGGTACTTCAGGTCCGGGGCACGTTGGCGTTGCTGATGTTCGCCGTGTTCAGCATCTTCTGGAGTGCGCTGGCGTTGCCGCTCAGCGCGCCGCCGTTGGCGCTGTCGCACTCGGCCATCGGTGCGTTCGGGCTGCTGGGCGCCGTGGGCGCGTTCGTCGCCGGACGAGCGGGCCGATGGGCGGACCGGGGCTGGGGTCAGAGGACCAGCGCGGCCGCCCTCGTCCTGCTGCTGCTGGCATGGGTACCGTTGAGCTTCCTGTCCACCTCGCTGTGGTGGCTGGCCGCCGGCATCCTGTTGCTCGACGTCGGCTGCCAAGCCCTGCACGTCACCAATCAGGCCATGATCTTTCAAGGCTCTGCCGAGGCCCACAGCCGCCTGGTGGGGTGCTACATGCTGTTCTATGCCGTGGGCAGCGGCGTGGGCGCCCTTGCGTCGACGGCTGTCTATGCACACGGCGGCTGGCCGGGCGTCTGCGTCCTGGGCGCCGGCGTGAGCATGGTCGCGCTCCTGGTCTGGGCCGCAAGCGCGGCGCGGCCTGCGTCTCTCGCAGGCCGTGCGTGCTCGTGAGCGAGCCCTTGGCCAGGTGCGGCCCTGTCAGGCTCGGGGCTCCAGTTGCCAGTTCCGGCCGTTCAATTCCAGCGTGTGCGTCAGCCCCAGGGCATCGAGAAAGCGTCGATCGTGCGACACCACCACCAGGGCGCCCGGATAGCCCGAGAGGGCCTGCTCCAGCGCCTGGATCGAATCGAGGTCCAGATGGTTGGTGGGCTCGTCGAGCAGCAGCAACTGCGCCGGCTCCCTGGCCCACAGCGCGCATGCGAGCGCAGCCTTCAGGCGTTCGCCTCCGCTCAGCAGGCCCGACGGAATGCGCACCTGTGCGGCGCCCAGGCCGAGCCAGGCCAGGTGGCTGCGCAGCACGCCCTCCGCCAGCGGCGTCTCCAGCTGCTGCAGACGCTCCAGCACGGACTGGTGACGCGGCAACAGGGATTGCGCGCGCTGGTCCAGCCAGGCGCGGCGGACATCGACGCTGCAGCGCCCGGAAAGCGGCGTGGTCTCGCCGGCCAGCATTCTCAGGATCGTCGTCTTGCCGCAGCCGTTGGGGCCCTGGACGGCGATCCGCATCGGACCGACCAGGGTCAGCGAGAGCGCAGCCGAGTCCGGAGGAAACGGCGGTGTCGCCTCCTCCAGTGCAGCGATGCGCTTGCTGGCGGCCACGGCCGTTGCCGGCAGCATCAAGGCGACGGCGGAGGCCCGATCGACGCGCTCCAGCGCCTGCCGTACCGAACCGGCCAGCCTGGCGGCCGCCTCGCTGCCGCGCGTTTTGTCTCTGCCCGACGAAGCCTGCGCACCGTCCTTCATCCGGCCCAGCAGGAGGCCCGACAGGTTGGCGGACTTGGCCGCGCGGTTGTTGCGGGCTTCGCGCCGTTGCCGCGCGTCATGCTGCGCCTGCAGGGCGCGCAGGCCGGCCCTCTTCTCGGCCTGGGCATGGTGCAGCGCAGCGCTTGCCGCGGCGGCCTGCTGTTGGCGCTGCTGCGCATAGAGCGTGAAGTTGCCGCCGTAGCTGCTCAGCCCATTCGGACCGAGTTCGACGATGCGATCGACCGTCTCGAGCAGTTCGCGGTCGTGACTGACCACGATGGCGCCGCCTTGCCACTGCGCCAGCCGCGTGCGCAGCCAGCGTCGCGACGCGGCATCGAGGTGATTGGTCGGCTCGTCGAGCACCAGCGCGTCGGCGCCGGACAGGAGCGCGCCGATCAGGGCCACCCGGGTCAGCTCGCCGCCGCTGAGGTGGCCTGCCGGATCCATCGGCTGCAGATGACCGAGCCCGCCCTCGGCAAGCGCCTGCCGGAACCCGAGCTCGACATCCCAGCGCCCGTCCAGGAAGGCGAAGTCCCGGAGCTCGGCACCGCCGGTCCCGACGCGCGAGAGCGCGTCGAAAACAGGCGCCAATCCGGCGACCGTAGCAACGGTTGCGTGTTCCGCGGCAGACACGTCCTGCGGCACATAGGCGACGCTGCCGCAGCGAACCACCCGCCCCGAGCTCGGCGCGACCAGGTCCACCATGGCCTTGGCCAGAACGCTCTTGCCTGCGCCGTTGCGTCCCACGAGTCCGACGCGTTCCGCGCGAAATTCGGCGCTCAGGTCGTGGAACAGCGACCTGCCATCGGGCAATGAAACGCTCAAGCGCCGGAGAGAAACAGAGAAACCGGCGGGCGCCGGCGGCGCATCGATCGAGGCGGGGACGACCGCCGTGTACGAATTTTTGAGGGAGTCGGCCATGCAAGGCTCCTGGCAAGAAATAGGGCGCCGCGTCCCGATGCGCCAAGGGCGTGCCGGATGCGGAAGTTCTTGAGGGAGGCTTGCAGGATCACATGGCGCGGAGTTCTGTTGCGGTGAGGTTCTCGGACCGCACGGAGTCCGTAAAAGTTCCTTTGGGTCTGACGTGATCCAGGTGCCAGCGGACGGTGAGGCATGCCGGATTCTGCCGTTGCCACCATGGCGTCGCGCTTCCTAGTCGTCCTGCAGGGCCTTTTGCGTATGCTCGATGTGCTGCTCCAGCAGTTCGATCGCACGGCCGACATCCTTCGCCACGCAAGCCTTCAGGATCTCGCGATGCTCGGATTGCGGGGACTTCCGGCCCGCCTTGTAGGATTGCTGGGCGCGCAGATGGATGCCGATGCTGCGCACGATTTCCTCGATCATCCGGAGCAGCTTCGGCCGCCCGCAGGCGCGATAGAGGCACAGGTGGAACTCGAGGTTGAGCTCCGCCCATTCGAGAGGGGAATCGCTCGCGTCGTACTTCGCCATGATCTCGCGAGCGGCCTTGTGGTCGCTGGCCTTCATCATCGGGATCGCCAGTTTCAGTGCGCGCGTTTCCAGGCCGATCCGGATGTCCAGGGTTTCGAGCAGTTCGGGCACGGACTGGCTGGCGACGATGGAGCCCTGATGGGGCGTGTGCTCCACCAGTCCCTCGGCCTCCAGCCGCTTGAGCGCTTCGCGCACGGGAATCCGGCTGACGCCGAAGCGCTTGGCGAGTGCCTCCTGTTTCAGTTGCACGCCGATGCCCATCGAGCCGGACAGGATCATGTCGCGCAGCGCGCTCGTCACCGAATCTGCCGACAATACGAGCTCACCAGTTTGCGACTCGACAGCCATCTCGGAACCCCACGTCCAGTACAAGAAAACCTATCTTACTTTCGAATCCAAATTCGGATCCGAATCTGCACTCAATGCTGCAGGATCTTGTTCAAGAAATCCTTGGTGCGCGGCTGCCGGTTCTCCGGGTGGTTGAAGAACTCGTCCTTCGAGCAGTCCTCCAGGATGCGCCCGCCGACGTCGATGAAGATCACCCGGCTCGCCACCTTGCGCGCAAAGCCCATCTCGTGCGTGACCACCATCATGGTCATGCCTTCCTTGGCCAGCAGCACCATCACGTCGAGCACCTCGCCCACCATCTCGGGGTCCAGCGCCGAGGTCGGCTCGTCGAACAGCATCACGATCGGGTCCATGCTCAGCGCGCGCGCGATCGCCACCCGCTGCTGCTGGCCGCCCGAGAGCTGCCCCGGGAACTTGTCCTTGTGCGCCATCAGGCCCACCCGGTCGAGCATCTTCAAACCCCGCGTCTTGGCTTCGTCGGCACTGCGCCCCAGCACCTTGATCTGCGCGATCGTGAGGTTCTCGGTCACCGACAGGTGCGGGAACAGCTCGAAGTGCTGGAACACCATGCCCACCTTGGAGCGCAGCTTGGGCAGGTTGGTCTTGGGGTCGTGCAGCGCAATGCCGTTGACCGTGATCTCGCCCTTCTGGAAGGGCTCCAGCGCGTTCACGGTCTTGATCAGCGTCGACTTGCCCGAGCCGGAGGGCCCGCAGACCACGACCACGTCGCCCTTGGCGATGTCGACCGAGCAGTCGTTGAGCACCTGCAC
>NZ_JBFREQ010000059.1:0-20796 GCF_052114385.1 Variovorax sp. M-6 | reverse complement strand
AGGAGATGGCGCCCGCGTCGACTACGGCGACTCTCAAGGGGATCCCCTTGGACGAAGGTGCCGCGCGTGGCACGACCGACGCGGCCCGAATCGACATGGTCGAGGCCGAAGACTCGTATCGCGTCCTCGATTCCGTGCGAAACGCATACCAGGAAGCAAACGCCACAAAGAGCACCAACGATGGCCCCAGCGTCAGCCGGAGAACGCTGCGCAGCGCGTTCGCCTCTGGAAAGCTGGCCTTGTCGGACGCATCTGGCGCTGGCGGGTCTTCGATCTTTTCGTCGATCCTGGACGGCATCGACGCGCCGCAAGCGCGGCAGTGGAGTAAACGTCCGCGGTTTACCGTGTGGCAGGAGGGACAAGTGGGGCCCACCACGTCCGTTCGACGGAGAAGCATGCGGACGTAGTCGCTTACCTGCAGGTAAGCAACAGGTTCCTCGGGCCTTTCGGGCCAGCCAGATACAGCATGGATTTGGCTATTCATCTTGAAGCCTTTGTGCTCCCGAGCGCCCGGAGTCGGCGGAAAGAATCCGAACACCTTGCCGGCCCGGAAAATTGCGACAAGGGGGGACTTGATCAACTCGGGGCGCCGGCGCTTGTAAGACAGCGTCTGAATATTTGTGCGGAGAAAGTTCCACCTAGCGATGCGGGCCTGCGCGTTCACCACCTTCGCGATCGGAAGCATCATTCTCGGGAGAGTGGAGGCCTCCGCACAGCAAGCAGGCCGACGGTATTTGTAACCAAGCGCAGGATGGGCCGCTACCTCCCGATGGGAGGATGGTCGTCAAACACTAAACGCCGCCGCTGTCGGCAAACCGGTTTTCGGTCACTGCGTGCCGCGGGCTTGCCTGAAAGGGCGAAGGAAAGAAGGGAACGGAAGCAGCCAGGAATTCATGGATGGAGGATTTAAGTGGGACCTGAGGCCAAGGGTGATCGGGGCCAACTACCTCATTCGTCGCCGAGATGGTGTTCACGAATGGATGTCCGCTGCCCTGAACCGGGACGCCTCTTACGTTATTTTGCATTTTGAAGAATCACGCCACCAAGCCACCGCGCCAACACCTATGCAGGCAGGAAGACGTTCATGATGAATCCTTAGGCAACCTAATCGGTCCCGAGATTCTTTTTGAGGAGAGACCGGCGTTGCCGCGAAGGGTCGCCGGCCTCGGAGGCTAGGTCATGCTCGGTCCGATCGCGGGAAAGCTGTTCTTCCGCTGAGGGCCTCGAGGAGGATTGGCCATCGGTGCCAGACGGGCTCGTTCAGCGCCGCAACGCACCGGGACACTCGCAATCAGAGCCCGTAGTACTTGTCCACGCTGCTCCTGTATGCGTCATCGTAGTCCGGAACGGCGCCAGAACCGTAGCGCGGCGCTCCCTCCAGTTGGGCTTTGTCCAAGGGCACGACGTAGCCATCTTGCACGGTGTCGTACTTGAGCATGTTCCAGGGGATCGGATAACGGTCTGTGCCCATCCCCAGAAAACCACCGAACTCCAAAACTGCGTACCGCACCTGACCGGACACCTTGTCGATCATCAGGTCGTCTATCGAACCAAGCTTGTCCCCGCCCGCGTTGTAGACGGCCGTGCCTTCAACACGTTCAGAGGAAATCACACTGTTGCCGGATGTCATTGCCATGAGAAAACTCCTGTGCCGGCATCGCTGGTAACGCCGGCCTGTATTCAAAGCCCAGCGGCTACAGGTGTCTCGCCGGCGCGCATCACTCAGGATCGGAAGTGTCACACAGTTCTTGTAGGTGGTTTCGCATGAGCAGCATTCCGACACGTTGCGAGTGTTCGGCGTGAGATGACATGAGACCGTTTCGGGCCGCGTACGGCTGTCCCCTTTTTACCTTCGACAGGTCCATCTTGCACGCTCAGGGAATGTGCGACTCCGGCATCGCGCTAGGCGGATCTTCCAGCGCATCAGGTCCAGCACCAGCGCCCGGCCCGAGGGGACGAGCACCGCCGGATGCTGCTTGGTAGCGATCACGATCTTGGTGAGGATTGCCGGTTTTCGCCCCCTTTCAGACGTGAGCCGAGTTGCGGAAGCTGCGGCGCCGCGCGCAGATGCATTCGCGGGATCGCGATCTATGCCGGTTCCCTTGTAGGCAGGCGACCTGCCTACTTGGGCCGTGGCGACGTCAGACTCGAATCTGGTCGGTCTCCGAGTCCCGCGCGCAGTTCCGCAACTGCTCGTACCAGTGCGCGCGCAACATTGCGCGTCTCCTCTTGCAAGTCCGAGTCTGCGTCGAGCGCTTCATGGCTCGTCGCATAGGGTTCGTAGTAGCCAATGTAGCGGTCCAACCTCGCCTTGGACCCCGCGTCGACCAACCCCATCCAATCGAGCCAGTCGCAGAGAATGCGCCGGAGGCCTTCGACACCTGCCACGTCGCCATGGACCACCACACCGTAAGCTCGGCCTTTCAGGTGTTGGGGGTAGTTCCAGCCCTGGAGTTCGAGCGCCTTGGCTTCCTCGGGTTTCTTGCCATGCGTCGAGGTGGGGTCGGGATTGCCGCCGTCCGCGCAGACCAGGCGGTCGATCATCAGCTTGAGCGCACTGGTGGCCTGGTACCAGTGCGTCGGCGTGAACAGGATGACGCCGTGCGCCGCGACCCAGCGTTCGTAGATCTCGTTCATCCAATCGCCGGTCTGGCGCAGCGAGTGGTTGGGGTAGCAACTGCAGGGCCAGTGGCACAACGGCATCGCGGTCGAAACGCAGGCCTTGCAGGGATGGATGTGCCGACCGTACTCGGACGTCAGTAGACTGAGGTCCAGCACATCGACGTGGAGGCCCTGCGATTCGATCACTTTACGAGCGATTTCCAGCAGTCGATAGGTCTTCGACATCTCGCCCGGGCAGGTGCCGTCGTTGCGGGGAGACCCATTGATGAGCAGCACCCGCGACGGCGTCGCGCTGCTGCCCCAGATGGTCTGGGCTCTTTCGATTCGATCCTTGGCTTCGAGCCAGTCGACCGAAAGCTCGTAGTCGGGGTCGGCATAGCCCGGGCCTGCCTTGCGCGTGATCGGCGCCTTTCGACCCCGTTGGTAGGCGTCCCAAGCGATAAGCTCGATGCGCGCGAGTGCCTGCGATTCGGCTCTGAACGCCGGGTCGTGGTACGAATCCATGAAGCGTTCGTGAAAATCGGCGCGCTCCAGGGTGGCCGGCGCCTGGCCTTTGCGTACTTCGGTCATCGCCGCAATCTAGAGGTTTGCGAGCCGCAGGTCGCTCACCCGACCGGCCGTGATGTTGTAGGAAAGTGCCGCCAGCGCGGTCGCAAGGGATCCCGCCACATTCGTATGGAGCTTCGAGGGTGGAGTCGACCTAGGCATCGATGGAAGCACGCGAAGTGCTGCTCGCGTAGTCGCCCTTCATTGTGGTCGTGCAACCGACGAACGCGAGGCCTGCAATCGCAGCCGCGGCGGCACTATGGGGACACCCGCACCGGCCACCCCCGCTGCTCCCGTAGGCAAGGCCGCGCCCCACCTATGTCGTCCGACACCACGTCCCGGGCGCAGAGTCGATCCAGTCCCACAGCGCTCCGGGGCCCGAACCTATCGGTGGGACCGGCGGCCGCTGCGAGGCTGCCCCACCCCGTTCACTGCGGAGCCCCAGATGAGCACTCATTCGAAGCCTGCAAGCCCGGCGACCACGGCCGCGAAGGAGCGATGGTGGTCGAAGCTCGGCCCGGGCTTGATCACCGGAGCGGCCGATGACGATCCGAGTGGCATCGCCACCTATTCACAGGCCGGTGCGCAGTTCGGCTATGGGGTCGGGTGGACCCTGCTGCTGACCTACCCCCTGATGATGGGCATCCAGTTGGCCAGCGCGCGCATCGGCCGCGTCACCGGCAAGAACCTGACCGAGACCTTCGAGCGCTTCTACCCGCAGTGGATGGTGGCGGCGCTGGTGCTTCTGCTGCTGGTCGCCAACGTCATCAACCTAGGCGCCGACCTGAGCGCTATGGGCGACTCGGCCGCGCTGGTGCTGTCCGGCCGGCCGGCCTGGTATGCGGTCGGCTTCGGCATCGTGTCGCTGCTGCTACAAGTGCTGCTGCCCTACGAGCGCTATGTGCGCGTACTCAAGTGGCTCACGCTCTCCCTGTTCGCCTACGTGGGCGTGGTGTTCGCGGTCGACGTCGACTGGATCGCGGCGCTGAAGGGAACCTTCGCGCCGAGCTTCCACTGGAGTCGCGAGTACGTCACCACGGTGGTGGCCATTCTCGGAACGACCATCAGTCCCTACCTGTTCTTCTGGCAGGCGTCGCAGGAGGTGCAGGAGATCAAGCGCGTGGCCGGGGACCAGCCGCTGCGCATTGCACCGGACCAGGCTCGGCGGCAGTTCCGGCGTTTGCGCATCGACACCGCAGTGGGCATGGGGCTCTCGAACCTGATCGCATTCTTCATCATCACCGCAACCGCGGCGACCCTGCATGCCCACGGCCAGACTCGAATCGAGACCACCGCCCAGGCGGCTGCGGCACTGCGGCCGATCGCCGGCGACGCCGCTTTCTGGCTCTTCGCGCTGGGCATCCTTGGCACGGGCATGCTGGCGCTGCCGGTGCTCGCGGGCTCGGCCGCCGAGGCGGTGGCCAGCTACTTCCACCTGCGCAAGGGCCTGGACCTGACGCTGGTGCACGGCCGCAGCTTCTACGCGATCCTCGCGGCCGCGATGCTGCTGGGCATTGGCATCAGCCTGTCCGGGCTGAACCCGATCTCTGCGCTGTACTGGGCGGCGGTAGTCAATGCAGTCATCTCGGTGCCGGTGATGGTCGCCGTGATGGTCGCGGCCTCGAACCCCAAGGTGATGGGACCGATGGTGCTGGGGCGCAAATGGAAGCTCCTGGGCTGGCTTGCGACCGCGGCGATGACGGGGGCCTCGGTGGCGCTGGGGGTGGTCTCCATAGCGTGATGCTCGCCGGGGCCGTGTCCAGGTCGAGCATGAGGCGCGAGAGTTCCAACCTTTGGGTAGGGAGTACATACCGGATCTGCGATCGGCTCGGCGGTCGGCCGAATCATGCCGCTTCGATCACCTTCATACGAGCAGCAGATCGGTCTGACCGCCGCCCGATCTCAGCTGGGCAGCCAAGACGTCGAGCACGTCGACCGAGAACGGAAGAAACACGTCGTCCGGCTCGTTCAGATCGCGGAATGAAGTGTAGCCCGCCACCTGGAGTGCCTGCCTGAGTCGTTCCAAGCCGCCGCTGCGCGACAGCCCATCGGGCCAGAACTTCATGACAAGAGGAGGCTTGCGATGCAGTGTCCGGGTCCCGCCTGCCAGCACATGGCCCTCGAAACCCTGTGTGTCCATCCACAGCAGCGCCGAACCTAGATCCACACCTTCTGCAATGCGGTCAAGGCTCTGCGACGGCACCTCAATCGTCTCTTGTCCGGGGTCAGTGACGTCGCTGCCGTATCGAACCCGGTGATTGCCAAAATTGATCTTGGAGAGTTCGAACGAGAGGGTCTCGTCGTTCTTCTCCCCCAGCGCAATGTTGTGCGTTGTGATGTGGGCCGAGACTCGATTGACCTCCACGTTGGTCCTCAGCAGCGAATAGTTCAGGGGCTCCGGCTCTATCGCGATGGCCCTTTCGAACAGCCCGCGTTTCACCGCAGGAATGCAGATCGTTCCGATGTTGGCGCCGATATCGATCAGTGAAGTCAGGTGGCGTTCGCTCAGCAACGAGGCAACGCGATGCAGCTTGAAGAAGTTGTAGGGCTCGCGATGCTTGAATAGCCATTGACCTATGACGGGGTCGCCCGCCGCGACCACAAAGATTTCGGATGAGCAATCGGCCAGCAGCAAGGCTTCGCGTGGTGCCGTGTCCCAGAGCAGGCGCGCCACTAGTGGACTGTGGAAAAAACGATGCCTACCGAATCTCCGAACAGACTTCAGAACGCTCCGATAGATCTGATTTTTCAACATGACGTTTCCTCTGCCCCGCCTAATTGCCGATGTGCAGCATGCAATATGGCACCAATCGCTGAACGCGCCAAACTAGGCAGACCACTGCGAACGTTCTGTTCTGAAACCTCTTCCGGGGGCGCGGCGGCCGGATGGTGCGCCCTGAATCCACCGACGTCCCGTCCTTCCCACAGACCCCGGGGGACACTTGGTGGGCGGCGCGAAGTCGCGACGTAGGCGTCATTGACGGCGCTTTTGCGAAAGAGTGAGGCCTTCGGGCGCTGCGGCATCAAGCATCCGGAAAAAAAGCGCGCCCTGCCGCGCCGATCGCTAGAGTCCCTGTACTCGGACAGTCACGAAACTCCGATGGATGCTGTGCGGTCAGGTCTGGGGCAGGCCGGTCGCTTGCCTTTTTCATCGCTATAGGAGAAACCGCGTCCCGCTACGCTTCCTACACGGGCGTGCGCGATACGCTGACGAAGGGTGGGACGAGCGCCCGGGTACTGTGGGTCGTCACTTTGACCTTGCTCCCCACCATCTCAATCTGCGGCAACTCATGTTCACCCAGGTGATCAATCACTCCTTCTGCAGACTCGCGCAACGGCATGGGGCTGGACTGTCGCTGCGGCATTTGGTCGAAGCCGGCATTGAGCATGGTCTTCCGATGCCGGGTTCAGGCCGAACCCTGGCGCGCTGGCGCACATTCGCCGATGTTGCAGCGCACGATCTCTCGCTCGCCAAGCTGTTCGAGGGACACGCCGACGCGCTCGCCATCCTCACGGAACTCGGAGCGCAGGTCGCACCCTCCGGCTCGCGATGGGGCACCTGGTGCGCGGAGCCGCCGGACGCCCGGGTCAGGATGGACACCGATGGTAGCGACAGGCGGCCGTCCCGCGCTCACCTGAGCGGTACCAAGGCCTGGTGCTCTGGTGCGACCAGCGTGACTCACGCGGTTGTGAGCTGCTGGAATGCTGCAGGCGAGCCCTGCCTGGCTGCCGTGGCCATGGATCAGGGGGGGATCAAGGTCACCGGGGACGGGTGGCAGGCAGTAGGGATGGCAGCGAGCGGCAGCGTGGATGTTTGTTTCGACTTGGCCGAGGCCATCCCGATCGGCGGACCCGGCGACTATGTCCGACGGCCGGGCTTCTGGCACGGTGGCGCGGGCATCGCGGCCTGTTGGTTCGGTGGCGCGCTCGGCATTGCACGGATGGCGTGCGACCTCAGCGGCAAGGCGCCCGACGCCCATCGTCTTGCGCACCTCGGCGCCATCGATGCGGTGATGACGGCGACGCGAGCGGTTCTGCGCGAGACCGCCGCCTGGATCGACGCGCACCCCCGGGACGATGCGCAACGTGTCGCCCTCCGCGCACGGCTCGTCGCCGAACAGGCTGCCAACGAAGTCATGCTTCGTGCCGGTCGCGCATTGGGCGCGGGGCCGTTGTGCCGTAACCCTCGTTTCGCGCGGGCGATGGCCGACCTGCCGGTTTTCCTGCGGCAAAGCCATGCCGAGCGCGACCTGGCGACGCTCGGTGGCCAGCTGATCCATGCGGATGCCTTGCCATGGACGTTGTAACCGAGCGTGTCATAGAGGGGCAGGGCACTTCCGAAGCGGTGTGGAGCGATTGGCCTGGCCTGTCGCACCTTCCCGCCATCACACGCGAGGAACTGGTCCCGCAGTATGCCCGTGCCGTGGTGGTGGCGCCCCATCCTGACGATGAGGTGCTGTCAGTCGGCGGCCTGCTGGCGCAACTCGCGCGCACCGGCACGTCGATGCAGTTGATCGCGGTCACCGACGGCACAGCCAGCCATCGCGGATCCGCTGACTGGCCGGCCGAGCGCTTGGCGCGTGAACGTCCGCGCGAGAGCCTGCTTGCCCTGAGTTGCCTCGGTATTGGAATCGAGCCCTTGAGGCTGGGCCTGCCGGACGGTGAACTACAGGGCCTGGGTGCACTCTTGGCAGACCGGCTGTTGACGCTGCTGCATCGCTCCGACGTGGTTTTTACCACCTGGCGGCAGGACGGGCACCCCGACCATGACGCCACTGGCCATGCGTGCGCCTTCGCGGCGGCTCGGACCGGTGCGCGGCTGATCGAGGTGCCGGTGTGGGCCTGGCATTGGGCAGCGCCGGCCGACGCACGTGTGCCGTGGAAGCGCGCTCGCTTGCTTTCGCTGGACAATGAGGCGACATACCGCAAGCGCTGCGCGGTCCAGGCGTTCGCCAGCCAATTGCGGTCCGACGCTTCCACTGGTGCCGGCCCCATCCTTCGTGCCACGACGGTCGAACGAGCCTCGCGGGCCTTCGAAGTGTTGTTCACATGAGTGGAGACCAACGCAGCTATTTCGATGCGCTGTACGGTGCGAGCGAGGATCCCTATGCGCTGCGCACCCGCTGGTATGAGGAGCGCAAGCGCGCCTTGCTTCTCGCCACTCTTCCGCAGCGACGGTACCGTCGCGCCTACGAGCCCGGCTGCGGCACCGGCGAACTCACGCTCGCGCTGTCGAAGCGCTGCGAGGAGATACTGGCCAGCGACGGGTCGGAGCGCGCCATCCGAATCGCGCGCGAACGATGTCATGGTCTGCACAACGTGCGGGTCGCGCAACAGGAGCTGCCATACGCCTGGCCGCACGATGCGGGCCACTTCGACCTCATCGTTCTCAGCGAGCTGGGCTATTTCCTCGACGAACCGTCCATGCGCCGCGTTGCGAACTGCTGCGACCTCTCGCTCGACGCGGACGGCACATTGATCGCGTGCGATTGGCGCCCGAAATTCCGAGAGCGTGCCCTCTCCACCGCGGAGGTGCACGCGGCGCTGGATGCGATCGGCATCCCGTGCACCATCCGGCACGAAGAGGAGGATTTTCTGCTCCAGGTGTGGTCGCGCGACGGTCGATCGGTGGCGGAGCGGGAGGGCATTCGATGATCGGCATCGTCATTCCCGCGCACAACGAGGGCGAGCACATAGGTCCCACGCTGGCAGCCATCATGCGGACGACCATCCATCCGGAACTGGCGGGTGAAGCAATCGTCGTTGTGGTGGTGCTCGACAGCTGCAGCGATGCGACGGGTGCCATCGCCGATCAGTACGGGGTCTTGACGCTGTCGCTCGCGGCGCGCAACGTCGGGATCGCGCGCGCGGCGGGAGCGGATTTTCTCTTGGCCGCCGGCGCACGCTGGCTGGCCTTTACGGACGCCGACACATTGGTTTCGTCCGACTGGTTGGTGAAACAACTGGAGCAAGATGCTGATGTCGTGTGCGGCTCCATCGGCGTTGCCGATTGGGGCCCGCACGGCCCCCACGGGGAACTCATCCGCGACCATTTCGCGCGCACCTACACCGATGCCGATGGACATCGCCATGTGCATGGCGCCAACCTGGGCGTCTCCGCGGTCGCCTACCGGAACGTGGGTGGCTTCCAGGCGCTGGCTTGCAGCGAAGATGTCGCGCTGGTCGCGGCCTTGCTGAGATCGGGCGCCCGCATCGCCTGGAGCGCCGCGCCGCGTGTTACGACCAGCGCTCGCACCGACGCTCGGGCGCGCGGAGGCTTCGGCGACACGCTGCTCGCCGTCGTGGCCGCGGCTTCCGTGGTCAACCCTCCGATGACAAGCTGAAGACGGCTTCTGGCCGCCCAATGGACCGGCTCCGCGTCTGGGCGGCTATGTTGGGGCCTCAGGTCAACGACCCGAGAAGTGCCCTATCGGCTGTGCATGGCTCCAACCCTTGGGTGTACCGCGCGCGAGGCTCGCTACTGTGGCTGTCTTGAGGCCAAACTGCCCGCGCAACTGACGCCCCCGGCCTACACACGCGGCAGTGCCCGAGTGCTAGAAATTCGTCTCTTCAACCCGGAGTCCGCACATGGCCACGAACACATCAGCCGCACCTCGGTCAATGACTGAGAAGGAGCAGGCCGTCCAGCCGAACCTGGACCAGCCAACTCATGAAACCCAGAAGTATGGGGAGATCGTCAAACTTCCCAATGGCCTTTCCGAAGCAGTGTGCAAAACAAGCGTCGCGCTTCTCAATCAATGCCTCGCCGACACCATTACCTTGCGTGACATGTACAAGAAGCACCATTGGCAGGTGGTCGGACCTACATTCAATCAATTGCACTTGATGTATGACCAGCACTACGAGGGTCAAGTGCTACTAGTCGACATCCTTGCCGAACGCATTCAACTCCTCGGGGGAATTGCCCTTGCGATGGCTGCGGACATCGCAGAGACGACCAAGATCGCGCGCCCACCACGAGGTCGTGAGCCAGCGCCCGTACAGTTGAAACGGCTCGCGGAAGCTCACGAACTGATCATCGTCGCCGCGCGGGAGGCGGCCGAGAAAGTTGACAAATCTGGAGACGCTGGCAGCAATGACGTTCTCGTAAGCAATGTGCTTCGCACCAACGAACTGCAGGTATGGTTCCTGACTGAACACTTGGTCGCGGCTTCCCCCGTTGCCGCTTGAACAAGTCAGGATCATTCAGGACGTTCATTCGTTGACTTCATGCTTGCATGCGGCAGTGCCGAATGAGTTGACTCGCAGTGCCCATAGGGTCAGGCGCATTGTCTTTGTAGGATCGGTCTTTCGATAGCCTAAGCATCGACGGTACTGACCGAAGGCCTGAATGCGGGGAGATCCGGCCGGCGGGTACCGCAATGAGATCCTTCCCGCATACCTTCAACGATGCGCACTGAGACTTTGACCAGCGCCCCAGCCCTGCCGGCCCACCTCAAGGCGAATCAAATGAAAGCTCAATCACGGTCCGGCAGTGCGGTACATGAAGGGAGACTAGACCATGATCTGCGAAGCGATCCACTGCATCGACACGGCGAGCGTCCGGTTCGCCATCTATCCCGACGGACTCGACGGTCCACGCATTCTCGCGGAAGTGTCCGAAGGCGCATTGCGCGACGTATTCGGCGCATGCGGACGCGGTGACAGCCTGTTGCAGGCTTGCGGGACTCACTTTGATGTGATCGAGGGCGTGGCACTGATACACCATCGAGTTGACCCTTTGAAGCCTGTCAAGCTTGAGACGCGCGATTTCGTCCTATCCGTTGCATCCGCAGAGGGGCCAATCCGCCCCACCCAAACGCACCGCTGAGACACGAACGGACCCAAAGCAACACGGCGAGCCGCAGGGTCACTGCGCCGCACCGTTTGCTCAACTCGCCGATACCTGGATGGGAGAGTCGTTATGAACCTGATGAGCATTGACCTTTACCAGAGTGCCACCAATCCGAAGAAGTTTCTTGCAGTCCCAGCAGGGGTAGACCCAACCGATCTCATGGGCCCTATGACGTTCGACAAGGACTATGCCCAAGTGGTGCGATACCACGAGGCCTTCGAATTTGATCCAGCCCAATCGTACATCGGCGTAAACGCCGCGAAGATTGCAGCAGATATCCTGACCGTGAAGTGGGCGATGTTCACTCGCTCACCAACCGCTGCGTAGCCAGAGTGGCCCATGCCAAGCACCCAGTGCGAACGGCCGTTGGGTCACCCGTATAGCCACGAGCGGAGACCCCGAAACCAACCCGGGGATGCGGCCTGCGGCTGTGAGGTCCTGAGGAGGAAGGAACAGGCCTGCCGCCGGGTGGGGCTGGCGCCTTCCGGATGACCATGGCATGGATCAAATGGCTCTTCGGCGAAGGTTCCGACCTCGAAATCTGGCAGATGACGGCGCGGGCAGTGGTCATGTTCTTCATCGCGCTGCTGTTCATCCGGGCTTCGGGGCGAAGATCATTCGGCCAGCACACACCGTTCGACGCCTGCGTTACCGTGCTGCTGGGGGCGGTGCTCAGTCGGGCGGTTGTCGGAGCCTCTCCGTTTTGGGCCACGGTTGCGGCTGGCGCGGCGCTGGTGCTGGTCCATCGGGCGCTGTCGATTGCGACTGGCCGGTGGCCGCATTTCGAAGACATCGTGAGCGGGCGCGAGGTGGTGATCATCAGCCACGGCCAGCTGAACCGACGGGCCATGCTCGATGCGCTCCTGACCGAGCGCAATCTGTGCGAGGCGGTGCGGCAGAAGCTCGGCAGTTCAGATTTCTCGCGCGTGGCGCTGGCGATTCTCGAGCGCGACGGCAAGATAACGGTCATCGAATCGGAGGCGGGAGACGACAGTCGTCGTTGAACAACCTCGGTCACAACTCGCTTCGGACCACGCGTCAATCTCATGACTTATCTCTTCGTCATACGGCACGCGGAAAAACCGACGCCGGACAACGTTGTCCAGGCGGTGGACGATTTCGGCCGACCGAACCCGCATGAACTGAGCGTGCTCGGGTGGCAGCGTGCGGGCGCCCTCGCGGCGTTGTTCGGCAGCCCAAGCCGACTGACGGCAAGCGGCCTTGAACAACCTCGCCACCTCTTCGCCGCGCGACCTACGGCTGAAAAGCCCAGTGCGCGATCGCTCCGCACGCTCCAGCCACTTGCCGACGTACTCGGGCTGGCAGGCTCGCTGGAGTTCGCAGTGGGAGAGGAGGCGGCACTGGTCCATCGGCTTCGATCGCTGGAAGGTTGCGTGCTCGTGGCTTGGGAACACAAGGCCATCGTGGCCATCGCAACGCTGTTGCTCGGCTCAAATGCGAGCTTGCCAGCGTGTTGGCCGGAGGACCGATTCGACCTCGTATGGGCCTTTCACCGGAGAGGCGAGGGCTGGCGCGTGTCGCAGATTCCGCAGCTGCTGCTGGCGGGCGACCGCGCGGACCCGATTGAGTGATTGGCGGTTCATGTTGAAGTCTGAATCCATCCGGCCGCGTTCGATCGAGGCGCTGCGCCAGGCGACGAACGCCTGTCCCGAATGCCCGCTGGGCGCCAATGCAGTCGGCCATGGGCGAAGAGGCCAATCCGTCGGCGTCGCGCGCGGCTCCGTCTGAAGCTGAGCGCCGGCGCGTCGTCATTTCTGCATCGGCAGCGAGGCACCGATCAGCGTCCTGAAGCGCCCGGTCTGCCGCCACTGCTGATTCATCTGCTTGACCTGCGCCCGCGGCCGGGACGGACGACATAGCACGCCAGCAGGCCCTTGAGGCGCTTGATCGGCTTCGGGCGCCGCTTCGGGTATTTCGGGATCCATTCGCCCGGCAATGGCTGCCGGTCAGCGATCCGGATTCAATTGCCGCTGTCGTTTCATAGACCGCGCGTCGTACGATTTCGACCGACGACCCGACGGGCCCCATGCCGTCCGCGACCTTCATCGGCGGCGTTAAAAAGGCTCCAGGATTTCCGAGTTCAGGGCATGCCGCCGGGGAAAGACGATGAAGATCGCACAAGTCGCACCGCTGTACGAAGCCGTTCCACCCCGCCTCTACGGCGGCACCGAGCGGGTGGTTGCCCACCTCACGAATGCGCTGGTCGAGCAGGGCCACGATGTGACCCTATTCGCCGCGGGCGACATGCGCACCCGCGCCACGCCGGTCTCCACGCGTCGGCAGGCCCTGCGACTGGACGACTCGCCGCTGAAGTCCGATCTGGCGAGCCATCTGTCGATGCTGCACGAGGTGCGGCGTCGCGCCGATGCCTTCGACGTCGTGCACTTCCACATCGACATGCTGCATTTCCCGCTGTTCGAGCAGATGGCCGCGAAGACCTTGACAACCCTTCACGGTCGGCTGGATATTGCCGATCTGTTGGATACCTATCGCCGATGGAGCGACTTCCCCTTGGTCTCGATTTCCAACCACCAGCGGCGGCCTATGCCCGAGGCGAACTGGCGCGCCACCGTGCACCACGGGGTCGATCCGCGCGGGCTGCCTTTCACGCCGACGCCCAGGGGGGACTACCTCGCCTTCCTGGGGCGCATCTCTCCGGAAAAGCGACCGGATCGCGCGATCGAGATCGCCAAGGCTGCCGGCGTGCCCCTGCGCCTCGCGGCCAAAGTCGATGCCGTGGACCGGGACTATTTCGAACGAGCCATCCGGCCGTTGCTTGTCCACCCCCTGGTGAGCTACATCGGCGAGATCGGCGACGCGCAGAAGGGCGATTTTCTCGGCAACGCACGCGCACTTCTGTTTCCGATCGACTGGCCCGAGCCCTTCGGACTGGTGATGATCGAAGCCATGGCTTGTGGCACCCCGGTCATCGCCTGGCGCTGCGGCGCAGTACCCGAAGTCATCGACGCCGGGGTCACCGGCTGGGTCGTCGACGACCTCGACCAGGCCGTGGCCGCGGTCGAAGCGGTCGGACGCCTGGCACGGCACGCGGTCCGCGCGGTCTTCGAGCAGCGCTTCACGGCCCAGGCCATGGCCGCGCGCTACACGCAGCTCTACTGGCAGATCGCCAGCGGTAGCCGCGAGTCGACGCGCGAAGGCATCGCGGCCTAGCCGGAAGCGGGAGCCGCCGTGAAAAAGTCAGAATCCGCCACGGAACGCGAAGACGAGTGGCCGGCGCCGCCCGTGCGTTCGGGGCAGCGGCTGTTCGTGCTCAAGGAGGGCGACACCTTCCTCGTGGCCGATGCCTTCGGTGACGTGACGGGTGAGGGCGACGGCCTTTTCCACAACGACACGCGCTGGCTTTCGACCTTTCGACTTCTGATGGACGGCCGCCAGCCGGCGCTGCTGTCGAGCGCCGTGAGCCAGGACAACGCGTTCTTCACGGCCAACATGACCAACCATCCACTGCCGCCCCTGGGCGAGAGTTCGATGCCGCAAGGTGTGATCCATCTGGAGCGCCGGCGCTTCCTGTGGCAGGACCGGGTGCACGAGCGCATCACGCTCGTCAACTACGGCGATGCGGCCGCGCGCGTCCCGCTGACCCTGCTGTTCGGCGCCGACTTCCGCGACATGTTCGAGGTCCGCGGCCAGCAGCGCCCCCAGCGCGGAGAACTCGTCGCCGGGGCGGTCGGCGAACGCCAGGTCGCGTTGCGCTACCGCGGCCTCGATACGGTCTGGCGTAGCGTCGTGCTGTCTTTCTCGGAGGTGCCCGGCCGCTTGGCCGAGGGTCACGCGACCTTCGACGTCGCCCTCGACGGCCGCGCCCGCTGGACGCTCCATGTCGAAGTCGGCGACTCGCATGCCGAGCCCTCGTCGACGCGCTACCGGGAAGGCGCGACGCATGCTCGTTGGAGCTTGCGCATTCACCGGCGCCGCGGCGCCCGGGTGCGCGCATCCGGGCGCCTGTTCCAGGCCTGGATCGACAAGTCCGAGGCCGACCTGGCCCTGCTCACCACGGAGCTCGACACCGGACCCTATCCGTATGCGGGCATCCCGTGGTTCTCGACCCCCTTCGGCCGCGACGCGGTGGTCACCGCACTGCAGACGCTGTGGCTCGACCCGGCGCTCTCGCGCGGCGTGCTCGCCTTCCTGGCAGCCCACCAGGCGAGCGAGACCTCCTCATTCCACGACGCCGAACCCGGCAAGATCATGCACGAGACCCGCAAGGGCGAGATGGCGGCGGTCAAGGAACTGCCGTTCAGCCGGTACTACGGCGGCGTCGACACCACCCCGCTTTTCGTGATGCTGGCGACCGCCTATGCCGAACGCACGGGCGACATGGAATTCATCGCGAGCATCTGGGACGCTCTGCTCGCGGCGATGGAATGGATCGAGGGCAACGCTCGGCGGCACGGCGGCTTCGTGAGCTATGCGCGGGGCGAACTGACCGGCCTGGCCAACCAGGGCTGGAAGGACAGCCACGACTCGGTGTTCCACGCCGACGGTCGATCGGCCCAGGGACCCATCGCGCTGGTGGAAGTGCAGGGCTATGCGTTCGCCGCGCTGCGCGGGATGGGCATGTTGTCACGCGCCCGGCGTCAGTTCGCGCAGGCGCGCGAATGGGAGGCCGAGGCGGCCGGGATGGCTGCCCGCGTCGAGCGCTGCTTCTGGCTGCCCGAGTTGCAGACCTACGCCCTGGCCCTGGACGGGCAACAGCAGCCGTGCCGGGTGCGGGCCTCCAACGCCGGGCACCTGCTGTTCTCGGGTTTGCCGTCACCCGAGCGAGGGCGCCTCGTCGTGCAGCAACTGCGCTCGGCGCCCTTCGATGGCGGCTGGGGCGTACGCACGTTGCCCTCGGACATGGCACGCTACAACCCGATGTCCTATCACAACGGGTCGGTGTGGCCGCACGACGTCGCGCTGTGCGCCGCGGGGATGGCCCGCTATGGCGAGCGCGACGGTGTCGTCCAGTTGCTCGGCGACATGTTCGAAGCGGCCGTGCATTTCGGGCTTCGCCTGCCGGAGCTGTTCTGCGGCTTCGACCGCGCGCCCGGCGAGGCGCCGGTAGCCTATCCGGTCGCGTGCCTGCCCCAGGCCTGGGCAGCGGGCTCGGTGTTCATGCTGTTGCAGGCCTGTCTCGGGGTGACGGTCGAGGCGGCTCGCCACCGTGTTCGCGTGACGCACCCCCGTCTGCCCAACGGGATCGAGGCCATCCACATCTCCGGACTGCGAGTGGGCGATAGCCGCTTCGACCTCAAAGTGCAGCGCTATGGCGAAGACGTAGTGGCCTTTGCCCAGAAGGACCCGACCGGTGCCGCGCGGGTCGAAATGCAGCTTTGAGCGACCCCTTGAGCCGCCGTTCCCAGGCCGCTCAGGCTGCCTGCACGGCAACGAGCCACAGCTGCGCGCCAGGCTAGCGGCGACGCCGTGCGCAAGATTGCCGAGAGGAAGTGACCGGTGCTGCATCGCCGGCGAAGTCTGCGAGCGGCACGCCGAAGCGCTGACGGAGTGACTCCCGGAATATTGTGCGGTCGGATGCAGCACCTGCAACACCTGCGGGGCCGTCTGCTCATCTACTTCATGGCCTTGATCTCGGCTTTTCCCTTAGCCTCGTCGGCCTTGGCCTGCTTCACACAAGCGTCCTTAGCATCGCCCTTCAAGTCGTCGCATTTCTCCTTGGCGACGTCGTAGGCGACCTCCACCTTGGCCTCAGCGACCTTGCGTGCGTTGCTCTCGCTCGGATGGCGCTGCTGTTCGAGTTCGGCCTTCGCAATCTTTTCCTTGCCCTTGGCTTCCTCGACGCAGACGTCCTTGGCGTTGTCTCTCATGGCGTCGCAAAGCGCCCTGGCTGCCTTGTAGTCGGCCGCGATCTTGTCGCGGGCGGCGTCGGCCGATTCGACCGCCGCTTTCGGCGGCGAGGTCATCTGCGCGCTGGTTGGACCGGAAACCAGGCACAACGCTGTAACGGCGAATATCAATATCGGCTTTTTCATGGTGATCTCCTTGGCGCCGACGGGCGTAGAGAACCCGGTGTTCCTGCTTGAGCTTCGGCGTCATCGGCAATATAGAAATCGACCAGATTCTGCGAACGTAGGAGGCCCCATGGAACGCTCGTAGGTACAGGTCGATACCCGCCGCAACCATGGCGGAATGCATGCGGTGTAGCCTTGTTGGCCGGCGTGGCGACTCCTGCCGGCCAGCGCCGGCCGCCCAGGGCGCCGGACCCCGCTGTCTCGCCGCCCCAGGCCGGCGCGTACCTCGCTCGCGCGCCAGGCCAGAGCGGCGCGACCCTCGCGCTGGTGCCGCTAGCGAGCGAGTGACGCTACGCCGCTGCCTTCGCCTTTGAGACCTTGAGATCCAGTCGATAGCCCAAGGCGTCGAATGCGTCCGCGAGGGTGTCGATCTTCGTGGCGTGGTGCAGTTCGAGAATGCGCGTCACCTCCTGCGGCTTGACGCCCGTTGCGCGCGCCAAGTCGAAGGCCGCGACCGGTAGGGATCCCGCATTGAAGTGACAGGGCGGGCAAGGCCCCACGCCAAACGATCAAAGATCGAGTTTGCTGACCTTGGTGCCGTCGAGGCTCAGGTTGGCCATCAGGCCGGCATTGCTCAGGGCATATCCCACGACGGGTTGCTGGCCGCAACATGCCGCTGCAGAGCGTGCCGGTGCAGGTGTTGCCGGGGCCGCTGGTCAATCCGGGCACGGGCGCTATCTCTCTCGCACAACTTGGCAACGATGCGCTCGGCGCGCGCAGCGAGACGATGCACGGCGTGTTCAACCTGTTGGGTACCGTCTCAGTGGCCTACGAATGAATGTGTTCTCCACCGCTTTCTTGCCAACGTTGCTGAATTTCCACAGCATCTGCGTCGGAGTGCGCTTTCACTCCAAGCAGAATGCCGCCCGCACGGAGTCCGAGTTCGTACTGCTCGACGCGCGAGTCCGGAATGCCCCAGTTCTTGAGTAGTCCCATGAGGCCGATCGCTACACCAGTCGCGGCGGAAGCTATCAGTGCTATGGCCAATGGCCCGGCCGCGATCCCGAAACCAGGGATCAGCAACACGCCCACAGCTCCAACTACCGGCGCAAGCGTGCCCACCGTCCCACCCACCGGACCGCCCCATGTCTTGTTCGCTGGGTCGTTGATGTCTCCTGCAGCGGCCTTCTCTTCCAGATCAGTCGCATCTGGATATTCTGTGATCGGGATGTGGGCGAGAAAGTGTCGTTGGCGAACTTCGTCGGACATGACGACATTGCCATCGCTCTTGTCGTAGCCCAGTTCGACAACGGACCGGAAAGCGAACTCCGCGCTGTCCTTGTCCTTGAACAAGCTGGTGACGATGGTCATCGCATCCTCCTTGTCGCGTCGGAGTAAGAAGCAACCTTGCTTTTGGAGGATAGCAAGTTCAAGCGCCGCTTCTCGGTGTCGGTCGCAGGCAGCCAGCCCTATGGCCTCGACCCGAGCTATCGAAGGAGGATCAGCTCAGGCACGGCATCGGAGCCTGCCCACACGATGGCGTTCTGTTGATAGCGATCCCCTAGGTCACGCGCCGCGTCTCGACCGATGCCGAGGACTGCAACGCTCTCTTCGCCGGGCCAACTGCTGGCGGGGTCGCCATCCCTGCTAACGCCCGGCAACAGCGCGAGGCCCAATGCGTGCACATCAACGCAGAGCGCAGTCATGGCGACGGCATTGTCCGCATCGCGTAAGACAACCCCCAACGGGTTCGAGGCGGTGAGGAATGCGCAGCTGTCCACATCCAATTCGCTGTACAGCGCGGCCAACCCAGCTGACCGCTCACCGATGCGCAATATCACGGCGGATGCACCCGCCGGCTCGATGCAGTAGCGCGCGGCGCAGTAAGAGGCGATAACCTCTTCAACGCTGGGATTTTTTTGACTGACGGATAGCAAGGACATCCAGCATCCTCCTCCTTCTTCAATAGCATCATCAGGCACATGGTGCTTTGCATTACTGAACCTTGTGGTGTACTAATAACCCCGCTATCACCAGGGATACCGGAGTTTCGCCTTCAAGGCTATGGCCTCCGTCCCGGCCGTACGTCGCCCTAGGGCTCGCGCTCTGCAAAGATCCTCTCGAGGGGAAGTGCCGCCTAAATCAAACCCGCCCCACGCAAGCCCGGCGGGTTTTTCGTTGCAGCACCAAACGAATTTGCGTGTCTGTCTGACAGCGTCCCGCTCGGAACACGTGCAACGATTTACGACGCATCCGAAAGGAGGTCGTCATGAAGTCCCACCGATACCGCGCGCGCGACGTCGATAGGGTATTTCGCAGGGTCGGCACTGCTGTGCTAATCGTGGCCGCCGGCATGCTGGCCTACGAAATGAACTCTGAGGAATCAGAGGCCTTTGGGTTTGGTACAGGGGCGACCCCTACGCAATTGGTCTTGCACTAGCCCCGCGGCAACCTAAGGCGATGGCGGACTGCCGCGCAACCTCGCCAATTCCTCTCGCCCTTTCTGAGTGATCTCGGCGACTATCGCCGGTGCTTGTACGGTAGTGCCATCCGGATCTCGGTACGGGAGGGGAACTGCTGCTTCCACGAGGCCAGCCGCTTTGAGAATCGCGACGTATCCGATCTCGTTGATGTCGGTGACGCTCAGCGGAAACTCCGCGTTCTCGATCCTGCGCAGGTAGTCCATGGGCATGGCGAGCCTCCGGTGCTTTCTGCTCATTCTGACCCGCGCCGGGCGAAGGTCAACTGGAGTTCGTTTTGCGGGCTTCTTGGGCATGCTTGCCAGGGAGTCCAGCAGGCGCGAGGCTTTAGCCCACCGGATCCGCGTCTTCGTCTTCGCCCCAAGCTCTCGGGCCGAGGCGCTCGTCCGGCGCCAGCTTGAAGAGGGCAACGCACCCCGCGTCAAAAGCATCACTCCAGCTCGCAAGGGGTTCGTCGGCGGCTTCCAGCGCCTCCCAGACGCTGGCGTCCTCGCGCGACTCCAGCAGCAGCCAATAGAAGTGCCCCGGATCTGGCTCGTCCACGGTGACTGAGATTCTGCGCAGGTGGGTTGTCATCTGTAGGACACCTCCAGTTTTCAGCGAGGATATCCTGGCCCAAAGGGGCGAACCTTGCCAGAACCTGAATGGCCGAGGGGGAAATCGCCTAGATAGCGTCACCGGAAATCCCGGCTCGATACGCGCAAGTCCCCCAGCAGCGGGGTGTGGTTCCAGAGCTGCACGGCGACCAGCGAATTCACGCCTTTCTCGCTCTGCCAGGTGCCCTGCACCGTCAGCAGCCGCGACTGCCGGAGCGCCGAGCGCTGCTCCTCTGCGAGCTTGGGCCAGACGATGATGTTTACAGTGCCGGTCTCGTCCTCCAGCGTCGCGAAGATCACGCCCTTCGAGGTGCTTGGCTGCTGCCGATGCGTGACGATGCCGCTGGCCGTCACCTGGTCACGGTCGCGCGCCTGGGTGCGCAATTCTTCTGCCGTTCGAACGCCCCGTTCGGCGAGACGATGGCGGATCAGCGCGAGCGGATGCCGCCGCAGCGTCAGACCCATCGAGGCGTAGTCGTCTGCGACTTCCGCGCCCTCTGTTGGTTCGGCAAACGTAAACGGCTCCTCAACCGTCCGCGCCTTGCGCAGCATCTCGGTTGGACGGGTGTCGACTCCGGCGGCTTCCCACACGGCATCTGGCCGGCGACCGGACAGGGTCAGCAGCGCGTCGGCGCCCGACAAGCATTTCAGGTCGTGGGCATCCAGCCCCGCGCGCTTAACCAGGTCCTCGACGCTCAAGAAGG